>NZ_JBSFVY010000021.1:0-129063 GCF_053592555.1 Streptomyces sp. NPDC002643
CCTGAAAGACACGGCCCCTGCGGGCCGTAAAGCAAGGGGCGCAGCCCCTGCTTTTCAGGGGCGCGGGGAACTGCGCGAGCAACCACACACCACCCGCGCTCGCCCCCAGAGAGCACCCCCACGGCGCATAGGCGAGCGGACACCCAACGTTCGGCATGCTGCCCGCCGGCAGCGGTTCGCGGTCCAGGGTCTTCAGGGCCTCCACGGCCGCCGTGCTCGCGGGGGCGCCGGCCGGGCCGAAGCCGTCGGCCACGGCGAGGACGTGGGCGCCGGCGTAGGCGGTGTCCTGGTTGGCGGGGCGGACCAGGCCGGTGTCGGAGAGGGCGGCGTAACGGAGTTCGAGCATCGTGGTGTCCTTCCTCGATGACGTGCTGTCGGTCAGGTGGGACACGAGGAACGCCGCCAGTTCGCGCCGGCTCGCCGTCTCGGCCTCGACCTCGGCCCAGTACGCCCGGATCTCCCGGGCCGCCGGGGCGGGGGCGAGCGAGCGGACCGTGCGGATGCGGGCCAGCGGCATACCGAGCCGGCGCAGCCACGCCACCAGCCGGGCCTGTTCGAGCTGCTCGGCGGCGTAGTAGCGGTAGCCGGTGTCGGGGTCGACGCGGGCGGGCCTGAGGAGGTCCAGTTCGTCGTAGAGCCGTAGTGCCTTCGGCGACAGCCGGCATGCCTTCGCGAATGCCCCGATCGTCAGCATGCTTCCGCTGTCCGCCATGGCTCCCCCGTCGGGTCTCGGCTATGTCCCGGCTCACGGTCGTTCGTCGTGCTGTCGTCGATGCTCGGGCTTCCCCGAAGGTGAAGGTCAAGGGTGGTGTGTGACGTGGTTCTCGGAGGGGTTTCGGCGATCTGAACGTGGGCCGGGCGATTGGTCGTTATCGTTTTGTGATCGATCGGGACTCATCCGATCACATTCCGATCACACTCTGAAGGAACATGACCGAGCGCAAGGCAACACCTTCCAACGGCCGTCGTAGTCGCGGGAAGGCTTCCCATGGCGGGCGCAGACGGAAGGCGGCCGCGCGGCGGGGCGTGGGGCCGCTGGTGGGTGGGCTCGCGGTGGTGGCCGTTCTCGGTGTCACCGGGGTCGGGATCGTGAGCTGGACGTCCGGTGGTGAGGGTGACCGGGGCGAGTTGTCCGCCGGGGCCGAGTCCCGTACGTCCGCCGGGGGCGGGGCGGAGGACAGCGCCGAGCCTTCGCCCGAGGACTCCCGGCCGGCCCCCGATGACGACGGGACGCCCAGCAGTTCTCCCAGCGCCTCGCTCGACAAGACCCCGAGTCGGTCCCCCAGCGCGTCGGCCGACCCGCCGCGGCCCACCACCTTCCCCGAGAACGGGCCCGGCACCTTCACCGTGGCCTCCGGCACAAGCGACAAGGTGGGGAAGGGGAAGAAGCTGCGCCGCTACCGGGTCGAGATCGAGGACGGGCTGTCGCTGTCCACGTCGGCCGTCGCCGAGGAGGTCGAGGCCGTCCTCAAGGACCCGCGCGGCTGGACGGCGGACGGCGAATCCGCCTTCCAACGGGTCTCCGACGGCGCCACCGACTTCGTCGTCAAGGTCGCCACCGCCGGCACCGTCGACGACATCTGCGGCGACTACGGGCTGGACACCGGAGGCGAGTACAACTGCAGCGTCGGCGGCAACGTCATGGTCAACATCAAGCGCTGGGAACTGGCGACACGGTTCTACGCCGACGACGTCAAGGGCTACCGCGCCCTGATCATCAACCACGAGGTCGGCCACTTCCTCGAACACGGCCATGTCACCTGCCCCGGCAAGGGCAGACCGGCCCCCGCGATGATGCAGCAGATCAAGGGCCTGAAGGGCTGCGTCCCCAATGTCTGGCCGTACGACGCGGACGGGCGGCTCATCACGGGGCCCTCGGTGCCGTGAGGCGCGCCCGGGCGAAAACCGGTCCGAACCGGTCACCCCGGGTTGTTAGCCTGCGCCGACCGGCCATACGCCTCGTCGGCCGGCCTACGAGATGAGGAGAACCCGTGGCCCGTATCGCCGCTCCCCGCATAGCCCTCGCCACCTACGACCCGGGGGCGGAACCAAGGGTCGACCGGGATCTGCCGGGGCTCGTCGGCGCGCTGCGGGAAGCGGGCGCCGACGCCGAGGCCGTGTGCTGGGACGATCCGGGGGCCGACTGGGCCGGATACGACCTGGTCGTCATACGGTCGACCTGGGACTACAGCTGGCGGGCCGCCGAGTTCCTGGCCTGGGTGGAGCGGTGCGCCAAGGTCACACGGCTGGCGAATCCGGCGGAGGTCGTGCGGTGGAACGCCGACAAGCGGTATCTCGGGGAGCTGGGGGCGGCGGGGGTGCCCGTGGTGCCCACCGTGTATCTCGCGCCGGGGGACGGAGGCGCGGAGGGGGACGGGGGCGGGCTGCCGGACTCTTATGAATTCGTGGTGAAGCCGACCTCCGGGGCGGGGGCGCGGTTCGCGGCGCGGTACACGCCCGAGCAGCGGGGGATCGCCCTGCGGCATGTGGAGCGGATGCGTGCGGAGGGGCTGACCGCGATGGTTCAGCCGTTTGTGAAGAGCATCGACTCCGCCGGGGAGCGGGCGTTGCAGTTCTTCGGGGGGCGGTTGTTGCACGCGAGTCGTAAAGGGGCGGTGTTGGCGCCGGGGACCGCGTATGACGCCGACAAGGTGGCGCATCCGAATCTTGAGCGGTGGGTGCCGAGTCGGGCGGAACTGGGGGTTGCCGAGCGGGCGTTGGCCGCCGTGCCGGGCACGGCGGAGTTGTTGTATGCGCGGGTGGATCTGGTGGATGGGGATGATGGGGGGCCTTGTGTGATGGAGCTTGAGTTGGTTGAGCCTAATTTGTTCCTGTCGTTGCATACGGAGTCGCTGCCGCGGGTGGTTGAGGCGATTGTGAAGGCCGCCCAATAGCTCGGGGGGTGGGGTGGTTTGGCGAGTTCCGGTTGTGTGTGGTTGCTCGCGCCCACGCGGCGGAGCCGCATATCGAGACAGCCCCGCGCCCCTCAAGGGGCGCAGCTCCTCACCCGGACAGGCGGCAATTTTTGTCGGCGGGGCTCTGGCCGTGCCCGGGGTCCACGGTTCGGGGTTACAACAGCTCGTACGGGAACCACAACTGAGGGCGTGAACCGGGGTCGTGGGCGGAGCGGAGTCGCGGCGGACTTCCGGCTTTCCGGCGGAGCTGACGAGCTTCGTGGGGCGGCGGGACGAGGCGGCGGATGTCAGACGGTTGTTGTCGGCGGGGAGATTGTTGACCCTGACCGGGCCCGGCGGGGTGGGCAAGACCCGGCTCGCCGGACATGTGGCGGAACAGGTCGCGCGGGCCTTCCCCGACGGGGTGTGGCTCGTACCGCTGGCCGCCCTGCGGGACGAGGTCTTCGTCCCGCACGCGGTCAACGACGCCCTCGGTGTGCGCAACGAGACCGTACGGCCGCCGCTGGACATCCTCGTCGAGTATCTGCGGGAGCGACGGTTACTGATCGTGCTGGACAACTGCGAGCACGTACTGCGCAGTTGCGCGGTGCTCGCGGGGACCGTGCTGGCGGCGACCGAGGGGGTGCGGATTCTCGCCACCAGCCGGCATCGGCTGGGGCTCGCCGGGGAGCAGCTCTTCGAGGTGCCGCCGCTCTCCGCGCCCGCGCCCGAGGAACTCGCCCCGGTCACGGCGGTGTCGGTGGGCGCCCCGGCCGTCGAGGCCTTTCCCGCGCTGCGGTTGTTCGCCGACCGGGCGGCGGCCGTGGTTCCCGGGTTCACCGTCGGCGAGGGCAACCAGCAGGCCGTCGCCCGGCTCTGCCGACGTCTCGACGGGCTGCCGCTGGCCATCGAGCTGGCGGCGGTCCGGGTGCGTGCCCTCGGCGTGGACCAGCTCGTCGAACGGCTTGACGACCGCTACCAGTTGCTCACCGGCGGCAGCCCCACCTCCGCGCCCCGCCATCGCACCCTGCGCTCCGCCGTCGACTGGAGCCATGAACTGTGCACGCCGCAGGAGCAGTTGGTGTGGGCGCGGCTGTCGGTCTTCGTGGGCGGGTTCGACCTGGCCGCCGCCGAGGCCGTGTGCGGGGGGACGCGCGGGGCGACGGGCGAGGAGGCGAGCGGGGTCGATGTGCTCGACGCCGTGGCCGGGCTCGTCGACAAGTCGGTGCTCGTACGGGAGGAGCACGGCGGGCACGTACGGTACCGGCTGCTGGTCTCGTTGCGGGACTACGGGCTGGAGAAACTGCACGAGTCGGGTGCGGTGACCGAGACCCGGCGCCGCCACCGGGACCATTTCGCACGGCTCGGCGCCGAGTACGAGATGGCCTGGTTCGGGCCCGACCAGGTGGAGATCACCGAGCGGCTGCGGATCGAGCAGGACAACTTCCGGGCCGCGCTGGACTTCTGTCTCACCACCCCCGGCGAGGCCCAGCAGGGGCTGCGGCTGGCGGCCGACCTGTGGTTCCACTGGGTCGCGGGCGGTATCTGGGGCGAGGGGCGGCACTGGATGGACGGTGCGTTGCGGGCCGGGGCCAAGCCGGACATGGCCTCCACCCGGTCCCTGTGGGTGGGGGCGCTCACCTCGCTGGTGCACAGCCGCTCCGCCGCCGTACTGGCCGGACTCGACCCGGCGTACACCGCCGCCGTCGCCGACAGGGAACTCCCGGTGCCCGCCCCGCCGCCGGTCCCGGCCGCCGCCCTCGGCGCCCGCACCTCCACCACCGGTTTCATCGTCCTCACCCGCGTCGAACTGGCCTGCACCCTCGTCAGCCGGGGCCGCGCCGCCCAGGCCGTACCGCTGTGCGCGCAGGCCGTCGCCCTGTGCGAGGCGCACGGCGAACAGTGGGCCCGTGGCTGGGCGTTGCGCACCCTCGCCCTCGCGCACTGGTCGCTGGGGGCGTACGAGACCGCCGCCGAGCACGCCCGCGCGTGTCTGCGGCTGCCGTACACCGCGCGACAGCACCAGAGCCTCGCCCGCACCCTCGATCTGCTGGCCGCCGCCGAGGCCCTGGCGGGGCGGGCCGAGCGGGCGGGTGTGCTGCGGGGCGCGGTCGACCGGATCTGGAACGACATCGGCGGCGACCCCATGCAGTCCCCGCGCCGTGGCCGCCTCCGCATCGCCGAGCACCACGCCCGCCAGGCCCTCGGTGACGCCGCCTATGACCGGGCCCACCACCACGGCGGCACCCTCACCCCGGACGAAGCCCTCATGTACGCCCTCGGCGGGCATGAGGGGAGGGGTACGGGCTCGGGTACGGGTTCGGGCAGGCGTAGGGGCACGGTTGTGGGGGCGGGCTCCCGGTTGCGGGGCCGCGAGGGGCACGGGGTGGACGTACGCGGTGGCTCCGCCGTACGCGGGGGGTCGGCTGCTGCCGGTGGGCCGAGCGAGCACGGTGGCGCGGCCGTACACGTGGATGACGGTCCGGCCGCACCCGGTGGTCCGGCCGCACCCGGTGGTTCTGGCGCGCCCGGTGGTTCTGGCGCGCCCGCGCATCCGGGCGGGCCCGGCGACACGGTGCCGGGTGCGAGCCACGGTCGTGTCGGTCAGCCCGGCTCGCCGTTCGGCGATGAACCGGTGCCGCTCACCCGGCGGGAGCTTCAGGTCGCGGCGCTGGTCGCGCAGGGGCGGACGAACAAGCAGATCGCCGACCATCTCGTCATCGCCCGCCGCACCGCCGAGGGCCATGTCGAACGCATCCTGGTGAAACTGGGCTTCAACAACCGCAGCCAGGTGGCGGCCTGGTTCAGCGCGCGGTCGCGGCCCTAGCCGACGGGATCGGCGGGGCGGGGAGGCGGACGGAGAGGGTGGTCGTGGTGCCTCGGGGGGTGGTGCGGAGTTCGAGGCGGCCGGAGAGGCAGCGGACGAGGAGCTGGGCGAGCCGCAGTCCGTGGGCCTCGGGGCGGTTGGTGAGCAGACCGGGGCCGCCGTCGGTGATCACACAGCGCAACTCGTCCCGGACCAGCCGGAGTTCGATGGTGCCGGTGTCGCCGCCGTGGACCACCGCGTGGGCCGCGCTCTCCCACACCGCCTGCACGAACGCCCCCTTCGCGCGGGCGGTGAGCCCGGCCCGTAGGGCGCACTCCTCCACCAGGCCCCGCAGCAACGGCAGTTCGACGGCGTCCAGCCCCGTCCGCAGCAGCCGCTGTCCCTCGTCCTCCGCCTTCGCACGGCCCCCGGCCCCCATGCTCACCGCGTCCCTTCCCGCAGACCCCGTCGGCTCCCCGGTTGCCGTTCGCTCTCCGACGGCTCCGTCTCCTCCACACTGACCACCAGCTGCGGCACCTCCTCGGCGCCCAGCTGCTCCAGGACCAGCGCCAGCAGCTCCCCGCACCGCACGGTGACCTCACTGCCCGGCGGCAGCGAGGAGGCGAGGCTGATCAGCTGCCATGCGCAGTGCGCCTCCATGAAGCACAGGTCCCGCAGATCGAGGACGAGGCGGCGCGGCCCGGCGTCGTCGCGCCGGTCGAGGGCCGCGCGCAGCGCCTCGATGAACTCCGCCCGTGTGCTCAGCTCCGCCGTACCGGCGATCCGGCCGCCCGCCGGGGTCTCGACGACCTCCAGCGAGTCGAGGCGGTCCATCACCCGCAGGGGGTGCGCCTTGGCGATCCCGGAGGCCATCTCGTCGCCGAAGCGCCTGCGGTCGTACCAGCAGATCGCCGTGAACAGGGGGTCCGCGAAGAGCGGGGCCACCGAGGCCTCGTAGTCCAGCAGCCGGTCCTGGCCGAGGTTCATCCGGGGCGCCCAGCTCATGTCGGCGGTGACGCTCAGCCCCGACCAGCCCTCGTCGTGGGCCCGTTCGACCTCGCTCCGGTAGGTGTCGATCGTGCGTTCCTCCCGGAACCGGCCGTCCGGGACGTACACCTCGGTGTTCCGTCTGACCGCGAACTGCCCCTCGGCCTGTGCCGCCGCCACCTGTCCGCTGCCCCGGTCCAGCAGCGCGACCACCTCGTCGTCGCTGAGGTCGTCCGGGTCCATGACCAGCAGCACCTTCTCCCGCCGGGCCAGGCTCGTGCGCGTATACGCCGTGAACACCTTCCACGGCGACTCCCCGTCGACGTCGGCCGGCCCCATACAGGCGTGATCACCCAGCCGCAGCCGCTCCACTGGCACGGTCCGCTCCACGCGGTGCTCGGTCGTCATGGGGCCGCCTCCCCTTGAGATCAGGACTCTGCAGGGACGTTAGGTGCAAGAGGGGCGAGACCTCCCGTTTGACCACCGATTTCCGCTTCGGTGGCGATTGTGGGGAGAAATCGGGGTGAGGGGTGACGGTTTGTGTCCGTGCGAAGTCGGTTTCCGACAAGGGGAGGTTGTCACTCCTGTCCGTCGGCCGGCGGGGCGCCGGGCCTGTGGGCGACCCGCTGCAGCAGTCCCCAGGTGAACTCCGCCACGCAGTCCCGTCGTTCACCGCTGCCGTCGGGGGCCGTGAAGGCCAGGCCCCAGCGGGTGGGCGCGGTGCCCTCCAGGGGACGGGCGGGGGCGAAGGCGCGGGCGACCTCGTCCACCGTGCAGGACCAGGGGACGAGATCCTCGACCGTCCGCAGCTCGGGCCCGGCGGCACCCGGTGCCCGTACCAGCCACTCGTTCCAGACCGCCCCGTTCTCCGCCACCAGCACCTCGAACCGCAGATCGGCCCACAGCGGCACCGGCCACCGCCACGCCTCGCAGTCCAGATCCCCGACGCGCCGGGGTACGACGGCCTCGGGCACCCCGAGCACCGACCGGTAGCGAGCGGCGGCCCCCCGCGCCCTCGGCGACCGCACCATGGCCTGCCAACGCTTGTTGGCCTCCCGCATCCCGGCGATCGAGACCCCCAGCTCATGCCGGGCGTCCTCGACCCGCTCGGGGTTGTGGTCGGCCATGCGACGCAGCAGGACGAGCTGGAAGTCGAGGGGCGTGAAACGGCCGGAGGGCTTGGCGGGGCGACCACGGGAGCCGACAGGGCCGCCGGGGCCGTTGGGATTGCCAGGGCCGTCGGGACCGCCCGGACCACCAGGGTCGTTGGGATTGCCGGGGCCGTCGGGACCGCCCGCGTTATCGGGGCGCTTCGCGGAGGACATGGCTCCCATCGTGGCGTACGGTGCCCGCCGTCGCCCCATGGCGATGCGCCGGGCCGCTCGCGCGCGTCCGGCCGCCCGGGCGCCGCCCGTCCGGCAGGAACAGCACCGAGTTCACATAGCGCGGCCCCGCGAACGGCAGGACGCGCCGCAGCAGCCCCCGGGAGACGACGTACGCGGTCCGCGCCTGGTGCGCTTCGAGGGCGGCCGGGTCCAGGGGGAGCCAGGCCCCGGCGGGGCGGACCCAGCCGGCGTAGCCGAGGCCGGCGAGGAGGTCCACGACCGGGGCGATCGGCTGGATACGGGACTCCAACTCGATGAAGAGGGCCGGACGGTCGCGTACGAGGAGCCCGGACGCGCCCTGGAGGACGGCCAGTTCGTTGCCGTCCACGTCGATCTTGACGAAGCCGACGTCGGCCAGACCGAGGCCGTCGAGGGTGACACAGCGGACGTCCAGCGCGCGGGCGTGGATGTCCCGGCGGACCAGCGACGACACACCCCGCCCGCCGTCGTCGCCCGTCGGCAGCCACAGCCGGGCGGTGCCGGGGCGGTCGGAGGCGGCGGCCTGGACGACGCGGACGTTGTGCGGGGTCGCCGAGGCGAGCAGCCGGGCCAGCCGGGGCACCGGCTCGACGGTCACCACCCGCCGGGCCCGGCCCGACAGCCGACGGGTCCAGGGGCCGTACCAGCCGCCGACGTCCACGGCCGTACCGCAGTCCGCCGGACACAGCTCGTCCAGCCGGGCCAGCTCCGGCTCGAACCGCGGATAGACGGCCCGCGCGACCGAGGCGACCAGCCGCTCCGGCAGCAGCGGCGCGAGCCGGGCGGTCAGTGTCGTCATGAGCCGATCCTCTTCACCAGCTCCTCGTGTTCGTCCTCCGACACCTGTTCCCCGGACGACGGCAGCAGCTGCGGAATGCCGTCGACGATCGGATAACGCCGGTGCAGCCGGGGGTTGTAGAGCGACTCCGAGGACGACGACCGGGTGGTGTCCGGTGCGGTGTCCGGTGGGTCCCCGTCGTCGACCACCAGGTGCAGCGGGCCCTTGTCCAGGGGGCACGCCAGGATCTGGAGCAGCGGGTCGTCGGGGTTCATGGCGGGGTCAACTCCTTGGCGGGGTGGGGGGTTTCGGCGGTCGGCGCGGGCGGCCGGGGGTCGTGTTTGGGCATGCTCAGCAGCACGGCGACGGCGAGGACCGTGCCGGACAGCCGCAGCACCAGGCGCGGCGGATCGTCCGGGAGGGTCTCGCCGAACGACAGCGTGCCCAGCACGGCCGTGAACAGACAGGTCACCGTCGTACAGACCGGCACGATCAGCGAGGCCCGGCAGCGTTGCAGCGCCGCCTGCGACATGACCAGGCCGAACGCGCCGGTGAAGAGAAGGAGATACGGGTACGGGGAGCGGAGCAGCCCGAGGACCGCCTCCCCGAGCCCGCCGACCGTGAGATAGCTCGACACCCCCTTGATCGCGAGCGAGCTGACCCCGTAGAGCAGGCCCACGGCCACGCCGTACTCCACACCCGTGGTCGGCAGCCGGTGCCGGTGCCGGGCGCGGCGCTCGGCGGAGCGGTACAGCCACACCCCGCCCGCCAGCGACGGCAGACAGATCGTGAGGACGAGCGCGTACGGTGCCTCGCGGCTGACCGTGTCGGAGCGCTCGTCCAGCGACAGCACCACCATCAGCAGCGCGGCGAGGATGGCACCGAGGGCGTACCGTTCGCGGCCCGTGGTCTCCTCGCCGAGCAGCCGGGCCGAGAGCAGTACGAGGAGGACCAGACCGGAGACGAAGATGCCCTGGGCGGCGGCGATCGGCAGCGTCCGGTACACGGCGAGCTGCGCGGCGAACCCGGCGGCCAGCGCCAGTGAACCGCCGATCCACAGGGGGCTGCCGAGGACCAGCCGCAGGAGGCGGAAGGGTTCTCGGACCGTCACCTGGGGCAGCGCGCCGAGCGCCCGTTTCTCCAGCACGAAGCCGGTGCTGTACAGGGTGTTCGCCAACAGGGCCGCGGCCACTCCCCACCACATGGTCCACGCTCCCTAGGGCTCGCGAGACGGTTTGCGTGCGTGCAGGAGGAGGATCGACGCCGCCGATGGGACGGCGGACGCCAGGCGGTCCAGTGGGCGCAGGGGGCGCGGTACGCCGTGGAAGGGCGCGCCTCGTAGGCGTACGACCTCGAAGCCGGACGCGGCCACGAACTCCCGTAGCGCGCGGGCGGTGTAGAGCCGTAGGTGGCCCACGACCTCCGTGCCCGGGCGGCCGTGGATACCGCGCAGGCTGACCTCCGAGAACACCGGCTGGACACCGGCGAGGAGCAGGGCGCGGTTGTACCAGGCGGCCAGGTTCGGGGTGGAGAGCATCAGATGGCCGCCGGGGCGCAGGACCCGGCGGATCTCGTCCAGTGCCGCGTCCGGGTCGACCAGGTGCTCGATCACCTCGCTGAACAGGACCGCGTCCGCCGAGCCCGATCTGAACGGCAGCCCGCCGTCGGTGAGTTCGCCTCGGACCGCGTACGGGATGCGGGTGCGGGCGCGTCTGAGGGCGTCCTGGGACCAGTCGATGCCGATGATGCGGTGGCCGGGGAGGAGGGGTGCGGCCGTGGCCGCCGCCGTGCCGTCGCCGCAGCCTATGTCGAGGATGGTGCAGGTACGTGCGGCGGTCGCGGCGAGGGCCCGCGCGAGCATGTGGGCCTGGGCGAGGGTGCGGGCGGGGCCCGATGCCACGGGGACGGACGGGTTCTCGTAGAAGTCGCGAAGGCCCGGGCCCGGGCGGGCGGTGTGCGTTGTCGTCGGCATCGCGTGTTCTCACCTGTCCTCTTCCGTCTTGTGCAGGTAGTGCTCGAAGAGGTCGCGGAGGTGGGCGCCGTCGCCGTGGCCGAGGAGGGCGCGGGACCAGCGGAGGGCGAGGTGCAGCCGGCCCGCCGTGGAGGCCGTGGTGACCGTCAGGCCTCGGGGCATACGGGCGGGGGCCGAGAACCATACTGCGTGGGCGCGGCCGGCCTCCTCGCCGAAGTCCAGCGGGTACGGGATGCGGCCGATGTTGCTGAGGAGCGTCGTCGAGGTCCAGGGGGCGGCGGCCCTGCGCAGACCCCGGGTGACCGCCGCCCGCCATGCCACCGGGACGATCGGGGCCGTCAACAAGGAGGCGCCGTGGCCGAGTTGGGGGCGGGGGAGGGATTTCAGGGCGCGGGTGCGTTCGGCTGTGCGGGTCAGGAGGGTGGGGGTGGGGGTGTGGTCCGGGTTCAGTTCGTCGGGGTGGAAGGGGACTTCCACCAGGCGGGTGCCGTTGCCTATCGGCATGTCCGTGTCCCTGGAGCGGTCGTCCACCGGCATGGTGATGCGGAGGGGGCGGGGGTGGGCGCCGTGCTCCCTGTTCCAGTGGGACAGCATCAGGGCTGTGGTGACCATGAGTTGGTCGTTCACCGTGTAGGGGGCGGATGTGGGGCGGTGGGGGATTGGGAGGTCGGTGACGAGGAGGCCGTTGCCGGGGGAGGGGTCGGGGGTGCCGGGGGCTACTCGGGCGGGGCGGGTCCAGTTGGAGGGGGGTTGGGGGGTGGGTGGGGGTGTCTGGGGGGAGGTGGTGCGGATGGGGGGTGCGGTGGGGGAGTTGTCCTGGCCGCCGTACAGCTGCGCTGCTGTGGCGAGGATGCGGAGGCAGGCTGGGCCGTCCAGGGCGGTGTGGTTGATGGTGAGTAGGAGGACTGTGCCGTTGGTTGCTGCGTGCCCGGGGGTGGGGCTCGGCGGGGGTTGGCTGCGCAACTCGGCGCTACGAGGTGCCGCTCTCGGTGGGATGGGCGCCGCCCCAGCGGCACGATTGCCCGCAGCTGGGTGAGCTGGGTGGGCACGATTGCCCGCAACGAAGTTGGGCACCACCTCCAAGCGGACCGGTGGCGACAAGGTCAGGGGCGGGGCCTTCGCCAAGGCCCTCGTTCTCGCGTCCCTCAGCGCACGCGGACCCGGCGGCAGAAAGGTCACCACATCCACCTCCGGTTCCTCCGTCAGTTGCCACTCGTAGCGGCGGGTGTACCAGTGGGCCGGGGTTTCCCGCATCAGGATGCGGGGGTGGTGGTGGAGGGCCTGGGTGAAGGCTGTGCGGAGGCGGGTGGGGTCCAGGGGGCCGGGGAGGTGGACCTCTATGTGGACGGTTTCCGGTTCCTCCTCCTGGAGGCAGTGGCGGGAGATCTCGTCGACCACCGGGAAGGGGATGCGGACGGGGTCCCGGGCCGCGTCGTCGCGGGCCGGGCGGGCCGGCGCGGTCATACCGGTTCACCTCGCTCCGTCCCGTCCACCGGCCCCGCCGGCCGATCGGTCCCCTCCTTCGGCTTGGCCAGGGGAATCCGTCGGGTCGGTGGGTCCACGTCCTCATCCGGTTGTGGTGGCAGTACGCCGGGGCCCCGTGCCGAGACCGTCTGGCCGGAGGCCGGGGGCGCCGTCGGGATCGCCGGAGGTGTCGTCCTCCTGCGTTGGGGCAACGGCTCCGTCGGCTCCTCCGAGCCCGGCGGCACCCGGAACCGCAACGTCGACCCGGGGCTCGACGGTGCCGCGTCCACCCCCGCTCCCACGCTCACCAGCGCCGCGAACAACCCGATCAGCGCCAGGAGTTGGGCGGGGGAGCTGAACGCGCCCTCGCCCGCGGCCACCGGCTCGCCCGCGCCCGTGGCGGCCACGACGCCCGCCCCGGCGAGGGCCAGGAAGGCGATCGGGACCAGCAGCGCGTGCCGTTTCCAGGCGAGGAGGGCCAACAGCGGGACCAGGACGACGGCCCAGAGGCCCGCGATGACGATGCCGACCAGCGTCAGCGCCACCGTGCCCAGCCACAGGCCCGGGCCCGGCGGTGCCGGCTGCGGGGCGTCGGGGTTGGGCTCCTGGCGGCGCCACAGCACCAGGCCGATCAGGACCACGAGGCCCACGCCGGCGCCGATCAGCCCGGCCTCGTACGTCACGGACGGCTCGTACGACAGCTTGACCGTGCCGCCCGCGCCGCCGGGGACGCGCCAGCCCTGCTGCCAGCCGTCGAGGCGTACGGGGGTGAGTTCGCGGCCGTTCAGCGTGGCCGTCCAGCCCTCGTTGAAGTTCTCGTACGTCGTCAGATACGAGGCGGCGCCGTCGCCGACCGTCACCTCGCGGCGGTCGCCGAGCCAGTCACGGATGCCCAGGTCACGGCCTGAGGCGGAGGGCTCGGCGACCGTGCCCCGGGTCAGGGTCATGCCGGTGACGGCCAGGGCGCCGTCGTCCTCGGAGTCGACCGTGTGACGCTCGGAGGTGCCGAGCTCCACCTCGCCGTTCTCCGACTCGCCTTGACACAGCGTCACTTCGACGGCCCGGCGCTCCACCAGGTCCCGTACGGTCCCCTTCGCGCTCGTCTCGTACGTCTCGCCGTCGACCGTCACCTCCGGGCCCTCGCCGCACGGCAGCTCGAACTCGCGGGCGGAGGCGGGCTGCGGGGTGCGGAACTGGTCCAGGGCCGGGATGTAGGCCTCCGTGAGACCGACCGGGAGCTGGAGGTCGTCGTCGGCGACCGGGTTGTGGAGGGTGAGGGGGGCCGTCTCGGTGATGGTGATGTCGAGGCGGTCGGTGTTGACCGGGTCGAAGCGGACCCAGCCGTTCTCGTCGACACCGGCGATCACGGCACCGTCCGGGCTGCCGATCTCGACCTGGGTCGGCCGGGTGGACAGTCCGCCCGCCGGGGCCAGGACGAGCGAGCTGATGGGCCACTTGCCCTCCCAGCTCAGGTGGAGGGTGGGGTCGTCGCCCGCGATCCACGCCGTGGTCAGGTCGCCGTCGGTGAGGTTGCGGGCGGACAGTCCGGCGCCGAGGGCGGCCGTGGAGTCGGCGGTCGCCGTGATCCGGGACTGCTGCTCGGGGGCGACCTCGTAGAGGAGCTTGTCGAGTTCCTCGCCGGGTACGGGGACGGCCGTGGCCTCGACCTGGTACGTACCGGCCGTGGAGGTGGCGAAGGCGCGGTGCAGGCCGGGTTCCGTGCCGGTGGGGGCCAGGCCGGTGGGGTCGGTGGCCCGGTGCAGGGAGATCACCCTCGCGTCGGCCTGCGGGACATCCGGTTCCTCGGCGTCGACGGGCAGCCGCAGTGTCCGGGTGACCTCGACGCCGGGGATCTCGACCTCGGAGAAGCCCGCGCCGACGATCCCGGCGTGCCGCTGGTCCGAGTCCAGGATGGTGATCTTCAGCCAACTCGTCTCGCCCGGCTCGGCGTTGGCCGTCTGCTTGCTGCCGTCGGTCTGGAGGTTGGTGGAGCGTGAGCCCCGCTCGGTCTCGACCTTGATCCGGGTCGGCGCCGACCGCGCCCCGTCGCGCGGCAGCGGGGTCACCTCGAATGTCGAGGGCACTTCGATCGAGTCGTCGAAGTCGATCCGCAGCCACTGGCCCTTCGCCGAGTCGGGCGCGCCCTCCGCCCAGGCGGTGTCCGGGTCGCCGTCGAAGGCGTTGACCGGGTCGTACTGGGGGAGCTGGAACAGCCAGTTGCCGCTGGTGGACGCGGTCACCTTCGCGGCGCCGCGCAGCTCGGCCACCGTCTGGTGGGTCAGCCCCTTCACCGGCAGGATCTGCTTCGGCTTCTCCCCGGCGTCCTGCACGCTCCCGCTCGGATTCCGCTCCTCTGCGGTGTACGTGTACGACGTATTGGCGTTGACCAGCCCGAACCGGGTGTCCGCCAGCCGTAGCCCATCACCGACCACCTGTACGGCCGGGGTGCCGAGGCCGGGGTGGTTGTCGCCGGTGAGCACGGTGGCCCGGTCGCGCAGATCGGGGTCGGCGGCGAGCGGCAGCAGCGACTCGGGCCCGCCGGACACGACCGCCGTGTCGGCGATCGCCTTCATCCCGGCCTGTCCCGGCCGGGGCACATCCTCGGCCGGGCGATAGATCTCCACGGCCCGCTGCCTCGGATACAACCCCTCCACCTGCAACGGAGTGTCCTCGGCGATCCGCCCGCCGGTCATCACCGGCCCGAGCCCGGTCACCCGCTCGTACCCGGACTGCTCCAGCGTCCGCTTCACGGTCGTGGTCGGTACGTATCCGATCTGGTCGGGATCGAGATCGTTGCGCACGACGACGTAGTACAGACCCGCCCGGCTCAAGTAGTCGGCGAGCCCGGGCACTTGCCCTCCCGTCAGCAGCGCCTGCTCGACGGCGTCCATCGCGCGCCGGTTGCCGGGGGTGCCGAAGGGGACGTAGTCGCGCTGGGCCCAGCGGGAGTCGGCGAGGACGTCGAGGGGCTGGTCGATGGTGGAGCCCCAGCTGTAGAGGCCGTGCGCGGTGGCGGGGACGACCAGCGCCCGTGAATCCGGTGAGTACTTCTCCAGCCAGTCGGCCGTGGCCTGCCAGTACTTGGGCAGCTCCTGGAAGGAACCCGGCTGCAGCACCGACCCGTTGAGATACGGCCACAGCAGCCCCGGCAGTACGAGCACGGCGGCGACCAGCGGCGCGAACCGCCGCCCGCGCCGGACCCGTTGGCTCTCCGAGGCCACGCCCACCACATGGGCGAGCCCCAGCACCAGGGCGAGCGCCAGCCCGGTCTGGAACTTGTAGATGTTCCGGAAGGGGGCCAGCCACCCGTTCAGCCAGTCCTGGACCAGCCCGTGGAAGGGCGCCCCGAACGAACCGGCGTACCCGGCGAGGGTGATCAGCGCGACGACCAGCACGGTCAGCACCAGCCACCGCCGCTCGGGCATGTCCCGCCGGGCCAGCCCCGCGAGCCCCAGTCCGGCCGCGAGCGCCGACGACAGGACGACGATCACCGAGGCGGCGACGGACCACCCGGCCGGCAGCCAGGCCTCACCGAAGTGCAGATACCCCACCCAGTTCCCGGCCCCGCGCAACGCCTCGGTGGCGGACATGGTGGCCGTGGTGGTCTGCGAACTCTCCACATAGGGAAGGAAGTTCTCGCCGTAGACCCCGAGCAGCAGCAGGGGGATCACCCACCAGGCGGTCGCCAGCACAACCCCCGGCACCCACCATGTGATCAGCTTCCGCTGCCGGGGTCCGCGGGGCCGGGTCAGCAGATACAGCCCCACGGGCAGCAACGAGGCGAGCGTCGCCGCCGCGTTGACCCCGCCCATGAAGGGAATGACCACCGCCGACCGCAACGCCGCGACCCGCGCGCTGTACCGCTCGTTGGTGAGCGGCAACAACACCCACGGCAGAAACGCGCCGGGCAACGCGGCTGCGGACGTGGACCCGACGACGGTGGTGAACACGGGCCACAGCGCGTACGCGGCAGCGCCGACCAACCGCGCGGGAGGGTTGCCCACCCCCAGCCGCTCGGCCAGCCGCAAGGCCCCCCAGAAGGCGACGGCCACGATCAACGACAGCCACAGCCGCTCCGCCAGCCACACCGGCAGCCCGACCAGATCGGTCAGCCCGTAGTACGGCAGCATCGGCCACGCATAGCCGACGTACTGATCCTGAATCCCGCCGAAGCCACCCCGGTCGTGCCACAACTGCCCGAGATCGGACAGGAACTGCCAGGGATCGGTGGTCACCCCCAGCTTGGTGTCGAAGGTCTGCCGCCCTGGCCGCACCGCGAGAAGCAGCACGAACACCACGGCCCAGAACCCCAGCAGCCAGCGCCGCGACCGGGGGCCGTCGGGAGGGCCCCCGGTCGTGCCGACCGGCCGTACCGGCGCGGGAGGTGGAGCCTGGACCGTGCTCGTCATGGTGGACACCGCCGGAGGATGAGGAGGAGGTTCCAGGTGGCGAACTCACGCAGCCCCGGCGCCTTGACGACGGTCTCCGCGAGAAACGGCCAGTAGCGGGAGCGCGCCGACACGACGGTCACGTCGTCCCGGTCGCGCACCTGCCGCAGGGTGGTTCCGATGTGCACGGCGAAGAGGTTCTCGCCGAGGGTGTGCTTGGCGTCCTTCCCGGTACGCCGCCGATAACGGGCGCGAGCCCGCTCGGCCCCGAAGTAGTGCCAGGGCGCCCATTCATGCCCGCCCCAGGGCGACAGCCAGTTGGTGAACGAGACGTAGATCAGCCCACCGGGCCGGGTGACCCGGGCCAGCTCACTGAGAAAGGTCGCCGGATCGGCGACATGCTCCAGCACATTGGAGGAGAAGGTGACATCCGCGACCCCGTCACCGAGGGGCAACAGATACCCGTCGGCGACCACGGCTCCGGGAGGGGGCTTCTCGCCGAGTTCGGAGAGATCGGGTTCGAAGAGATAGGCGTGGGCGCCGCGTCGCCGAAACTCCTCGGTGAAGTAGCCGGCGCCTCCGCCGACGTCCACGACGACCCGTTGATCGACTTCACCGCCGTACGCCTCGACTTGATCAACGGCATCGCGGGCGAGGAGGGAGTAACAGTATTCGGGATCTTCAGGTTCACGCATGAAGGCCCGAAAGAGGGAGAGGGACCGACCAAGAGAGGGATCTTTGAAACGTGCGGCCACCCCGTTTTTTAAGGGGCGCGGGGAACTGCGCGACCAGCCCCTACGCACCCGCACTCGCCGTCCATCAGAGGTGGCACCCCATTTGGCGTTCATGGCGCCCAACCCCGCACCGCTTCCGAGGCGACGGCCCGAAACCGCCGCACGGTGTGCTCCCACCGATAAATCGCGGCCCGCTCCCGAGCAGCCCTGCCCATGAGAACCCGGCGCTCCCCCGACAGGGCTATCGCACACCATGCCGCAGCGAACGAAGACTCCCCCCGAGCCAGCACCCCGGTCTCCCCGTCCACCACGGAATCCCGAAGCCCCGGCACATCAAAGGCAACAGCAGGCGTCTCCCGAACCGCCGCCTCGGTGACGACAAGCCCCCACCCCTCGACGGCGGACGGATGCAACAACAACCAAGCCGCACACAACAACCGATGCTTCTCGCTCTCGGACACATGCCCCGCGAACTCGACCCCGTCCCCGGCCAACGCCTCCAGCCGAGCCCGTTCCGGCCCGTCACCCACGATCACCAGCCGCCCACCGGTCACGGGCCGCACCCGCTCCCACAGCCGCAGCAGCAGATCGATCCGCTTGTACTCGACCAGCCGCCCGACGGCGACGAACAGCGGCTCGGCAGAGCGCGCGGCACGCGGCCCGGGTTCCTCAACCCCGTTGTGGACAACCCGAATCCGCTCCCGATCAACACCAATCGTCCCGAGCGCACTCGCGGTAGAGGGCGATACGGCAACCAGCAGATTCCCCCGCTGCGCCCCCGTAAGAGCCCACCGCTCAAGTCGTCGGCCAAGCCCAGCCGCAGGCGACATCGCTCCGCCGAACCGCATCTGCCACAGATCGGTGTGAACATGATTGACAAGACAAAGCGTCGGCCCGCGATGCCACAACGGCGTCAGATACGGCATCCCATTGCACACTTCCACCAGCAGATCGCAGTCGCCGATCTGGCGGGCGAAGGTGGAGCGGGCCCGAAGGTGGTGGCTCAGATCGCCGCCGGCCGACACGACCCGGTAGTCGCGTACGGCCGCCGGGCCGCCGCACAGCAGGGTGACCTGATGGCCGAGTCGGGTCAGGCCCTCGGCGAGCCGGTCGACGAGGAGCTCGGAGCCCCCCGCCGCCGGATTACCGAGGTCACGGCGGGCGAGGAAAACGATGCGGCGCGGCGGTGGGGCGCCCGCCGCCTCCTGCCGGGCGCCACGCGGAAACGCGTCGACCAGCGAGAACGGCACGTGCTGGGGCATGGGTGCTCCAACTCGTCTCGGGGTGCGGAACTCAGCGTGCGTGGGCGATCAGGTACTCATGGGCGGGAATCGGGTGGTATGTGGGCGAGGTATGGGTGGGCTGTGCTCAGGTGGGGTGGATAGTTTTCGCCCAGCGGTTCGATGCGGCTACTCACCGGCGTGACAATTTCCGGGGTTTGTTGAGCTGACGCCCTGTCACATCGTGATCGGTTCCTGGGACGACTCGGACGTATCAGGGCGCCGCCTCCCGCGCGCGACCAAAACGGCACCCGTCGCGGCGAGGACGAATCCCGCCACGGCGGTACCGATCGGCACCGTCACCCCCACCAGCCGCAGCAGTCCGCTGTCCCGCTCGGCCTGCTCCACGGCGAACTTCTGGGTGGCCGGGGTGAACGCCAGCTTCCGCGCATCGAGGAGTACGGCCGCGTCCTGGGTGCCTCCGGGCGCCCGCAGGGTCCGGCGCGGCCCGGTCTGGGCGTAGATCACTCGTCCCGTGGCCTGGTCGACGACGAGTTCGACACCGTGGTTGGCGTACCACTCCTCGGCGAGCACCTGCGGCCGCTCAGGCTGGTCGACGAGGGCGCCGGGAACGAGCCGGGTACCGGTCCTGGTGGCCGGTACGGTCGCCGTGAAGCGCAGCCCTTCATACCCGTCGACCTTCTTGCGACCCTCGTAGTGGAGGGTGACCGTCTCGCCGAGGGTGTTGTCCCACCAGCGGTACGAGCGTTCCTGCACATCGAAGGGGAACTTCAGATACGCCTCACCCTCGACGTACGGCTTCTCGTCGCAGCAGTGGACGGGCCGGTTGGTCTTCCGGTCGCTGACCCAGCGGTGCGGGGTGAAGTCCAGCGCGTCGTGCGGATCGGCGGCCGGCAGCGACTTGTCCGTGTCGACCGTGGTCGTCACATCCCAGACGGCGGCCCCGCTGCGCTCACTTTCGGCCACATCACCGCGTACCCGCTGGGTCACGGTGATCTTCTGGTCCGGCACGGTCCTCACCTGCTCCACGTCGAAGACGCTGCCCGTGCCGGTGTAGACGGCGGTGGAGTCGATGTCGATCGGGTTCACGGCGGCCCGTGGCTTCACGTACCACGCGAGCAGGGGCGCGAGCACCAGCAGAAAGGTCCCGAGGCCCAGCAGGACCAGGGAGAAGGGCGAGGCTGTACGGCGCATCCGGGCACTCCAGGGCGTTGGGAGGTGCGACTCGGGCAGGCGTGCGATGGTGCGGGAACCCCACGCGGACCCCACGTGGACCCACTTGGGCCGGGAACCGTAGGCGGAGTCTTGACGCAGTGTCAATGCATTGCTGACACTGGGCTTTCGGTCGGCGGCCTGGGCGAGGCACCGGCCGGGGGGCCGTCAGGAGGTCCCGATCAGGTGGGCGAGGCACCGGGACCGGCAGACGATCCCGTAGCGGGCGCGAAGTGCCGCACGTACTCGAAGTGCCCTGGGTGGGGGACGACCTTTCGACGAGAGGCTGACCCTGCGATGTCCAGAATGCTCGCCGCCGCGCTGACCATGGTGGCCGCCGCCGCGCTCGCCGTGGGGGCCGCCTTCGGGATCGTCGCACTGCTGGAGGCGACCCCGGACCAGCCGAACACCCCGCTCATCACCTACGAGAACACCGGCCAGGATCGGTGATCACGTGACCGGCCATCCGGGAACCGCCACCGTCACCGCCGCCACCACGCCCGTCCCCGCCCGCTCCGCCTGGCACGATGTGCCGCGCATCCAGGTGCGCGAGTTCGCCGCGATCGCCATGGCCGAGGCCCCCGGTCTCGCCGAGGAGATCCTGCGCGAGATCCGACGGGAGTACCCCCACCTCCCGCTCGTCCTCGACGACTCCGGCGAGCCCATGGCCCTGATCGGTATCCGCCGCGCCATCGAGGTCTTCGTCCAGCACCTGGAGATCCAGCACATGGAGACCGCCGGGGGCCGCCCCCGCGTACCCCCCGGCGTCTTCCAGGAGTTCGGGCGGGGCGAGGGCCTCAACGGCCGCAGCCTCGACTCCCTCCAGGCCATCTACCGCCTCGGCGTACGCCTCGCCTGGCGCCGCTTCGCCGACATCGGCCAGCGGGTGGAGATCCCACCGCCCGCGATGTACGAACTCGTCGACGCCGGATACGAGTACCTGGACGGCCTGGTGGACCAGTCGGTACGCGGCTACGCGGAGGCGGCGGCCCGGCAGGCCGGCGAACGCCTCCGCCTCCAGCGCCGCCTCATGGAACTCCTCCTGGCCGAACACCACCGGGGCGACCCCGCCGACGCCCTCACCGAACGCGCGGCCCGCATCGGCTGGCCCCTCCCCGAGAAGGTCGCCGTCGGCGTCCTCCTCCGCCCCGCCCGCGAGGCCATGGCCCCGGCCGTCAGCCAAGGCGTCCTCCTCGACATGGAGTACGAACAGCCCCGCATGGTCGTCCCCGACCCGGACGCCGCCGGCCGCCCCGAACTCCTCCACCGCGCCCTCACCGGCTGGTCAGGCGCGATAGGCCCCCCGGTCCCGCTGTCCGATGCGGCGAAGTCCCTCCGCTGGGCGGAAGCCGCCGTACGCCTCATGGAACGCCGCCTCCTGCCCACCGGCGAGGTCCTGCACTGCACCGAACACACCGAGGCGCTGGTGCTGTTGCAGCCGGAGGAACTGATCGACGACCTGGCCTTACGCTGCCTGGCCCCGTTGGCCCACTGCGGCCCCACCCACGGCCGCCGCCTCGCCGAAACCCTCCTGGCCTGGCTGGAGACGAGGGGCGGAGCCCCGGAAGTCGCGACTCGCCTCGGCGTCCACCCCCAGACGGTCCGCTACCGCCTCCGCCAGATCCGGGAGTTGTGGGGCGACGAGATAGACGACCCCGACCGCCGCTTCGAACTGGAGCTGGTACTCAGGGCACAGCGGCTGCGGGGGGAGCTGGGGGACCCGCGCGGGCGACGCTGATGTCTGGCCGGTCGGGTCCTGGGTCCGGTGACGGACACCGGAGTCACTCGGCCGCAGGGCACCGAGCCGTAGACTTCGGCCGGGAACGCCGACGACGTCTGGCCGTTGCGCGCCCTCACGGGGAGGAGATCGCATGCAGGACCCTTCGGACTCGATGGAGATCGCCGAGCCTGAGGAGAACGGCCAGAGCACCACCGCCGACCCGCCTGCAGGGGACGATCCGGCACCCGACTCGGACATCGACTCGACGCCGGCGTCGACGGTCCTGGTGGAGGTGCTGCCCGGGGTGGCTCTCGTCGCGGGTGAGGTCCCGCCGGAGCTGAAGCCCGATCTGATCGACTTCGGGATCGTGCCGGCCGCCGACCGCAAGCAGATCTCGGCGATCCTCGCCTCGATCGGGAACGCGGCGACCGTGGCCGGCGATCTCGGGAACGCGTTCGCCGGTGTGCGGGGGCTCTACCGGATCGGCGGCACGGCACAGGCCCTGCTGAAGAGCGGCGCGACGCTCGCCGTCAAGGACGGCGGGCACCTCGGAGCGGTGATGGTTCCCGGCCGCATCCTGCATCAGGCCCGCTTCTACCCCGTGACCGCGGTGAGCAAGGCGCGGACCGCGGCCTCGATCGGGCCGGCGCTGGCCATGGTCGGCCTTCAGATGATGCTGAGCGAGGTCTCGGGCCTCGTCAGGACCAACCTCGCGGTGACGAGCCAGGTCCTCGCCACCATCCGCAAGGGCGAGTGGGCCGAACTGACGGGACTCGTCGCCGCCATCGATCGCGCGGTCGACCAGGCGCGGGAGATCGAGTCGGTCCCGACGTCGTTGTGGGAGGACGTCGCGGGCAGTGGAGCGCTGCTGCAGAAGCAGCTTGAGCTCTACCAGGGGAACGTCCGCGAGCACGTCGGAGAGATCGGTCGGCCCGACGGCCACGGCCCCCGTGAGTATCTGCGGACGAACGCCCAGTCGATCGTCTTCGACGCCTACGCCCTCCTGTCCTCCCTCAAGGCGTGGACCGGGTATCACGCGCTGCGCGCCGCGAGGGCGAGAGCCGCCGGCCGTGAAGACGCCGCCGAGGCGCAGTACGCCGAGGTCATCGCCCGCGACACCCGCGCGGAGTTCGACTCCGCCCTCGCCGAGACGATGAGCCTCGTCCACGCGCTGACACGGGAGCTGCGGATCACCGCCGAACTTCCCGGACCGGACGCGTGGCCGCTGCCGGGGAAGCGGAAAGAGGTGAAGGCGGCCCGCGAAACCTCCGCCCGTCTCCTGGAGGCGATCGAGCCTCTCGCCGACGCTCTCCGTCCGCCGGCCCCTCGGCTCGCGGCCCCGGACGTCGTCTGCGCACCCCCGTCGCTGGACCTCGATCCCTACCTTCGCATCCTGCGGTGGTTCCTCGACGACGGTGAGACCCTGCGGGTCCTCGGCTTCCCCGACCAGCTCGACGCCCTCGGTCCGATTTCCGCGATCCTCGGCGGAGCGAAGGAGAAGCTGGCGGCGGCGATGGACAAGACCTCGGCGAGGACACTGGTCGCCGTCACGGACCGCCGTATCGTCACGGCCAGGACGAACGCCTTCCTCGAACAGGGCGAGATCCGTCAGGTCGTCCCCGTCGACCAGGTGCGCTACGTCCGAGCGGCGACCGCACAGGACAGAAGCGCGCGCCTCGCGATCGACCTCATCACGCGCGACGAGAGCATCCGGTGGCTCTTCCACAGCGGCATCGACCACACGCGGGTGGACGCGCTCGCCGCCGTCCTCGCCGAGTCGATGACGATTCCGGACGCCGAACGCGACGCGCTGCGACGGCGCCGCCACACCCCCGTCGAGGCGGGCGAGTAGGGCGGACGCGGGCACGGCGGCGTACGTCTCCGGTGACGGGGACGTTCATGACCATTGCCCCGTCAAGGGCACTATGACTAGCCTGTGTTCGTTATGCCGATCGGCAGTTGAAATTTCGAACATCGTCAGTAGTGAGACAAGGGAGGGGGCCTGCCGTGGGACGCCTAGTACCTGCCGTGACCCGGGCGCTCGACATATTGGAGCTCTTCCTCGACGGGGACGGCACGCTGTCCGCCCCCGATATCGTGCGCAAGCTCCAGCTGCCCCGCACCACGGTGCACGAGCTGGTCACCACGCTCGCCGCCCGTGGGTACATCGTGCCGGTGCAGGGGCAGCCGGGACGCTACCGCCTCGGTGTCCGCCCGTACCAGCTCGGCAGCCGTTACGCCGAGCAGCTGGACCTCGCCGCCGAGGGCCAGCAGGTCGCCCGGTCCGTGGCCGAGACCTGTGACGAGACCGTGCATGTGGCGATCCTGGAGTACACGGACGTCATCTACATCGCCAAGGTCGACTCCACGCACGCGGTCCGCATGGTCTCCGCCGCCGGCCGCCGCCTCCCGGCGCACTGCACCTCCGTCGGCAAGATGCTCCTCGCCTCCCTTCCCGAGGCCGAGCTGAACGCCCGGATTCCGGACGACGCCGACCTGATCGCGATGACTCCGAACAGCATCACCGAGCCGGGCGCCCTGCGGGAGGCCCTCGCCCGTATCCGTGAGCGGGGTCTCGCCGTGGAGAGCCGGGAGTCCAACCCCGACGTCTCCTGTGTCGCCGCCCCGGTCCGGGACCGGGCGGGCAAGGTCGTCGCCGCGCTGTCGATCTCCGTCCCCATGATCCGCTGGAGCGACGAGCGCCGTATCGAGCTGGAGCAGCTGGCCGTGAAGGGCGCCGCGGAACTCTCCGAGCGCCTCGGACACCGGAGCGTGGCATGAGCACGTATGAGGTAGCGGTACGGGCCGAGGCCGCCCTCGGGGAGGGGCCGACCTGGGACGCCGACGCCCAGCGGCTGATCTGGATCGACATCCTGGGGTCGAGGGTCTACACGTTCGACCCGGTCTCCGGGCGCCGTACGGTCTTCACCACCGAGCAGCACGTCGGCGCCGCCAAGCCCCGCGCGGGCGGCGGGCTGGTGCTCAACCTCCGGGACGGTGTCGGGCTGCGCGACGCCGACGGTTCCTTCCGCTGGCTGCACCACGAGCCCGTCCCCGACCGCCGCGCCAACGACGCCGCCGTCGCCCCCGACGGCTCCCTCTTCGCCGGGACCATGCGTTACGACGAGGCGCCGGGCGGTGGCACGCTGGCCCGCTTCACCGCCGACGGACTCGACCGGACGGTGCTGGACGACGTGGCCGTGAGCAACGGCACGGGCTGGAGCCCGGACGGGCGCCTGATGTACTACGTCGACTCCCCGACCCGCCGTATCGACGTCTTCGACTACGAGAGCGGTGGACTGCCCGTCAACCGCCGCCCCTTCGTGACCATCGAGGAGGGCGCGGGCTTCCCCGACGGCCTCACGGTCGACGCCGAGGGCTGTGTGTGGGTGGCCCTGTGGGAGGGCGCCGCCGTCCGCCGCTACACCCCGACGGGCACCCTCGACCGAGTGATCCCCCTCCCCACCCCCCGCCCCACGGCCTGCGCCTTCGGCGGCCCCGACCTGACCGACCTCTACATCACCACGGCCCGAGTCGGCCTGGAGAGCCCCCCACCCCTGTCGGGTTCCCTCCTGGTGATCCCGGCCGTGGGCAAGGGCCTACCCCAGCCACCCTTCGCAGGCTGACCCTCGGTCTCGCCCGGGCCGCCGCCCCTGTTGCGGGTGGCGGCCCTGTCCGGGTGTCGGCCTTGTCTCGGCCGTGCACCCCTCCCCGTCGCGACGGCCCGCAACCACCACGGCGCTGTCCGGCGGTGCCGAACCCGACCCGGCCGCTGACGGGCAGCGTCCCGGTCCGCTTCCGTCCGGCTCACCCCCTCTGGGACCCGGTCGGTACCGGCGTCGAGGTTGTCGTGAGGGTGCGTATCCTCCCGAGGTCAGCCGGCCGCCGAAGCATTCGCGAGGTCCCTTCGATGTCCCGTAGGAGAGCGGAGGGGCCGGACGGCGGGGTGTGCGCCGGTACCCCCGGCTCGCGCAGACCCCGTCGTGCGGCCATCGCCTCCTGGATCGTGATCGCGGCGGCCAGCGCGGTCGCGTCGGCGGGGGTGTGGCCGAGGGCAATGGCCGCGTCGTACGCACGCCGCCGCAGGCCGTCGTCCAGGTGTCGGCCGAGTCGGAGCAGCGCGTCGCGGATGAAGGTCTCGCGGCGGGTCAGGCGCAGCGCGACCGGGGCCCGCAGGGCGAAGGGGACACCGGGGCCGTCGGCCCTGGTCAGCAGATACAGCGGCCGTAGCCGCCACAGGCTCCGCCGCAGCCGCCACCCGTCGTGCAGATACTGACCGCCGTGCGGAAGCATGAAGCCGACCGCGATGAAGATCGCCGACAGGGCGGACACCGGCGGCGTCACATGCGTGCTCAGCCAGTCCAGATCGTGTCCGGTCCAGCGCGCGACCAGCGCGGTGATCTTCGACGCGTCGAACACGAGATTGAGCGCGTAACCGACACCCAGCGCCTTCAGACCCCCGCGCAGCCACAGATCGAGGCCATCCGTGCGGACCCAGTCGCGGATCAGCCGGTACGTGATCACACCGGCCGACGTGTGCGCGACCAGATAGAGGACGATCCCCTCGCGCATGAAGGGCGTGGTGGCGTAGTACGTGTCGAGGTCGCGCAACCGCTCCTCGGGCACGTCCGCCAGCGCGAACAGCACCCACAGCCCGACGACCACCGACGCGTATCCGATCACCACCCGGCGCCGGGCCCGACGCGTCGCCGCGGAACGGTCCGCGGGCCCGTGCCGCCAGGACAGGATCAGCAGCAGACAGGCCGCGCAGAACGCGGTGATCAGGGAGTACACCCAGGGCGCGGCGATGTTCGGCACCCCGACGAGCCGGTTGATCGAGGCGAGCGTCGACGGCGCCGCGCACGCGAACACCCCGCACGCGAGCAGCAGCAGACCCCCGACCGAGCGCAGCAGCGTGTCCCGCCACAGCCTCACGATGCCCGGCAGCTTGATCATCAGGGCGGCGCTGAGCACGGCCGTGGGAATCCAGAACGAGATGTACAGCCCACTGGAGAAGTCGGCGGGGCTCATGGCCGAGATCGTCGCCACCCCGGCCGCCGCCGGCGGTGCCGACGCGGCGGTGACGCTCATCCTCGGGGCCTGCGACAGCCCAAGGACGCCTGGATGGCCCGCCCCACGGGGTCGGCCGGATCGACGGGGCCGCCACCGGCCGCCCCGGTGACGACCCAGGAGCGGAAGGCGGTGGCGAGCCGATGGCCGAAATCCTCGGCCTCCCGCTCGTCCGACGCGTGCGAGCCGTTACGGGCCGCGATCGGGGTGCCGCCCTGTTCGAACGCCGCCGACAGTCTGGGGGAGAGCCCCGGTACGGGCTGATGGCAGTGCCCGGCATACATGTGCCACAACTCATGCCCGAGGATGACCAGTTGCTGCACGGTTTCCGCGCGCTCCTCGACGATCACCAGATCGAAGTCAGGGAACTCCATCCACAGCCCCGTCACCTCGAACTCGTCCGGAAACCGCTCGAACCGCAGTTCCACCGGACGTCCGCCCCGCCGCGCGCTCATCTCCGCGCACAGCGCCGCCCCCAACTCCCGTACGCCGACGGGCACATCGAGCCTCACCCGGACGGCCTTGGTGAGCCCCACGATCAGTTTGCGCATCTCGGCGGCGGAAGGGGAGGGGAACAGCGCGGTCCGGGCCTTGACCGCGAGCCTCAGCAGACCGCCCGTCGCGGCACGGCCGCCCTCCACCCCTTCACGACGGCTCATCGCCCGGCTTCCTCCTCCACGGCCCGACCCTACGTGCCCCCCACCGACCGACACCACGAAAACCGACCGCTCGTTGAAGTTTGGCCAACGCTGACTGTTGCCCACTGCCGCACAGGCGGTCGCGGCCCGCTCAAGGGGGCGCAGCCCCCCTTGAGGGGCGCGGGGCTGTGACATGTGCGGCTCCGCCGCGTGGGCGCGAACAACCCCGACGGACGGTCAGCCGCCCTCCAGCCGCACCACCCCACCCATCAGGCGCACCCCGCCCCATTGACTCGTTCCGGACCCCGAACATAGCGTCCAGTTCGGCGTAACGATCAGCATCCGAAATGTCGAACGAAGGGCTCCAGCCCAAAATGACCCGCACCGCCCGCTTCACCCTCGACCCCGCCTTCACCGTCGGCGAGGTCAACCCTCGCCTCTTCGGCTCCTTCGTCGAACACCTCGGCCGCTGCGTCTACACCGGCGTCTTCGAGCCCGGCCACCCCACGGCCGACGCCGAAGGCCTCCGTACCGACGTACTCGACCTGGTCCGCGAGCTGGGCGTCACCACGATCCGCTACCCCGGCGGCAACTTCGTCTCCGGCTACAAGTGGGAGGACTCGGTCGGCCCCGCCGAGGACCGCCCCCGCCGCCTCGACCTCGCCTGGCGCTCCACGGAGACGAACCGCTTCGGCCTCTCCGAGTACATCGCCTTCCTGAAGAAGATCGGCCCCCAGGCCGAGCCCATGATGGCCCTCAACCTCGGCACCCGGGGCGTCGCCGAGGCCCTCGAACTCCAGGAGTACGCCAACCACCCCTCCGGCACCGCCCTCTCCGACCTCCGCGTCTCCCACGGCGACAAGGACCCCTTCGGCATCAGGCTCTGGTGCCTCGGCAACGAGATGGACGGCCCCTGGCAGACCGGTCACAAGACGGCCCAGGAGTACGGGCGGGTCGCCGCGGAGACCGCCCGCGCGATGCGCCAGATCGACCCGGGCGTCGAACTCGTCGCCTGCGGTTCCTCCAGCCAGTCCATGCCGACGTTCGCCGCCTGGGAGGCGACGGTCCTGGAGGAGACGTACGACCTCGTCGACCACATCTCCCTGCACGCCTACTACCAGCCCGAGAACGGCGACGTCGACTCCTTCCTGGCCTCCGCCGTGGATATGGAGTCCTTCATCGAGAACGTGGTCGCCACCGCCGATCACGTGGGCGCGAAGCTCAAGTCCAAGAAGAAGATCAACCTCTCCTTCGACGAGTGGAACGTCTGGTACATCTCGGAGTGGCACGCGATCGAGAACTCCGGCGCGCGGGACTGGGCGGAGGCCCCCCGTCTGCTGGAGGACAACTACAGCGTCACCGACGCGGTCGTCTTCGGCTCCCTCCTCATCGCCCTGCTCCGCCACGCCGACCGCGTCACGGTCGCCTGTCTCGCCCAGCTCGTCAACGTCATCGCCCCGATCATGACCGAGCCGGGTGGTCCCGCCTGGCGGCAGACGACCTTCTTCCCCTTCTCACAGGCCTCGCGGTACGGGCGGGGGCAGGTCCTCGACGTACGGGTGGACTCGCCGACGTACGAGACGAAGAAGTACGGGGACGCGGCGCTGCTGCATGCGACGGCGGTGCGGGCCGATGACGGGTCGGTGACCGTTTTCGCGGTGAACCGGGGTCGTGAGGGGGCGCTGCCGCTGGAAGTCGCCCTGAACGGGCTGGGCTTGACGCGGGTTGTCGAGCACAGTGCGCTCGCCGATGCCGATCCTGATGCGCGGAACACGTTGGAGGAGCCGGGGAGGGTGGTGCCGCATGGTGTTGAAGGGACGGTGCTTGAGGGTGGGGTGTTGAGGGCGGTGCTTGAGCCGCTGTCGTGGAATGTGATCCGGCTTGGCTAATAGCTCGGGGCCTGTTGGCGGATGTCGGCTGCGGGAGCGTTGTGGTTGCTCGCGCAGTTCCCCGCGCCCCTAAAAGACGGGGCGCGGGTGCTGGGCGGCAGTTATAAGCACGCCACAATGGACACCATGAGGATCTCTGCGCGGGCGGACTACGCCGTACGGGCTGTGTTGGAGTTGGCCGTGCGGCAGGAGGCGGGGCCGGTCAAGGGGGAGGTCATCGCCTCGGAGCAGGAGATTCCGCACAAGTTTCTGGAGGGGATTCTCGGGGACCTGCGGCGCGGCGGGCTCGTGAGCAGTCGGCGGGGCGGCAGCGGGGGGTACCAACTGGCCCGCGACCCCGCCGAGATCACCGTCGCCGACATCATCCGTACCGTCGACGGCCCCATCGTCTCCGTACGCGGGGAGCGGCCCACCGGGCTGACGTACACCGGTTCCGCCGAGCCGCTGCTGCCGCTCTGGATCGCCCTGCGGGCCAATGTCCGCCGCATCCTTGAGGGCGTCACCGTGGCCGATATCGCGGCCGGGACGCTCCCCGAACCGGTGAAGGAGCTGGCGGCGGAACCGGCCGCCTGGGAGAACCCGTGACCAGGGCGAACGGATAGTCGGCAGCCTCCTCGCGGAGCGCAGTCGTACTGGATCGTTATCTCCCGCTCATCCTTTCCTCAGTTCCGTCCCGTACTGTGGCCCCGGCCAATCCCTACTCAACCGGTGGGAAAGCTAGGAAAGGCGGGACGAGACTCGATGCGGACGCTGGTACTGCTCGCGCTTGCGGGGCTGGGCGCCCAACTGGTGGACGGCAGCCTGGGCATGGCCTACGGCGTGACCTCGACGACGCTGCTGCTCGCCATGGGCACCAACCCGGCCGCCGCCTCGGCCACGGTCCATCTCGCCGAGATCGGTACGACGTTGATGTCCGGCGCCTCGCACTGGCGGTTCGGGAACGTCGACTGGAAGGTCGTCACCAGGATCGGTGTGCCGGGCGCGGTGGGCGCGTTCCTGGGTGCCACGGTGCTGTCCCACCTCTCCACCGAGATCGCCGCCCCGCTGATGTCGCTGATCCTGCTCGGCCTCGGCCTGTATGTGCTGTCCCGCTTCACCCTGCGCGGGCTGCCCAAGGAGCGGCTCGGTCAGCCGCTGCGGAAGCGGTTCCTGTCGCCGCTCGGTCTGGCCGCCGGGTTCCTGGACGCCACGGGTGGGGGCGGCTGGGGGCCGGTGGGTACGCCCGCGCTGCTGGCCAGTGGTCGGATGGAGCCCCGTAAGGTCATCGGGTCCATCGACACGAGTGAGTTCCTGGTGGCGGTCGCGGCGAGCCTCGGCTTCCTGTTCTCCCTGGGGTCCCAGGGGATCGACTGGGTCTGGGTGGTGGCCTTCCTCCTCGGCGGTCTGATCGCCGCGCCGATCGCCGCCTGGCTGGTCCGCCTGGTACCGCCGCGCGTCCTCGGCTCCGCCGTCGGCGGCGTCATCATCGCCACCAACGTCCGCACCCTGCTGAAGAGCGACTGGCTCGCGGCGTCGGGCACGGTCAGCGCGGTGGTGTACGTGGCCGTCTACGCCCTCTGGGCCGCGGCGTTGACCTATTCCATCCGAGAGCACTTGAAGGAGAGGGCCGCCCTCCCCACGCCCCAAAGGGGCGCGGGGAACGGCGCGACCAGCCCCCACGAACCCGTGGTCGCCGAACCGACCGGATCACGCACCCTCTAATGCGCCAGGGCAGGACGGCGGGCGGCCCAAGGGCCGCCTGGCTAGCTCGCGCTGTCGACGCCCACGGTCAGCGTCGCCTTGTAGCCGTCCGACACACCGCTGCCCAGCGCGGTCAGCGTCAGCAGACCGCTGGAGGCACCCCCGTCGTCGTAGATGCTGTCCGAGGAGAGGCTGGTCTCCGGGGTGGTGTTGTCCGAGTACGGGGAGGTCGCCTGGATCTCGGTGTTGAGGTCCTCGTCGAAGAACAGCTGTCCGGTGTGGATGATCTCGCCGCCGGTGTACGAGTCGTCGGTGAGGGTGACGTCCGTGTGCACTCGCATATGGACGTGGACCGCGCGGGAGACGTAGTGCCCGGGCCAGATGGACGTGATGCTGCACTGCCCGTTCTCGTCGGTCAGCTGACCGCCGCGCAGGAAGGTGCCGTTGTCCTCGTAGGTGTGGCCGTTGCCGCCGACGAACCCGGAGTACTCGCCGAGGTGGTCGCAGTGCCAGATCTCCAGCAGGGCGCCCGCGAGCGGAGCGCAGTCGTTGGCGACATCGACGACCGTGAAGGTGTACTGGACCTCGAAGCCCTCCTTGTCCTCCCGGATGTCCTCACGGACGAGGGCGCCTTCGAGGGAGTACGGACCCTCGGTGACCTCGGCGTTCAGTACGCAGACGCTGCTGGTGGAGGACGAGGACGACTCGGTGGCGGCGGCGGAGTCGGCGGTGGTGCCCGACTCGGTGGTGCTCTCGGTGGTGGTGGCCGCGGCGAGGCCCGCCGCCGCGAGTCCGCCCGCCGCGGCGACCGAGGCGCCGCCGATCAGGACCCGCCGCCGCTGGACGCTCTTGTCCCGGCGGTGTTTGCCGGCCGCGTCCGTGGCGGCGGGCCCGGGTGTGTTCTGGGGTGTGGTGTTCTCCGTCATGGGGACGAAGTTAGGAGGGCATCTGAAGAAAACCTTAATGTGCTCCTGTGAATGCGCTGGGGACCAACGCCTCAACTCCCGCTCATTCGACGTCAGTTGGGACACATCGTGCGTACGCGCGCTCACCTCAGTCGCATCGCCAGGATCACCGACGCGCCCGCCCCCCTGGTGTCCGTGGTGACCGTGAGGCGGTCGGTGACCAGATGGGCGAGCCAGAGGCCGCGGCCCCGGCAGCCCTCGGTGAGGCCGGGGAGGAGTTCGGGGATGGCGGGGACGAAGCCGGGGCCGTTGTCGGTGATACGGCACTCCAGCTCGTGCGGCAGCCGGCGCAGCTCCAGCCGGCCGTGGCCGCCCGCGTGCTCCACCGCGTTGGCCGCGATCTCGCTGACGGCCAGGGTGAACTCCCCGAGCCTCACCCCGCCGAGTCCCGCCGCGGCGGCCGTGTCCTCGACCTGGGCGCGTACCTGGGGCAGGTTCTCTCCGGTGAAGTGCCGTTTCAGCAAGAGCGTTTCGAGGGTCTCGCGGGAACCTCCGCCGTCCGTCTCCCCGCCCGGCATCGTGGCCGCCTCCTCTCGCTGGGCGTCGCTGGGACTGGGCACGGGGCGCCGGGCGTCAAAGGTGAACTGCCGCACCCCGCCCACGCTAGCCGCGCTCGCCCGATGCGTACCCAGGAGATCGAGAGGACATCGTGCCTGGTCGGAACCGTATGAATTCGATCGAGTCGGGATCGCTTCAGACCGGCTTCGGTTGATCGGTTGACGTCTGGCGGTCACACCCGCCGGAGATACGGCGGAAGCGGCCCCCGAGGCGCGGCCGGAAACGCCGACCGGCCCCCCTCCCGCACGGTCTGGGAGGGAGGCCGGGGCGGCTCCGGACGGGGAGGTCCGGGCCGGGGGTGTCAGATCAGCCGGACTCCACCCCCAGGGTCAGGGTGCCCGAGTAGCCGGACGCCGGGGTGCTGCCCAGGGCGGTGAGGGTCAGCAGACCGGAGGCGGCGCCGCCCTCGTCGTAGATGGAGTCCTGGGCGAGGGTGGTGCGGGTGACCTCGTTGGTGGTGTACGGCGAGAGCGCGGCGACTCTGGTGGTGATCGTCTCGTCGAAGAAGAGCTGGCCGGTGTGGAGTTCGGAGCCGCCGGTGAAGGAGCCGTCGGAGGTGAGCGTGACGTTCACGTGCACCTTGACGTGGATGTGGACGCACCGGCCCCGGTACCAGCCCGGGTAGATCGTGGTGATGTTCGCGACGCCGCTGGAGTTGGTGAGGACGCCGCCGCGCATGAACGTGCCGCTGTCGGGCTCGTCGTGGCCGTTGTTGCCGACGTAGCCGGAGTACTCGCCGAGGACGTCGCAGTGCCAGATCTCCACGAGGGCGTTGGGGATCACCGCGCAGGTGTCGTCGTCGACGACGGTGAGGGCCAGCTTGAGCGGGAAGCCGGTCTTGCCCTCCGTGATGTCGGAGCGGACGTACTGTCCGTCGAGGTAGTAGGGGCCTTCGGTCATCTCCTTGGTGAGGGTGCAGACGGCCGCCGCGGCGACCGGGGCGGCGTCCGCGGCCCCCGCCGTGGGTGCCTCGGACGTGGTGGCGGCGCCGACGGCCAGGGTGGCGGCGGTGGCGCCCGTGGCGATCAGTACGGTGCGACGTCCGACCGACGCCGTCTCGGAGGGCGTCGTCTCCGGGGTCGTCGTCTCCGAAACTGTCGAAGATGCCTCTGAGGGCATTGAAGTGTCTGTCATGGACACGGCACCGTAGAAATGGAAGCTGTTGATCAGCTATCAGTTAGGCAAAGTGAACGATCGTCAAGTCTCTTGTGAGTCAGCCACGTTGATGGAATGTTGAACGAGCTGGTGGGGCGGTGTCAGCCCGTCGCCACCGCCAGCCGCTGCCCCGGCCGGCGAGGCGGTCCTCGTACCGCCGGGCCGCGTCGAGTACGCCGTACCCGTACCGCTCCGGGTCCACGACGGTATCCATGCGCCCGCTCCCCTTCAGACACCGTGGATCGTCCCGCTCGGCCAGGCCGAACACGGCGTGGACGCGGATCGCCTCGTCCTAGTCCCCGAACCGCTCGGCCAGCGCGTCCCCGAGCGCGGGGTGGGTGTCCGGGTGCTGGGCCAGAGCGATGAGCGCCTGCGGCAGGACCCGTGGATGCGTCTCCGTCCCGGCCCACTCGGCGAACACGTCGTCGGCGCGCTCGTCGTACGGCGACGGTACCCAGCTTTCGATCTCCATGCCCCCGTCTTCCCGCTGGCTCCTCCGGGGCGGTCAATTGTCGTTCTTCGTGACCCGGGCGATCGACTCCAGGACCTTTTGGGGGTTGCCGTCCGGGGTGACCGCCGTGCCTATGCGTTCGCGGATGGTGAGGGCCACCTCGGCCCAGTTGGTCTCGGAGACGGGATAGAGCCGGAGGTTGTCGAGGGTGTCGAGGCCGTTCCAGAGGGGCCGGTGGTTCTTGTCGGCGCGCATGGTGTCGGCGGCGGACGCGGTGACGGGGAGGAGTTCGTACTCGGCGGCCTGTTCGGTGACGTACTTGTCGCCGTAGAGGAAGTCGAGGAACGTCCCCATCGCCTCGCGGCGTTCACCGTTTCTGAAGGCGATGACCCAGTCGGCGTTGCCCATGGTCGGCCGGGTCTCGCCGTCGCTGCTCGGCAGCGGGACGGAGCCGTAGGGGACGGACTCGGAGGAGTCCTCGATCTGGCGGATCAGTGACAGGGGGGCGTTGACCATGGCGGCCTGGCCGGCCAGGAAGGCCTCGACGGCGGTGTCCCGGTTCAGCTGTCCGGGCGGGATCGGACCGGTGAGACCCTCGGCGACCAGGGTGTCCTTCAGCCAGGTCAGTGTTTGTACATTGGCGGCGGAGGCGATGTCGTAGGCGTTCGTGGTGTCGGTGTAGCCGCCGTCACCGGCCAGCAGCCACATCAGGGTCTCGGCCTCCGCCTCCTCCGGGCCGAGGGGCACGGCGATCGGATACGTCACGCCGCGCGCCTTCAACTCGCGTGCGCAGACGAGGAGTTCGTCCCAGGTCTTCGGGGGCGTGAGGCCCGCGAGAGCGAACAGGTCCTTGTTGTAGTACAGCAGCCGGGTGGTCGCCGTGAACGGCAGCCCGTACTGCCGCCGGTCCATCGAACCGGCCTGTGCGAGGCTCGGTACGAAGGACGCCTGGACCGGGACCGAGAGCAGTTCGTCGGCGCTGTAGAGAAGGCCCTCGGCGGCGTACTGCGAGTAGCCGCCGCCCTGCACGATGTCGGGCGGATCGCCCCGCTCCACCATCTCGGCGACCTTCTCGTCGACCTCGCCGGGGTCGTGGACCCGGACGTCCACGTCGATGTCGGGGTGGGCGGTGGTGAAGGCCAGGGTGAGCCGGTTCCAGTAGCCCTCGGAGTTCTTGTGCACGCTGTCGCCGTAGTTGGTCGCGACGACGGTCAGGGTGACCTGCCCCGAATCCCCGCCCGTGCCCGCACCACAGCCGGATACCCCGGCCGCGAGTCCCAGGGCGGCCGCGACCGCCATCACCCTTCGAGCCCTGTGACGCACGGTTCATCACTCCAGCCGAGCAAGAGACGTCTGTCATCGGGAAGTTCGTCGGGAAGTACGGATTCGGTGGCTGTGTCGTTCACATCGCGAAATGGGATGACACGTGCAAGTCGCGAAAGAGAAGGGCGAGGCCCGTCGGACGGTGGAGTCCGACGGGCCTCGCCCGGTGCGTGTGCGGCGACCGCGTCAGCGGTTATGGGGTCACCCCACCTGGTTGTACATGGCCCCCGCCGCCGGCCACCCCTGGGGCTCCTCCACCGGCTCCGGCTGGGTGCGGCCGCGTACCTGGGCGGCCGTCAGGCCTTGCGCGGCGCCGTTGGCCCTGCGGTTTCCGGCGGCTGCCGCGAGGCCGGGCATACCGGTCTGGGAGACGGGCTGGAGGCCGGGGGCCGGGGTCGGCATGGGGGCCATCGGGGCCGGGGTGGGCAGCGGCATCGGGGCCGGCGTGGGCGCGGCGGGCGACGCGAACTGCATCGACTGCATCGAGGCGGCGGCGGGCGCCGGCGCCGGCATGCTCATGGCCTGCGCGGCGACATTGTGCATCCCCGTGCCGCTGGTCTCGCCCATCAGCCGGTCCACGGCCGCCGTACCCGAGCTGTAGCTGGTCCCGGTGCCCAGCTCGGGTACGGCGGCTCCCCTCCTGGACCCGTAGAGAACCGACTCCAGGCCTGACACCAGGCGACGCACGTCCACCTGGGGCCGGACCACGAGCCGCAGGAAGCGACTGGACGAGCCGACCTTGTTGCCGCACTCGCGGACCAGGATGCGGTGCTCGGTGAGCAACCGGTCCCGGACCACGGTGCCTTCGGCGCCGACGGGAAGGCGCACGAAGAGAAAGTTCCCCTGCGACGGGTAGACCGTCAGCCCGGGGAGGGCGGAGAGCTGGCGGGCCATGTCCAGCCGGTCGCGGCGGACCTGGTGCAGGCTCTCCATGTACTCCGCGCCGTGGTTCTTCAGCATGAACACCACGTGCTCGGCGAAGGAGTTGAGGTTCCACTTCGGCAGCATCGAGCGGACCTTCCCGGCGAGCGCCGGGTTGGCGACCATGTAGCCGAAGCGGATGCCGTGCAGACCGAAGTTCTTGCCGAGGCTGCGCAGCACGACCACGTTGGGGCGCATCACCGCGTCCTGGACGGTGCTGGGCTCCTGCTCCGCGTCCGCGAACTCCAGGAACGACTCGTCGATGACGACCAGGTCGAGGTCGGCCATCGCGTCCATGAACTGCACCAGCGCGTGCCGGTGGATGAAGCCGCCGTCGGGGTTGTTCGGGTTGCAGATGACGGCGACCCGGGTGCCCCGGGCGCGGATGAACTCGGCGTACTGGGCGAGGTCCAGGGCGAAACCGCTGGACTCCTGCAGCGGGAACATGTCGACCCGCTTGCCGGTCTCCATCGGCTGGTCGGTCCAGCGGCCGAAGGTGGGGACGGGGACGGCGAGGGACTCACGGACCAGCAGGTGGTCGATCCAGGTGATGAGTTCGGTGGAGCCGTTGCCCATCGCCACGCACTGCGGCGGCAGTTGGAGCAGATTGCACAGCTCGGACGTGATGGTGTCGGCGCTGCTCGGGTAGTACGTGATGATGTCGCGCAGCCGGCCCGCCATGTCGTCGAACATGGCCGGGGTGGGGAAGTACGGATTGCACGGGATGCAGAAGTCCACCGGACCGACCCCGTCTCCGCCTTCGCGTGTCAGCGCCGCCATCGACGGGCTGTGCGCGGTAGTGCTGCGGAACAACGAGGTGACGTTGTCGGCCATGGAACCTCCGTAGGGGGCGGGCCCATGGGGACGAACCGGGCCCGACGACTAAGGTCGGCCCGCGCGGGGGAGCACGGGCCGCCCCTACATACGGAGGCTGGGGTGGCGCTGTTCAACCACTGAGGATTTGATAGGAAATTGTGAGTACGCTGTGAAGGGTCGACGTCAGTCGAATGTGTGGACGGTCGTCGATCGGTACGTTTCCCCAGGTCGTAGCACGGTCGACGGAAACCCCGGCTTGTTCGGCGAGTCAGGGAAATGCTGGGTCTCCAGACATACCGCGTCCCCTTGCCGGTAGATCCGTCCAGAGGGACCGACGAGCGTCCCGTCGAGGAAGTTCCCGGAGTAGAACTGGAGTCCGGGTTCGGTTGTCGCCACCTTCAGCACACGCCCACTGGACGGCTCCCGAAGCGTCGCCACCCACTCCGGCTCCGCCGTCACCCCCTTGTCCAGCACCCAGTTGTGGTCGAACCCCTTGGCGTACAGCAGCTGTTGATCGGCCACCCGCACCTCCGCGCCGATCGCCTTGGCCCGCCGGAAGTCGAACGGCGTGTCCGCCACCTCCGCCAGTTCCCCGGTGGGGATCAGCCCCGGGTCGACGGCCGTGTAGCGGGACCCGGCGATCTCCAGCTCATGCCCGTACACCGAGCCGCTGCCCTCGCCCGCGAGGTTCCAGTACACGTGGTTGGTGAGGTTGACGACGGTCGCCCTGTCCGTGGTCGCCTCGTAGTCGATGCGCCAGTCGCCCCGCACGGTGAGCGTGTACGTCACCTTCACCGCGAGCGTGCCGGGATAGCCCATCTCCCCGTCGGCGCTCGTGTACGTCAGATACAGCCCCACGTCCGAGCCCGCCTCCCACGGCTCGACCTCCCACACCACCTTGTCGAAGCCTCCGGCACCGCCGTGCAGGCTGCCCGTGCCGTCGTTCACGGACAGCTCGTAGGTCTCGCCGTCCAGCGTGAAGCGGCTCTCGCCGATCCGGTTGCCGTACCGCCCGATCAGCGCGCCGAAGTAGGGACTGGAGGCGACGTACTCCTCGATGGTGTCGAAGCCCAGCGACACATTGGCGTACCGGCCCTCGGCGTCCGGGATCTCCAACGACTGCACGATCCCGCCGTACGACAGGACCCCCAGCCTCGTGCCGCCGTTCTCCAGCGACCAGCGGTGGATCTCCGTACCGTCGGCGAGCTTGCCGAAGAGTTCCTTCACGGGTTGCTCCCGCCTTTCTCTCCCGAAGGGCACTCACATCAAGAAACATCAAAAAAAGGGGGCCCCGCCCTTCGGCGAGGCCCCCTTCCGGTGCGGTCAGTTGCCGCCCTTGCGCTTGTTCCAGACGTCGAAGCCGACGGCGGCCAGCAGGGCGAGGCCCTTGATGACCTGCTGCCAGTCGGTGCCGACGCTGAGGAGGTTCATGCCGTTGTTCAGCACGCCGAGGACGAGACCGCCGATGATCGCGCCGAGGACGGTGCCGACGCCGCCGCTCATGGACGCGCCGCCGATGAACGCCGAGGCGATGGCCTCCAGTTCGTAGCTCAGACCGGCCTTCGGGGAGGCCGCGTTGAGACGGGCGGCGATCGCCAGACCGGCGAGGGCGGCGAGGACGCCCATGTTGACGAAGACCAGGAAGGTGACCTTCTTGTCCTTCACACCGGACAGCTTGGCCGCCGGCAGGTTGCCGCCGATGGCGTAGATGTGCCGGCCGAAGACGGCGTTGCGCATCACATAGCCGTAGCCGACGACCAGCGCGCCGAGGACCAGCAGGATGATCGGGGCACCCTTGTAGCTGGCGAGCAGCATGGTCACGGTGAGCAGCGCGGCCGCGATGGCCACCAGCTTGAGCAGGAAGATGTTGAACGGCACCACGTCCAGCGCGAACTCCTGCTGACGCTTGCGGTCACGCATCTCCTGGATGACCACGAAGGCGACCAGGGTGAAGCCCAGCAGCAGGGTGATGTTGTGGTAGTTGGTGGTCGGGCCGACCTCGGGCAGGAAGCCGTTGCCCATCTTCTGCAGACCGTCGGGGAACGGGCCGAGGGTCTGGCCCTCAAGGAGGATCTCCGTAACGCCTCGGAAGACCAGCATGCCCGCGAGGGTCACGATGAACGACGGTATGCCGAGATACGCGATGAAGAACCCTTGTGCCGCGCCCGCCGCCGCGCCCGCCAGCAGGCAGAGCACCACGGCGAGTGGCCACGCCACATCGTGTTGCACGGTCAGCACGGCCGCGAACGCGCCCACGAACGCCGTCAGCGAACCGACCGACAGGTCGATGTGGCCGGCGACGATCACCAGCATCATGCCGATCGCGAGGATCAGGATGTAGCTGTTCTGCAGGACCAGGTTGGAGACGTTGCGCGGCAGCAGCAGGTCGCCGTCGGTCAGGATCGCGAAGAAGGCGACGATCAGGCCGAGGGCGATCAGCATGCCGTACTGGCGCATGTTGCGGCGCATTCCGTCCAGCATCAGCTGCAGCAGGCCGCCGCCCGTGGCCGATCCGGTGCCGCCCGGCGGCGCCGGGGCCGGGCTCTTGGCGGTCACTTCCGTGCTCATCGGGTTACCTCTTTGTCCTTCGTCATCTGGCGCATCAGCGATTCCTGCGTGGCCTCGGCACGCGAGAACTCACCCGTCAGCCGTCCCGCGGCCATGGTGTAGATGCGGTCGCACATTCCGAGCAGTTCGGGCAGCTCGGAGGAGATGAAGACGACCGCCTTGCCCTCGGCGGCCAGCTTGTCGATGACCGTGTAGATCTCGTACTTGGCGCCGACGTCGATACCGCGCGTCGGCTCGTCCAGGATCAGCACATCCGGCCCGGCGAAGATCCACTTGCTGAGGACGACCTTCTGCTGGTTGCCGCCGGACAGCTTGCCGACCGGCTCGAACACCGTCGGGGCCTTGATGTTCATGGTCTTGCGGTAGCGCTCGGCGACCTGACGTTCCTCGTGCTCGTCGACGACACCGCCCTTGGCGACCTTGTTCAGGGCCGTCAGCGAGATGTTGCGGTTGATCGTGTCGATCAGGTTGAGGCCGTAGTGCTTGCGGTCCTCGGTGACGTACGCGATGCCGTGCCCGACCGCCTCGGCGACCGACTTGGTACGGATCTCGTTGCCGTCCTTGAGGACCGTGCCGCCCGCGTAACGGCCGTAGGTGCGGCCGAAGACGCTCATCGCGAGTTCGGTGCGGCCGGCGCCCATCAGGCCGGCGATCCCGACGATCTCCCCGCGCCGCACCTGGATCGACACATCGTCGACGACCTTGCGCTGCTGGTCGATCGGGTGGAGCACGGTCCAGTCGCGGATCTCCAGGGCCGGGGCCGCGCCCCCCTCCGCCTCGTGCGGGGTGCGCTCGGGGAAGCGGTGGTCGAGGTCACGGCCCACCATGCCGCTGATGATGCGGTCCTCGGTGGTCTCCTCGGCCTTCACATCGAGGGTCTCGATCGATCTCCCGTCGCGGATGATCGTCACCGAGTCGGCGACCTTGCGGATCTCGTTCAGCTTGTGGGAGATGATGATCGAGGTGATGCCCTGCTTCTTCAACTCCAGGATCAGATCGAGGAGTTTGCCGCTGTCCTCGTCGTTCAGGGCGGCGGTCGGCTCGTCCAGGATGAGCAGCTTCACCTTCTTGGACAGGGCCTTGGCGATCTCCACCAGCTGCTGCTTGCCCACACCGATGTCGGTGACGCGGGTCTCCGGGTGGTCGTCGAGACCCACCCGGCGCAGCAGTTCGGTGGCGTGCCGCAGGGTCTCCCGCCAGTCGATGAACCCGCCCTTGGCGTGCTCGTTGCCGAGGAAGATGTTCTCCGCCAGGGAGAGGTACGGCGACAGCGCCAGCTCCTGGTGGATGATGACGATGCCGCGCTGCTCGCTCGCGCGGATGTCCTTGAACTTGCAGACCTCTCCCTCGAAGAGGATCTCGCCCTCGTAGCTGCCGTGCGGATGGACGCCGGAGAGCACCTTCATCAAGGTGGACTTCCCGGCGCCGTTCTCACCGCAGATGGCGTGGACCTCGCCCTGGCGGACGGTCAGGGTGACGTCCGACAGCGCTTTCACACCGGGAAAGGTCTTGACGATCGAGCGCATTTCCAGGACGGGTCCCGCCATGGTCGTGCCTTCCAATCAGAGAATCAGAGTGTGCCGGCGGTTACTTGAGGTCGCTTTCCTTGATGTAGCCGGAGTCGACGACGACCTTCTGGTAGTTGGTCTTGTCGACGGCGACCGGCTCAAGGAGGTACGCCGGGACGACCTTGGAGCCGTTGTCGTAGGTCTCGGTGTCGTTGGTCTCGGGCTTCTTGTCGTTGAGCAGCGCGTCGACCATGTTCGAGGCCACCTTGGCGAGTTCGCGGGTGTCCTTGTAGACGGTCATCGACTGCTCGTCGGCGATGATCGACTTCACCGAGGCGACCTCGGCGTCCTGACCGGTGACGATCGGCAGCGGCTTGTCCTTGGAGCCGTAGCCGTCCGACTTCAGCGCGGAGAGGATGCCGATGGAGATGCCGTCGTAGGGGGAGAGGACGGCGTCGACCTTGCCGCTCTTGTAGTCCTTGGTGAGGATGTCGTCCATGCGGCGCTGGGCGGTGGCGCCGTCCCAGCGCAGCGTGGTGACCTTGGTGATGTCGGTCTCGCCGGACTGGACGACGAGCTGCTTCTTGTCGATGTACGGCTGCAGGACGTTCATCGCGCCGTTGAAGAAGTAGCGGGTGTTGTTGTCGTCGTTGGAGCCGGCGAACAGCTCGATGTTGAACGGGCCCTTCTCGGAGCCGTCCTTCAGACCGAGCTTCTCGACGATGTAGTTGCCCTGGAGCTCGCCGACCTTCTCGTTGTCGAAGGAGGCGTAGTAGTCGACGTTCTCCGTGCCGAGGATCAGTCGGTCGTAGGAGATGACCGGGATGTTCGCGTCCTTGGCCTGCTGGAGCACGTTGTTCATCGACTTGTTGTCGATCGCGGCGACGATCAGGGCCTTCACGCCCTGCGTGATCATGTTCTCGATCTGGGAGACCTGCTTGGCGGGGTCGTCCTCACCGAAGACCAGCTGGGTCTTGTAGCCCTTGGACTCCAGGTCCGAGACCACGTTGTCGCCGTCGGCGATCCAGCGCTCGGAGGACTTCGTCGGCATCGAGATGCCGATGGTGGCGCCTTCGGTGCTGCCGGACTCCTCCTTGCTGCCGCCCTCGCTGTTCTGGCCGCAGGCGGTCAGGGTGAGGGCGAGGGAGGCGGCGGAGGCTATCGCGGCGAGTGCGGCTCGGCGAGTGCGCATGATCATCTTCCTTGATGTCTTGAAGGCCTGAAACGTTCTGGCGGGGAACGGCGCTTCACGAGCCGAAAGGACGCCAGAGGAGATGTGGGGGATTCTGTGTGACTGCGTCTTCTTCTGTGAAGACAGTTGTCCGGTTCGTTATGAGGGCGTTTCGAACGCCGTCACGAGGGGCTTCCGAACCGCTTCAATTCGCCCGGCAGACGGGTGCCGAGGGGCGCCATGTCGCCGTCCGCGCCATGCCGTGCCAGCAGGTCCAGGGCGAGCCGGCCGCGCCGCACCCGCTCCTTCGCCGTGGACAGCGTCAGATCCCGCATGTGGTTCCCGTACGGGTAGATCCCGGGGGCCTTCGACAGACCGAACTTCAGATACAGGGGGGCGCCGCGCCGGATCAGCTCGGCGACCTCGTACATCCGCACATAGCCGCCGAGGTCGTCGGGGGCCTCGATGTACATGTCCATGGGGCAGGCGGAGACCCGCCGGATCTCGGTGAGATGGTCCAGCGTGAGATCGCTCGGCACATTGATCGAGTCGCCGCCGAGGTTCTCGTACACGGCGTACGAGGTCGGGTTGACCGGGCCGATCAGCGCCGACACCTTGAGCGTGGTGTCGGCGGGCAGCAGGCCCTCGACCCGCGCCCGGTGCAGCGTCCACAGCACGCCCTCGTCGGCGACCAGCAGGCACTTCACCCCCAGCTCGGTGGCGCGTACGGCGTCCTCGACGCAGCCGGCGACCGCGTCATGACCCCGGGCGCGCAGCCCGGCGCCCTTGGAGTCGGTACGGGTGGAGCCGCCGATGTCCCAGGTGCCGCGCGGGCCGGTGAACAGGCACAGCTCGATGTCGCGCTCGGCGGTCGCCTCCACCATCTCGGTGATCTCGGCGTCGGTGAGCATCCAGACACCGCTGCCCTGGCTGATGCGGTGGATCGGCACGTCGAGCCGCGAGGACTCCTTCAGGACCACGGCGAGGGCCTCGGGGCCCTCCACGGAGGGCACCTCGGTGCGCCAGCGGCCACCGCCGGGGAACGTGTGCGGGGAGGCGTCGGACGGGTCGAGGGCGGGCGCCGCCAGTCCGAGCGCGGCAAGCGCCTGCTCGCCGGGTCGACGCGGCGCCGGAGCGGAGGTGTCGGTCACAGTCTGTCCTTCGGATTTCGAGATTTCGGACGAGGTTCGCGGCTCTGGGTGTGCGGGGCTGTGGATGTACGCCGGCACGGGGTCGTCAGGTCCCCCGTACCGGCGTACGGCTCAGGGGTGGGTCATGGCCGGAGCAGGACCTTTCCTACGGCCGGGTCGCCTGACCCCACCAACTCGATGGCCTGCGGGAACTCCTCCAGCGGCAGCTCGTGCGTGACGAGCGGCAGCGGGTCGAGCAATCCGGCCCCGAAGACCCGCACGGTGTGCGCCCAGGCATCCGGCGGCGCCCCGAACACGGTGTGCACCTCCAGCTGCCGTACGACCAGATCGGTCGGGTCGAGTCCGTCGGCGCCCGAGGCCGGGATGCCGGTGAGCACCAGCCGGCCGCCGCGCCGCAGCAGGGCGGCGGCGTTGCGTGCCGCGTCCGCCGAACCGGCCGTCTCGATGACGACGTCGAAGTCGTCCGGCAGCTCCTGGTCCTTGGTGCGGAAGTCCGTGGCGCCGAACCGCTTCGACAGCTCCGCCCGGTCCGGACGGGTGCCCACGACGAGCAGCTCGGCCGGGGACGCCGCCTTCAAGAACTGAACGGCGAACATCCCGAGCGTCCCGGTCCCGACCACGGCGACCCGCTCACCCGGCAGCGCGTTCGCCTTGAGCGCGGCGGCGGCGATGCACGCGGCCGGCTCCAGCAGGGCGGCGGCCGTGAGATCCGCGTCGTCCGGCAGGACGTGCAGCAGCCGGGCGGGCAGGGTGAGCGTGGCGGCCATGGCACCCGGCTGGGTGAACCCGGTCTCCTCGTACCCCGCCGAGCACAGCGTGGTCTCGCCCGCGTGACAGCGGTCGCACACCTGGCAGTTGCGGAAGCCCTCGCCAACCACCTTGCGTCCTACAAGAGTTGTAGGAACACCGTCGCCGACCGCCTCCACCGTGCCGGACCACTCATGGCCCGGGGTGAGCGGGTAACGGACGTATCCCTCGGGCCTGTTGCCCTGGTAGACCTCGCGGTCGCTGCCGCAGATCCCGGAGGCGTGGACCCGCACCAGGGCCTCACCCGCGCCCGGCTGCCGGGGCTCGTGCGGAACGAGCCGGTGCTCGCCCGGGCCCTCGATGACTACGGCGGTGCTCACTGGTTCCCCCTCGAACCGGATGTACGTCGATTCACCCTCGAACCGGACTTGTGGGCGCTCACTTCGAGCCCTTGGGCTTGCGCTGCTCCCAGCCCTCGGCCCACAGGTCGAAGCGGGCCTGCTGCTGCGGGAACTCCGCCGCCGCGTCCACGTCCAGCTCCACACCGAGACCGGGCTCGTGGGAGAGATGGAAGCAGCCGTCCTCGGGGTTCACATAGGGGGCGCCCTTGATGACCTTCTTGATGTCCGCGTCCGCGAAGTCGTTGAAGTGTTCGAGGATCTTGAAGTTCGGGGAGGTGAAGCCGACCTGGAGGGAGGCGGAGGTCAGCACCGGGCCACCCACGTTGTGCGGGGCCACCAGCATGTAGTGGGTCTCGGCGGTCGCGGCGAGCTTGCGGGTCTCCCAGATACCGCCGATGTGACCGACGTCCGGCTGGATGATGTCGACGGCCTGGCTCTCGAACAGCTCGCGGAACTCGATCCGGTCGTGGATGCGCTCACCCGTGGCGACCGGCATGTCCACCTTGGCGGCGACCTTCTCCAGCGCCTTCAGGTTCTCCGGCGGCACCGGCTCCTCCAGCCACGCGGGCTTGAAGGGCGCCAGCTCCTTGGCCAGGCGCACGGCGGTGGCGGGGGAGAAGCGGCCGTGCATCTCCAGCATCAGCTCGGCGTCCGGCCCGATGGCGTCGCGCACGGCCTCGATCAGGGAGACCGCGTACAGCGACTGCTCGTTGTCCAGCTCGAAGTGGCCGGTCCCGAACGGGTCGATCTTGAGCGCCCGGTAACCGCGCTCCATGACCGCGCGGGCCGCCTTGTGGTACGCCTCCGGCGTGCGCTCGGTGGTGTACCAGCCGTTGGCGTACGCCTTGACCTTGTCGGTGACCTTGCCGCCGAGCAGCTGCCACACCGGCACCCCGAGGGCCTTGCCCTTGATGTCCCAGCAGGCCATCTCGATCACGGCGATGCCGGACATCACGATCTCGCCGGCCCGGCCGTAGTCGCCGTACTTCATGCGCTTGACGAGATCCTCGACAGCGAACGGGTCGGAGCCGAGAATGTGGTTGGCCTCCGCCTCGTGCAGATAGCCGAGCAGCGCGTCGGTGTGACCCAGCATGCGGGTCTCGCCGACGCCAGTGAGTCCCTCGTCTGTGTGCACCTGGACGTAGGTCAGGTTCCGCCACGGAGTTCCGACCACGTGCGTGCTGATTCCCGTGATGCGCACGGTGCTCCCTGTCCTCTTCGGTCTGTTCGAAATATCGGCACTCGTTCGAAATGCTGGTCGCGACAGTAGGGACGACCTGGTCGGAGTGTCAATGGGTCGAACACATAACGGTTTCGACGTGTCGGTCACCCCGGCGCGTCATGTTCCTACACAACTTTCACGGCCTCGCCCGGGAACGTCACCGTCGATCGACATAATCTGCGGGCGTCATGGACTACTGCCACCCGTGCCAACGGCACCTCAACGGCGCCCTGGCCTGCCCCGGGTGCGGCGCATCGGCCGAAGAGCTCCGAGCGCAAGCGGACCCGCTGTCCGGCCAGGACCCCGCGACCGACGAAGGACGCGACGACGCGTACGACGATCAGCCGCCCGCCGGTGGACGCCGGGCGGCCCGCTCGCGCGGCCGGGGCCGCGGTGACCGGTCCGCCCGTGGTGACCGGGCCGGACGGCGCGACCGCAAGGCCGCCGCGCACCGGCGCCGGCGCAAGCGGGTGCTGCTGGCCGGGGCCGGGCTGCTGCTCGCCGCCGGCGGGCTGAGCCTCGCCGAACTCGGCGCGGAGGCACCGCAGTCCCACCCCAACGCCGCCTCCGTGGACGAGGGTTCCTCGCCCTCGCCGGCCACCTCGGCCGAGGGCGGCGTCGAGGAGGAGGGTGACGGCACCGACGGATCGACCGACACCGACCGGGACACACCGGACGACTCGCCGTCCCCGTCGGCCTCCGAGTCGAAGAAGTCCAAGGACAAGAAGGGCGAAGAGGACACCGAGGGCGGCGAGTCCAGGGACCGCCAGGAGTCCAGGGCCTCGGCGGGACCCACCTTCACGGCCCCCGCGGAGGACGAGCCCACCGAGGACACCGACACCCCCGAACCCGACCCCACCACCGACGAACCGACCCCGGAACCCTCGCCCTCGGAGACCTGCACACGGTTCCTGTGGTGGTGCTCATAACCTGCTCCAAGCCCCGTCCATAGGGCTTCCCACCAGGTGAAACGACTGCGGCGCACCCCTGTGCGCCGCAGTTCGCGTTATCCAACCGTGACGACCGACCTGTCGCAGCCCTCTTGACCGCCATGAATTGTTAGCGCTCACAATGACCTCCGCATTCACCAGTCGATGTCCGACGGCATCCAAGGAGGTACGAGCGTCGTGCGAGCGGTGCCCCAACTCGTCTTCCCCGCAGCTGCCGTGGGCCTTTCCGGGACCCGGGCGCGAACCGGAACACCGGAACGGACGACCGGGACCCGGGAGTGACGCCGTTGACGCCGAACCACCGGTCACCGGCGGGGGCGTCGTCGGCGAACGGCACGCGGGACCCACAGGACTTATCGGCAGTCGACCGCCAAGGAGGTGCGGCCGTGACCCACTCACCGCTCCGGCCGCCCACCATGGCCGATGTGGCACGCGAGGCCGGGGTGTCGCACCAGACCGTCTCCCGGGTGCTGGGGGACCACCCCAATGTGCGGGAGGAGACCCGGGCCAAGGTGCAGCGGGTGATCGAGGAGATGGGCTACCGCCGCAACTCCTCGGCACGGGCCCTGGCCACCCGGCGCACCCGCACCCTGGGCGTCGTTGCCTGCAACACCACGCTCTACGGCCCCGCCAGTACGCTCTTCGCGCTGGAGGAGGCCGCCAGGGCCGAGGGATACCTCGTCTCGACGGTCACCCTGCGCAAGCTGACCGTTCAGACGCTGTCCGAGGCCCTGGACCACCTCAGCGAGGGCGGCGTGGAGGGGGTGATCGCCATCGCCCCGCAGCGCTCGGCGGTCGACGCCCTCGCCGGACTGGGGCACCCCTTCCCGGTGGTGGCCGTGGGCACCGGCTCCGGCGTGGAGATCCCCAGCGCCAACGTCGACCAGTACCTCGGCGCACGGCTGGCCACCGGCCATCTGCTCGCCGCGGGCCACCGTACGGTCTGGCATCTCGCCGGACCCGAGGACTGGCAGGAGGCCAACGACCGGGCCGCCGGCTGGCGGGCCACCCTCGAAGAGGCCGGTGTGGAACCTCCGGCGCCGCTGAGGGGTGACTGGAGCCCGCTGTCCGGCTACCGTGCGGGCCAGGAACTGGCCGGCTGGGTGGGCAGGGGGCTGACCGCCGTCTTCGTCGCCAACGACCAGATGGCACTGGGGGTGTTGCGGGCCCTGCGCGAGGCGGGGGTGCGCACTCCCCAGGACGTGGCGGTGGTGGGCTTCGACGACATCCCGGAGTCGGAGTTCTTCGCCCCACCGCTCACCACGGTCCGCCAGGACTTCTCCGCGGTGGGCCAGCGGGGCATCGCCCTGCTGCTGGATCTGATCGAGGGCAGGACCCCCTCCGGATCGGACCGCATCGCCATCGAGCCCCAACTCGTCGTACGCGCCAGCACCTTCCCGTACCACCCGCTGCCGGGGGCCTCTCCCGGCGGCCCACTGACGGGGACCGTTCCCCGAGATCCTCTGCCGGGGCCCGCCCCCGGCTGAGCCGCCCCCTATGTTCCACCCGTTGTCAGGCACCCAACAGCACGGCCGAAATCTCGAACAATGATCGACAGGCTGGACGCAGTGCGGCCGGTCCCCATGAGTACCAGCGGGTCCCACCCCGGGCCGGCTCTTCAAAGGAGAAGACACATGCTCAACAGACGGAACTTCCTCACCGCGGCGGTCGGCGTGGCGGCGGCGGCCGGTCTCTCGGCCTGCGCCAAGGAGGACGAGGGCTCGACCGGTTCCTCCTCGTCCGGCGGCAGCAAGGCGATCACCCTCGGCTTCTCCCAGGTCGGCTCCGAGAGCGGCTGGCGCACCGCCAACAGCGACTCGGTGAAGTCGGCCGCCAAGGAGGCCGGTTACACCCTGAAGTTCTCCGACGCCCAGCAGAAGCAGGAGAACCAGATCTCGGCGATCCGCAGCTACATCGCCCAGAAGGTCGACGTCATCGCCTTCTCCCCGGTGGTCGTCACCGGCTGGGACGCCGTGCTCAAGGAGGCCAAGGCCGCCAAGATCCCGGTGATCCTCACCGACCGTTCCGTCGAGACCTCCGACGAGTCCCTGTACGTCACCCTGGTCGGCTCCGACTTCACCGACGAGGGCCGCCGCGCCGCCAAGATCCTGGAGAAGGTCCTGGAGAAGGCCGGCCACAAGGGCGCCGTCAAGATCGCCCAGCTGGAGGGCACCACCGGTGCGGCCCCCGCCATCGAGCGCGCCAAGGGCTTCAAGGAGGTCATGGACGCCGAGCACAAGGACGACTGGGAGATCGTCGTCACCCAGACCGGTGACTTCACCCGCGCCGGCGGCAAGCAGGTCATGGCGGCCTTCCTGCAGTCCAACCCGGACATCAACGTCCTCTACGCCCACAACGACGACATGGCCATCGGCGCCATCCAGTCCATCGAGGCGGCCGGCAAGAAGCCCGGCGAGGACATCCTCATCGTCTCGGTCGACGGTGTGAAGGACGGCTTCGTCGCGATGTCCGAGGGCAAGATCAACGCCATCGTCGAGTGCAACCCGCTGCTCGGCCCCCAGCTGATGGAGGTCGTCCAGACGGTCCACGACGGCGGCACGGTCGAGCGCTGGATCAAGACCGAGGAGAGCGACTTCATGCAGGACCAGGCCAAGGACGCCCTCCCGACCCGCAAGTACTGACCGACCCACCCTCCGGCAGGGAGCCCCCGCACGACCGGCCTTCCGGTCCCGTGCACAACCGGTCTCACGTCCGGTGCGCGGACCCGGTCTCACGTCCGGTCCCGGGGCTCCCTGCGGGCCTGATCGAATCCATGCATTCCATGAGGAGCGCTGCCATGGCAGAGCCGCTGCCCGTCCTGGAGATGACGGGCATAGTCAAGGAGTTTCCGGGGGTACGGGCTCTGTCGGGCGTCGACTTCCGGCTCTTCCCCGGCGAGATCCACGCTCTGATGGGCGAGAACGGCGCCGGAAAATCAACATTGATCAAGGTGTTGACCGGGGTGTACTCCCTGGACGGCGGCACCATCAACCTTGACGGGGAGTCCGTACGCTTCGCCAGCCCCCTCCAGGCGCAGCAGGCCGGGATCAACACCGTCTATCAAGAGGTCAACCTCTGCCCCAACCTCTCGGTGGCGGAGAACATCTTCATCGGCCGTGAGCCCACCCGCTTCGGCCGCATCCAGTGGAAGCGGCTGCGCAAGGAGGCCGCCGAGCTGGTCGACCGCCTCGGCCTCGACATCGACGTGACGGCCCCGCTGTCGTCGTACCCGCTGGCCGTGCAGCAACTGGTCGCGATCGTACGGTCGGTGAGCACGGGCGACGGCGCCGGCGAGGGCGGCAAGGGCGGCGCGGCCACCAAGGTGCTCGTCCTCGACGAGCCGACGTCCAGCCTCGACCGTGACGAGGTCCTCGAACTCTTCCGCCTCATGCGGCGGTTGAAGGACGAGGGCGTGGCGATCCTGTTCGTCTCCCACTTCCTGGACCAGATCTACGAGATCTGCGACCGCATGACGGTCCTGCGCAACGGCACGCTCGTCGGCGAGCACATGGTGAGCGAACTCGACCAGGTCGGGCTCATCCAGCTGATGATCGGCAAGGAGCTGGACAAGCTGGAGGAGCTGCACGAGCACCAACTGCGCGCGGACGTCGGCGAGACCCTGCTCCACGCGGACGGCCTCGGCCGCACCGGCGGTATCGACCCCTTCGACCTGGAGATCAAGAAGGGCGAGGTCGTCGGTCTCGCGGGCCTGCTCGGCTCGGGCCGCACGGAACTCGCCCGCCTCCTCTTCGGCGCCGACCAGCCCGACAGCGGCAAGGTCACCGTGGGAGGCAAGCAGGTCCCGATGAACGCCCCGAACGACGCGATCGGCGCGGGCGTGGCGTTCTGCTCGGAGAACCGCAAGACCGAGGGCCTGGTCCCCGAACTGACGGTCCGGGAGAACATCATCCTGGCCCTCCAGGCGTCCCGGGGCTGGACCCGGCCCATACCGGCCGCCCAGCGCGACGAACTGGTCGCCAAGTACATCAAGGCCCTCGACATCCGCCCCGCCAACCCCGAGGCCCGCGTCGGCCAGCTCAGCGGCGGCAACCAGCAGAAGGTGCTGCTCGCCCGCTGGCTGATCACCCAGCCCAAGCTGCTGATCCTGGACGAGCCCACGCGCGGTATCGACGTCGGCGCGAAGGCCGAGATCCAGAAACTGGTCGTCTCCCTCTCCGAGGAGGGCATGTCGGTCCTCTACATCGCGGCCGAGCTGGAGGAGGTCCTGCGCCTCAGCCACACCATCGGAGTCCTGCGCGACCGCAAGCTGGTGGCCCGCCTGACCAACGGGCCGGAGATCACCACCAGCAAGATCCTGGAGACCATCGCGAGCGGAGAACACCAGTGAGTACCCCATCCGCGGCCCCGACGCCCACGACGTCCCGTTGGCGAGCGCTCACGGCCCACCACCTGTTCTGGCCGGTGGCGGTCCTGGTGGCCCTGCTGCTCGTCAACGTCCCCTTCACCCCCGACTTCTTCTCGATCAAGATGACGGACGGCCACCTCTACGGCAGCCTCGTCTCGATCGTCCTGTTCGGCTCGCCCCTGATCCTGGTGGCGGTCGGCATGACCCTGGTCATCGCCACCGGCGGCATCGACCTCTCCGTGGGCGCCGTCGTCGCCATCACCGGCGCCCTGACCTGCTCGTACATCAGCGACCAGGCCGACCAGAACGCGCTCGCCGGAGTCTTCCTCGCCATGGGCATCGGCCTGGTGGCGGCGGTGGTCTGCGGCCTGTGGAACGGCTTCCTGGTCGCCCGGATGGGCATTCAACCCATCATCGCCACATTGATCATCATGGTCGCGGGCCGAGGCGTCGCCCAGTTGATCACCGACGGCCAGATCATCACGATCAACAGTGAGCCGTACAAGTTGATCGGCGGCGGCTACTGGTTGACGCTGCCGTTCTCGATCTTCGTGGTGGCCGTGGTCGTGGCCGTCACCGTGGCCCTGACCCGCCGCACCGCCCTCGGCCTGCTGGTCGAGTCGGTCGGCGGCAACGCGGAGGCCAGCCGCCTCGTCGGCATCCGCTCCCGCCGCATCAAGATCATGGTGTACGTGTTCTGCGCGCTGTGCGCGGGCATCGCGGGCCTGATGATCAGCTCCAACACCTCGGCGGCGGACGGCAACAACGCCGGCCTGTGGATCGAGCTGGACGCGATCCTGGCGGTGGTCATCGGCGGCACCTCGCTGCTGGGCGGCCGCTTCTCGATCGGCGGCACGGTGATCGGCGCCCTGGTCATCCAGACCCTGACCACGACGATCTACACGATCGGCGTGCCCACCCAGACCAACCTGGTCTTCAAGGCCGTGGTCGTCATCATCGTCTGCCTGCTCCAGTCCCCGAAGTTCCGCGCGAAGGTCTTCGGCGCGAGGTCCGGCAAGGGCGCCGGTACCGGCTCCGGCTCCGGCGCCGGCGCGACGAGCGGCGCCACGGCCGCCGCCGTCGCCGCCCCGGCGAAGACCGCCACGACGCCCGAGGCGACCGCCCCGAAGATGGAGGTGTCGTGATGAGCGCGACCACCCAGACCCCCACGGCCCCGGACAGCTCCGCGACGTCGAAGCTCACGCGGTTGCTGGGCGACCGGCGGCTGCCCGTCCTGGTGACCGCCACGCTCTTCCTCACGATGTACATCGCGGGCCTGAGCCGCTACCAGAACTACGGCTTCGCCGAACCGCAGGTCTTCCTGAACCTGTTCATCGACAACGGCTATCTGCTGGTCGCCGCCGTCGGTGTCACCTTCGTCATCCTGTCCGGCGGCATCGACCTGTCCGTCGGCTCGATGATCGGCTTCACGACGATGTTCACGGCCTGGCTGGTGGAGCGCCAGGGGGTGCCGCTGCCGCTCGCCGTTCTCCTCGCCCTGGGCGTGGGAGCGTTCGGCGGCTTCCTGATGGGCTATGTGATCCACAACTTCGAGATCCAGCCGTTCATCGTGACCCTCGCCGGGCTCTTCCTCTTCCGCGGACTGTGCCTGGTCATCAGCAAGGAGTCGATCTCGATCAGCGACTCCTCGGTGAGCAGCCTGGCCCAGACGCGGGTGTCGCTGGGCCTCGGGGAGCTGTCGATCGGCGCGATCGCGGCCCTGGTCGTCATCGCCGTCGCGTTCTACGTGCTGCACTACACCCGCTTCGGCCGCCGGGTGTACGCCATCGGCGGCAGCGAGCAGTCCTCCATGCTGATGGGCCTCCCCAGTGGCGGCACCAAGATCGCCGTCTACACGGTGAGCGGCTTCTGCTCGGCCCTGGCCGGCCTGCTGTTCATGCTGTACATCCAGTCCGGTGACCCGCTGCACGCCGTCGGCATGGAACTCGACGCGATCGCCGCGACCGTCATCGGCGGCACGCTCCTGACGGGCGGCGCCGGTTACGTCATCGGCACCCTGTTCGGCGTCCTGGTCCTGGGCCTGATCAAGAGCGTCATCCAGTTCGAGGGCACCCTCAGCTCCTGGTGGACGAAGATCGCGACGGGCGTTCTGCTGTGCGCGTTCATCCTGATCCAGCGGGCGATGACGGCTCGTAAGCAGACCTGACCCGAGCAGGCCCCAGTAGGTCGAAGAGACCCCCGGTCCCCGAGAGGCCCGCCGCACGCTCCCCGTGCGACGGGCCTCTCGGCGTTCGCCCAACCCCGGACCGTGGGCGAGGGTCGTGACGAACATGGCGGCGCGCCCAGGTGTTCAGTCGCGCACCAGTTCCAGTGCCTGCCTCAGGTTGTGCTCGGCGATGTCCGCCATGAACGCGCGGTCGGGGAAGTCCCCGTCGAGCAGTCGCAGGGGGCCCGCCGTCAGGGAGAGCCGCTGGGCCAGCGTGTAGAGCGCGAGGCGGTCCTCGTCGAGTCCGTCGGCCTTCAGCGGCCGATAGGCCTCGTGCAGACGGATGCGCAGAAAGACGTGCTCCCACTCGACGTCGAAGTACATCGTGCCCTCGATGTCGATCACGACGGGGTTGCCGTCCGCGTCCACCAGCACATGGTCGGGCCCCAGTTCGCCGTGGACGAGCGCGTACTCGGCGCGTGGCCGCACCGCTGCCGCCAGGGCGGTCAGCCGCTCCGCCAGCCGGTCGCGGGCGCCCGCGATCCGTGGATCGCGCGCCGCCGCCTCGGCGAGGTCCCGCAGCGCACGCTCCAGGGCGACGCCCTCGCACGACGTCCCGCGCGAGACGCCGCCCCCGTCGACCACGGCCACCTTGCCGTACGCGGGTGCCCGATGGCGCCGCATCGCCTCCAGCGCCGCCGCGAGCCGGTCCATGACCGGGGCTGCGGCGCGCGGGTCGCGCGCGAGCAACCGCTCCAGGTTCTCACCCCGGAGATCCTCGACGATGGCGAGATCGGCCGGGCGGTGGGTGCCGTCGCGGTCGGCGAGCCGGTCGACGAGCCGGAGTTCCGGGACGCGGACGCCGAGTGCGTCCAGTCGCGCGTGCGCGGCCTCGAACAGGTCCAGTCCGAGGCCGGGTGAGAACGGGTCGGTGAGGTCGTCGTCGCCCTCGGCCGCCGGCCAGTAGTTCTCGTCGTCGTCCCAGAGGTAGGCGATCGCCGTCGTCGCGTCGTCCATCACCAGGCGGTACACGCCCTTCTTGGAGCCGCCCGAGACCCGCTCGACGGCCTCCAGCCGCCGCCCGCCCCCCGACGCGGCCCGTGCCGCCCCCGCCAGCCGCTCCCGCGTCACAGCCCTGGCCGCCATGCCCCGTACCGCCTCTCCGTCGTGTGCCGGTGTGTGAAAGTGATGTGCAAGTGTGCGTGAAAGTTCAAGTATTAATTTGAAGGGTTGGTGGGGCAGCCGGTTTCCGTGATCACTTACGCACTAGCGCGCTCTAGCGTGGAGCCGCTGTCCGTAATCCAGCGACAGCGCAAGCAAGAAAGAGAAGAGAAGGCTCCATGCGTCTTGCCTCACCCCTCTCCGCCCTCCCCGTCAGGCCCGGCCGGGCGTTCGCCGGCGGTGCCCTGCTCGCGGTCGGTGTCCTGGTCACCGGCGTCGGCAGCGCCCACGCGGCCACCTCGGGAACCGCCACGTCCGGCGCCAACTACACCTGTGTGTCGAGCGGTTGCGGCGCTCCGGGGCCCGGCTCGGTGCCCCGGGACGAGATCGTAGGCCCCGACGCCTCGGGTCAGGCCGGCCCCGGCTCGATCCAGGCCAAGCAGCGCCCGGTCCAGATCAGCTGCAAGACCACTCAGTCGGGCCTCGGCACGGTGTACCGCCTGACCGTCAGTGAGTCCGGCTGGAGCGGCACCTGGGACGTGGCCAGCTCGTCCGTCACCGGCGTCAACTCCGGTTCCGTACCGACCTGCTGACCGTGTAACACCCCCCAACGGCGGAGGCCGCACCCCCTTGGTTCAGGGGTGCGGCCTCTGTCGTACGCGGCGAACGCGGCGAAGCCATTTCAAACAGCCTCAAACGGCCCGGCTCAAAGCTTGACGATCATCTTGCCCGTGTTGTCGCCGCGCAGGACGCCGAGGAAGGCCTCCAGGTTGTTCTCGATGCCCTCGACGACCGTCTCGCGGTACTTGAGGGCGCCGGAGGCGATCCAGGGGCCGACCTCCTGGACGAACTGGGGCTGGAGGTCGTAATGGTCGCCGACGAGGAAGCCCTCGATGCGGCCCCGGGTCTGGATGAGGCGGGCGAGGTTCTTGGGGCCGGGGGCGGGCTCGGTGTTGTTGTAGACGGAGATCATGCCGCAGACGGCGATACGGCCGTCGCGGTTGAGCCGGCCGATGGCGGCCTCCAGGTGGTCGCCGCCCACGTTGTCGAAGTAGACGTCGATCCCGTCGGGAGCGGCCTCCTTCAGCTGCTCGCTCACCGGGCCGTTCCTGTAGTTGAAGGCGGCGTCGAAGCCGTACTCCTCGACCAGCAGCTTCACCTTCTCGTCGGAACCGGCGGAGCCGATCACCCGCGAGGCGCCCTTGAGCCTGGCTATCTGGCCGACCTGGCTGCCGACCGCACCGGCGGCGCCGGAGACGAAGACCGAGTCGCCCTCCTTGAAGGAGGCGGTGCGCAGCAGGCCCGCGTACGCGGTGAGGCCGGTCAGGCCGAGGACGCCGAGGTAGGCGGAGAGCGGCGCCGCGTCCGGGTCGACCTTCACGGCCTGCTTGGCGTCGAACCTGGCGTACTCGCGCCAGCCGCCGAAGTGCAGCACATGGTCGCCGACGGCGATCCCCTCTGCCTCGGACGCCACGACCTCGCCGACCGCACCGCCCTGCATGGCCTTGCCCAGCTCGAACGGGGCCACATACGACTTCGCCGCGCTCATCCGGCCGCGCATGTACGGGTCCACGGACAGGTACTTGTTGCGTACGAGGACCTCACCGTGACCCGGCTGCCGGATCTCCTCCTCGACCAGGGCGAAGTCCTCGGGCTTGGGCCACCCGACGGGACGGCTCAACAGGTGCCAGGCGCGGCTGGTGGCGGGGAGGGCGGGGGTCTCGGACATGGGGAGGGACCTTCCTGCGGATGTGTCGACCGACGTATGCGTCATCACGCAACATACCGTGCGGTTAATTCAGTACCTGAAACAACCATGCGCCTGAATATTTCATGTTGTCAAGTAACGGGGTACGCTGGAGCGCATGCCCACGCAGAAGACGACCCCCCGCATGGACCCGCTGACCCTGGAGGTCGTCGAACTCATCGGCACGGTGGTGGCCCGCTATCACGAGGAGTACGAGGACGCCGCCGCCGAGCACGCCCTCACCGGCGCCCAGGCCCGCCTCCTCGGACTGCTCTCCCTGGGGCCGCTGCCCATGCGGCAGCTCGCCCAGAAGCTGCGCTGCGAGCCGTCGAACGTCACCGGGATCGTGGACCGGCTGGAGGGGCGGGGCCTGGTCGAACGGCGCCCCGACCCCAACGACCGGCGCGTCAAGCTGGCCGCCGCGACCGCCGAGGGCCGCAAGGTCGCCCGCAGCCTCCGCGACTCCCTGGACTTCGCCCGCGAGCCGCTGGCGGGGCTGTCCGACCGCGAGCGGGAGTCGCTGAGGGATCTGCTGCGGCGGATGCTGGAGGCGTAGGGCGGCGGGCGGGGGAATCGGCCGGACCGCAATCCCTGGGGTGCCCGTGACGCCCATCGGTGCCGTTCGTTGCATACGACGGAGTCCGCACCCCTGGACGTAGGGTGCGGACTCCGTTGTGCCGGGGGGAGGGGGGAGGCGCGGCCGGGCCCCTCAGGTGGTCAGGGCCGCCGAGTGCACCGCCCGTACCAGCCCCGTGTTCTCCGGTGCCGCGCCGCCGGGGAAGGACATGCGGCGGCGGGTGTAGCCGTAGGCGAGGCCGCTGCGGGGGTCGGCGAAGGCCTGGGTGCCGCCGGCGCCGCTGTGGCCGATGGCGCCGGCGCCCAGGAAGGGGTACCAGTTCTCGGAGGTGGCCTGGAAGCCGAGGCCGTACGCCTTCGGGGCGCGGGCCACCAGGTCGTGGCCGACGGAGTGGATCTGGCCGAACTCGGCGAGGGTGTCGGGCTTCAGCAGCGGCGGACGGTCGTCGAGGGTGCTGATGATCGCCGCGTACATGCCCGCCAGTCCGCGTGCCGACGCGACACCGCCCGCCGACGCCTGGCCGTTCGCCCGTACCGTCCGCGCGTTGGGGAAGTCCGTCAGCTCGCCCGACCCCGGCACATGGTCGTTGAAGGCGATCGACGACAGCGTGTGCGGGCCCTGCGGCACCGCGTCCAGCTCGGCCCGCTGGGCGGCGGTCGGCGTCATCGGCTGGACGCTTCGGAAGCGCGGCTCCTGCTCGGCGGGCAGACCCAGATAGAAGTCCAGCCCGTACGGGGCACGCACCCGCTCCTCGTACACCTCCCGCAGCGTACGGCCCGTCGCCCGGCGTACGACCTCTCCGGTCAGCGCCCCGATGACCAGGGCGTGGTAGCCGAACGCGGTACCCGGGCGCCAGAACGGGCGCTGCCCGGCGAGGCGTTCGGCGATCAGCCGGTCGTCGACGATCTCCGCGTCCGTGAACCCGGCGTCCAGCCCGACGAGCCCCGCCCGGTGGGCGAGCAGTTCCCGCAGCGTCACCGCGCCCTTTCCCTCGGCCGCGAACTCCGGCCAGTAATGGGCGACTTCACGGTCCAGCTCCAGCACCCCGTCCTGGACGAGGAGGGCGACGACCAGATGGGCGGCGCCCTTGGTGGACGAGAACACCCCGTACAGCGAGTCCGCGTCCGGCCCCGGCACGGCGTCCAGCTGCCCGTCCGGGGCCGCCCACAGGTCGACGACCCGGCGGCCGTGCACATACGCCGTCAACTGGCCCTCGTAGTCGGCCCGTTCGGTCTCCACGAAGGCCGTGAACCGCTCCCGCACCGTCTCGTAGCCCTCGGCGACGGTGCCGTGGACGGTGACCGTCCGGCTCCCCTCGGTCATACGCGCTCCCACTGGTCGAGTGTTCTGTCCGTAGGTCGGTTGTTCGGTGCGTTCGTTGTTCGACGGTCGACTCTACGCCGACCGTCCCCTCACGACACCGTCAACAACGCCCGGCCCACCTGCGGGAACTCCCCCTTCGGATGGTCGCGGAAGAGGGGCTCGGTGCCGAAGAGCACCGCGTGGGGGCCGCTGATCACGGACGCCCGCCCCGCCGCTGCCGCCGGGCCGCCGGTGCCGTCGGGCAGCGGTCGCCAGTGCCCGGAGACGAGTGGAGCGCCGGTGGCGTACGACTGCTCGACGGTGACCGAGGGGCCGAGGTCGGTGAACCACACGGGCGCGTAGACGAAGCCGTGGTCCGGCGCACCGCCGGTCACCGCCCCGCTGCCCGAATTCACCACCCGTACGACCCCGTTGGCGTCCCCGTTGCCCTCGACCGCCGTCGCCTTCAGCAGGCCCGTGGCGGAGTTCAGCGCCGCGCCGGTCGCGCCCCGGCCCACGAGTCCGTGGGTGGACAGGAAGTCGCCGAGCGCCGCACGCGCGGACGGGTTCAGCCCGCCGTACGACAGACCGGACGACGCGAACAGGACGTCAACTGTTGACCAGTCGAATCCAGAGTTGAGTACGGCCGTCGACACCGGGACCACGTCGAAGTTCATCTCCCTCAGGGCGAACAGTTCGCCCGCCGTGACGGCGGCGGCCACCCGCACCCGGTGCAGCGCGGTGCCCTCGCTCGGCGTCGTCCTCGTCGCCTCGAAGGCCACGTCGTACGACCTCGCCAGCGCCTCGGCCTTCCGGCGGGCCGACGACGGGACGAGCGCGCTGCCGTCGGCGGCCTGGCGTACGGGGACGTTCGCGGCGAGGAGGGAGTTGAGCGCGGCGATCTCCTGCGGGGTGTCGAGGCGCAGCCGCAGATCGCCGCGCGGCGCCACCTGGCCGACGCGGGCCGCCGAGCCGACGGGTCGCGCGGGGACGGCCGACGGTCGGCCGGTCTCCACCTCCTCCACCGTCGCGCCCCACAGCCGGCCCAGGCTCCAGCCGGAGATGTCGTACATCACCGAGACCTTGTCGCTGATGTCCCGTCCGTCGGCCAGCAGGACGTTCGCGAGGCCGCGCTTGGGCTGGCGCATGTCGACGACGTACGAGCCCTTCGCGTACGACCGGCTGCCGAGCCGGAAGGCGTGGGTGGCGCGGGTGACGCGTACGTCGTTGGCGAGGAGGTGGTCGACGAGGCGCGCGGCGGCCGTGGCGGAGCGCTGGGCGGTGCCCGCCGGGATCACGTACGCGCGCGGGAACTCGGTCGTGTAGACGTCCTCTGGGCCGATGCCGGGCACCCCGGGCACGGTCTCCTCGGACACCGGCACCTGGGCGGCGCCCGACGCGCCCCGCCGGAAGACCTCGATCTGGTCGGCGATCAACGATGTACGCCGCGTCTGTACGAAATCAAGTGTTGACTGCATGGCCGCGCCCGCCACATCAACATTGATCGCGGACCGGCGGCGCAGCTCGTCCACCGGCAGCGACTCGTACGCCGCGTTGTTGACCGGGAGCGGGATCTCCACGGTGTGCGCGGCGACCGTGCCGTGGAAGGCCGCGTACTGCGGGGTGAAGATCGGCGGCCAGTCGTCCCAGCCCTCCTCGGAGTCCCGGAACGGGATCTGCACCGGTTCGACGCCGTCCTCTGCGGGTGTGTAGCCGAGGCCGTTGACGGCGGACTCCATACCGAGGGCGTTGGCGTAGGTGTTCTTGAGGAAGAGGTCGTACTCGTAGTTCTCGCCGTGCGGGGGAGTGGTCGGCTCGATGAGGGTGCCGTTGACGTAGCCGTGCAGATCGAGCATGACGACCGGCTGCTTGTCGATGTTGATCTGCCGCATCGCGCGCGCCTCGGGCTGGGAGGCGGTGACGAAGTCCCGGTTGAGGTCGAAGCCGTTGGCATTGGCACGGGTGCCCGCGATACGGCCGTCCGGGTTGGCGGTGATGTTGAAGTACAGGCGGCTGTGGGCGAGCAGGTCCTCGGTCTTCGCGTCGGTCGCGGTCGCGAGCCGCTCGATGAGCCTCAGGGCGGCGTCCGTGCCCTCCCACTCGTTGCCGTGGATGTTGTTGTTGAAGAAGACGGGCGCCTTGTACGACGTCTTGAGGGACTTGCTCCCGGCCGCCGACTGCGGGGCGCTCTCGATGAGTTCGCGCATCCGGGCCTGCTCGCGTGCCTGGCGGGCGGTCTCCGGGGCGGTGACGGTGACGAGGTAGAGGCGGTGGCCGCCGGCCGACCGTCCCGCGATCTCCACGCTCACCCGGTCGCCCAGCGCCTGGAGCGCGTTCAGCCTGGGCGCGATGGCGTGGTACGGGGTGAGGCCGAGCTTGAGGGACTTGTCGGCGGGGTTCACCGGGTCCGGGGCGAGGACCTGCTCACGGGGGTAACCCCGGGCCGCGCCGCTGCCGGAGGCGGTGTCGGCGAGGTCGGTCTCCGGCGCGGCGAGGGCCCGCTCGGCCGCGCTCGCCGGGGCCTTGGCGGCGCCTTGCGGCAACGCCGACCCCTCACGGACGGGCGGCTCGGTGTCGGCGCCGGCCGGGTACGGGGCGACCAGCAGCGACACCGCGGTGACGGCGACGGCGGCGACGCTGGACAACGCGGATCTCGGACCGGATCTCGGACCGGACTTGGGCGGACGCACGCTACCTCCTGAGGTGGGGGTTCTTGGGTGGCGGGTGCGGGTGCGGGTGCGGGTGACGATGCGGGTGAGGGCCACAGAAGCAGGTGTTGCGGGTGTTGTTGGTCTACCTGTTCGAGATCCGGGCAACAAGAGGGCGTCGGGATGTCACGACGCCGATGGCTTTGTGACGCACCGACGCATTTGCCGTACGGCCGTTCAACTGGTGAGGTGTCGATGAGCTGTGAAGTGGGTGCCGTGGAAGTGGGCGCCGTGGAGGGGCGGTCGATGACGGAGATGGCGATGACGGAGATGGGGGACCGGTGAGGGTGAGCCAAGTGCGGAACGTCTGGTTCCGACGGTTCCAGCCCATGGGCGGGGCGCGTACGGACGCCGACGCGGACTGCGAGTTGGTCTGCTTCCCGCACGCGGGCGGCTCCGCCTCGTACTGGCGTCCGCTCGCCGTGGCGCTCGCCCCCGAGGTCGACGTCCTGGCCGTGCAGTACCCGGGCCGGCTCGACCGGCTGCGCGAGGCGCCGATCGACGACGTCCACAAGCTGGCCGATCTGATCGCCGAGGCACTGGGCCCGCCCGCTGACCGGCCGAGGGCGCTGCTCGGACACAGCATGGGGGCGTCGCTCGCGTACGAAGTGGCCGTACGTCTGGCCCGGTCGCCCGGCGGCGAGCCGCAACTGCTCGTCCTGTCGGGCCGCCGCTCACCGGCGGAGGCAGAGCGGTACCGCCGCCGCCACAGCCCGGCGGGCGACGCCGAAATCGTCGCCCGCATCCGCGCGTTGGGCGGCACCGACACGGCGGTCCTCGACGACCCCGACCTGCTGGAACTGATCCTGCCCGCGCTGCGCGGCGACTACCGCGCCCTCGCGACGTACGAGGACACTCCGGGCCGCCCGCTGTCCTGCCCCGTCGTCGCCCTGGTCGGCGACCGCGACACCGAGGCGAGCCCCGACGACATGCGGGCCTGGCGGGACCACACCTCGGGAGACTTCCGCACCCATGTCTTCGAGGGCGGCCACTTCTACCTCAACGACCACACGGCCGAACTGACGGGCTTGCTACGCCACTTGCTGCCACGACGGACAGGCTGACGGGCGATGCCGGGCGCGTTGAAGGAGGAGATGGAGGAGGTAGAGGAGGTTGAAGGACGAGGCTGAAGGACGAGGCCTGGAGGAGGAGTTCGGCGATGTCATCGTCATCACCCGGCCGGCTCTCGCCCGCGCCCTGTCCGTGCGCGTCCCCGCGTCGCAGGTCAGCTGATGTCCGCCCCGTAGACGTGATCGACCGTCATCGTGATGAGCACCCGGCGGTCGGAGACCATCACCCGGCGGTACTCGTCCCAGTCGGGGTGCTCCCCGGCGGCGGCGCGGTAGTACTCCACCAGCGCGTCCACCTCGGGCCCGTGGGGATCGGCCCCCGGCCCGGTGAGCGTCGCGGTGCCCTCGGCGGTGGCCCACGCCATGCCGTCGGACCCGGTCACCTCCAGCGCGACCCGCGCATCCCGCCGCAGATTCGCCACCTTGGCCGTACCCGCGCGCGTCGACACATGGATGACGCCCGCGGCCTCGTCGTAGTACGGCTGAACGGGAGAGAGCTGCGGACGCCCGTCCGCCTTGATCGTCGCGAGCACACCGAGCCGGCTCTTCACCAGCAGGGCGCGGGGGTTGAACGGGGTAGCGGTCATGACGCGATCATCAGCTGCCCCAACGGTACGAAGTCAAGGTCGCCCGCCGAGCATGACCGGGAATCACCGATACACGACCGGGCCGACTCCTGCCCACCGGGCGAATGCCGACCATGGGCCACCCCTCGGCGACGGCCGCGAGTACCGCGAGGAGCGGATACGGGCCTTCGCGCGGGGTGAGCGCCCCTCGGGCATCCCCGAGGCGGCCGTGGTCATCCTCACCCGAGACGCCCCGCTCGCCGAGGCGATGACCGACTTTCTCCGGCGGCTCGCGGATGGGAGCCGGGACGCCCCGTATCCCGCGGAGCGCCTCCGCGTCCTTGAACATCAGCGCCGCCGGCGCCCCCACCCCCCTGCCTAAAGGGTGTGACTGCTTGCCTAAAGGGTTTAGGTAAGCGCATAATCGGCCCTGGTCGGATGGGCCTGGCCCAAGGAGAGAGGTCGGGGACGGTCATGGTGCGTGTGGGGCTGACTGTGGAGCGGCTCACCCGGGCGGGGGCCGAGTTGGCCGACGAGGTCGGGTTCGACGACGTGACCGTGTCGGCGCTGGCCCGGCGGTTCGACGTGAAGGTCGCGAGCCTGTACTCGCATGTGAAGAACTCCCTCGACCTGCGCACCCGTATCGCTCTGCTCGCCCTGGAGGAGGTCGCCGACCGGGGCGCCACCGCGCTCGCGGGCCGCGCCGGCAAGGACGCCCTCGCCGCCCTCGGCAACGTCTACCGCGACTACGCCCGCGAACACCCCGGCCGCTACGACGCCACCCGTATGCGGCTCGACGCGGACACGGCCGCCATCAGCGCCGGTGGCCGACACTCCCAGATGATCAGGGCGATCCTGCGCGGCTACGACCTCGACGAGCCCGACCAGACCCACGCGGTCCGTCTCCTCGGCAGCGTCTTCCACGGCTACGTCAGCCTGGAACTCGCCGGCGGCTTCAGCCACAGCGCCCCCGACTCCCAGGAGTCCTGGACCCGCATCCTCGACGCCCTCGACGCCCTGCTGCGCAACTGGCCGACCGATCAACCCCATTGACGTTCAACCCTTGACGCTCAACCCGACCCCCCTCTCTTGATCAACAGGTTGATCCCATGCACTCGCATCAAGACTTGATCACCACCCCCATCACCGCCGACCTCCTCCGCGGCGCCCTCGACCTGGAGCGCACCGAGCACGGCGTACTCCCGCACCGGCTGCCCGCGTGGGCCCGCGCCCAGAACACCGACGGCCAACTCGCCATGGCGGAGTCGCAGCCCTCCGGCGTACGGCTGGCCTTCCGCACCCGAGCCACCACCATCGAACTGGACACCCTCCCCACGAAGCGCACCTACGTCGGCGCCCCACCCCGCCCCGACGGCGTGTACGTCCTGCTCGTCGACGGCCGTGAGGCCGGCCAGGGCAGCGTACGGAGCGGCAACGTCCTGACCACGGACATGGCCAAGGGAACGGTCGACGTCCAACCGGGCGCCCCCGGCACCGTCCGCTTCGAGAACGCCGATTCCGGTGGCCTGCGGACCGTCGAGATCTGGCTTCCGCACAACGAGACCACCGAGCTCATCGAACTGCGCACCGACGCCCCCGTGGAGCCCGCCCCGGCCCCGGACCGCAGGGTGTGGCTGCACCACGGCAGTTCCATCAGCCACGGGTCCGACGCCGCGAGCCCCACCGCCATCTGGCCCGCGCTCGCCGCGTCCCTCGGCGATGTCGAGTTGATCAACCTGGGTCTGGCCGGAAGCGCCGTACTGGACCCCTTCACGGCCCGCACATTGCGCGACACCCCCGCCGACTTGATCAGCGTCAAGATCGGCATCAACATCGTCAACCACGACGTGATGCGTCTGCGTGCCTTCGCCCCGGCCGTCCACGGTTTCCTGGACACCATCCGCGAAGGCCACCCCACGACACCGCTGCTGGTCGTGTCCCCCATCCTGTGCCCCATCCACGAGGACACCCCGGGCCCCAGCGCCCCCGACTTCACCGACCTGTCCGAGGGCCGCCTCCGCTTCCGCGCCATGGGCGACCCCACGGAACGAGCGACCGGCAAACTCACCCTCAACACCATCCGAGAAGAACTCGCCCGCATCGTCGCCGTGCGCTCACCCCAGGACCCCAACCTCCACTACTTGGACGGCCGCACCCTCTACGGCGAACCCGACACCACCGAACTCCCCCTCCCGGACGACCTGCACCCGGACGCCGAGACCCACCGCCGCATGGGAGAGCGCTTCGCGCGGCAGGCGTTCGGGGAGGCCGGTGCCTTCGGGGCGGCACCCCCCGACGTCACCCCCCTCCGCTAGGGTTCGCCCCATGCGCGATCTAGGGGTGGGTTTCCAGTACCTCGTACAAGGACAACGCTGGGTTGCCCGGCACGGCAAGCAATACGGCTTCGGTCTGATCCCGGGCCTGATCACCCTCGTCCTCTACCTGGCCGCCCTCACCGCGCTCGCGTTCTGGGGCCCGGACTTCGTCACCTGGGCCACCCCCTTCGCGGACGACTGGTCGAGCCCTTGGCCCGGTCTCTTCCGCGGCTTCCTCACGGTCGTCCTGTTCGCCCTCGCCCTCCTCCTCGCGGTCATCACCTTCACCGCGGTGACCCTCCTGATCGGCCAGCCCTTCTACGAGAACCTCTCCGAGAAGGTCGACCGGGACGTCTCGCCGGACGGCACGGCACCGGAGTCGGACCTTCCGCTGTGGCGGGAGCTGTGGATCTCGGCCCGGGACAGCCTCCGGGTGGTCGTACGGGCGGCGTTGTGGGGCGTGCTGCTGTTCGCCCTCGGCTTCGTCCCGTTCATCGGGCAGACGGTCGTCCCGGTGATCGGCTTCTTCGTCACCGGCTTCTTCCTCACCGAGGAGCTGACCGCGGTCGCCCTCCAGCGCCGAGGCGTCGACCTCCGCGCCCGCCTCGCCCTGCTCCGCTCCCGCAAGTCCCTGGTCTGGGGCTTCGGCACCCCGCTGGGCCTCGCTTTCCTGGTCCCGGTCGTCGCGGTCTTCCTGATGCCGGGCGCGGTCGCGGGCGCCACCCTCATGGCCCGCGACCTGCTGGGCGAGGAGACGACCGACGAGAACGAGAACGAGAACGAGAGCGACAACCGCAACGGCGGCAATCGGAACCACCCCCATCTCCCGCCCCAGAACCCTGGGTTCCGCAAGCCGGGGGTGGGCGCGTGAACGAGATCCTCGCCGTGGCGGTCATCACCGTCCTGGCCGTCATAGCCCCGGGCGCCGACTTCGCGATGGTCGTCCGCAACAGCTATCTCCACGGCCGTACGACCGGCCTGCTCTCCGCCACCGGAGTCGCCGCCGGCGTCCTGGTGCACGTCACGTACACGATGCTCGGCGTGGGCCTGTTGATCGCCTCGTCAACGTTCCTGTTCACATTGATCAAGTTGATCGGCGCGGCCTACCTCGTCTACATCGGCATCCGCACCTTCCGCACCCGCGACGAGGTCGAGGTCGACCTCTCGGAGAACACGGCCACTGTCACCCCGCTCGCCGCCCTGCGCTCCGGCTTCCTGACGAACGTGCTCAACCCCAAGACGACCCTCTTCGTCGTCTCGACCTTCGCCCAGGTGGTCGGACCCGGCACCCCGCTGGTCCAGCAGGCGGGCTACGGACTGTTCATGTCCCTCGCCCACCTGCTGTGGTTCGGCGTGGTCGCCGCGTTCTTCTCGCACGACCGGATGCGCGCCGTGATGCTGCGCGGCCAGAAGGTCCTCAACAAGGCCATCGGCTCGGTCCTGGCCGGCCTCGGCATCAGCCTGGCCTTCGCCCCGTCGCACTGACGCTCACACGCCGCTACTCAGCCGCCTCGACGGCCACCGCGACGATCGCCCGCACCTGGGCGATGATGTCCAGCCGGTTCCGCACGAACTCGGGGTCCGTCACCGCCCCGGTCGCCGGATCGGTGTTGCCCGCCCCGAACTGCAGTACGGGCGTGTGGACATGCCCGCCCGGCAGGGTGTCACGCAGCCCCAGCCGGTCACGCAGCAGGGTCGCCCGGTACGCGATCTCGTTGGACAGGTAGTTACCGCCGCCCCCGGCCCGCGCCGTCGACCCGGGGGTCGGCCCGTCCTGCCGTACGACCTCTGCCGTGCCGCCCGCCGGTATCTCGGTCACGCTCGTGTTGTCGTACACCGGGAACCGTCCCGTACTCGCGCCGACGATCGCCGCGTACGGCAGGGTCGTCGACGTCCACTGCGGCTGCGAGGCCGGGTCGGTGACCGGGACGGTCTCGGTGCGGCCGATGTTGTCGTTGTCGGGGAAGCCGCCGCGCCAGGCCCCGTTGGTCCGCTCGATGTCGAACCGCCCGACCCGCCCCTGGCTCACGGTCGTGAAGAGATCCACCTTCCCCAGATACGGCCGCAGCGTCCGCTCCACCGTCCCCTCGGTGAAGTCCTGCCACCGCACCGGAAAGACCACGGTCTCGACCCGCGCGGGCCCCTCGGCGGTCTCGATCACCGTCCCGTCGAGGGCGAGAGCGGTGGCCCCGGACGGATTGGAGATCCGCACATCCCGATCCAGTGTGAACGGATCGAACCCGGTGAGCAGCACCCGCTCGACCCCCGAGCGCCCCTTCACGGCACTGCCGGCCTTCCCACCCGCATACCGAATGTCGGTCTGCCCACGAGACGTCCGCTCCAACTCCCCGATCAGCGAAGCCCGTTGAGCGTCACTCAGCCCGAACCCCGGCTCCCACTGCCGCACCTCCCGGGTCATCCCGAGCCGCGCCCAGTACAACGGCCGATCATCGTCCCGGCTCAGGTCGCCCCCGGCCGGCCCCCGCCCCTGCGCCCGATCCACGGCCCGCCGCCACAACGCCGACCCCTCCCGTACGACGACGCGCCGGGCCTGGGCGTACGACCGCGCCGAGCCCAGCGCCCGGGCCAACTCCGGTGCCACGGCGTCGAACCCGGACCGCCGAAGGATCTCCTGGGGCGCGGCCCGATCGAGTCGCTGCTCCTCGACGGTGGGTGACATGGCGGAGGCGGCCGCCAAGGGCGCGGCTGTCGCGGGCGCGGTCAGCCCACCACCGGCCAACAGGGCCACCAGCCCGGTCACTCCAACTCTGCCGATCCGAACGCGTAGAGAAAACAAGGGAGTTCGAGCCCTTCCGTCGCTGTGTGGTGTCGCCGGACGGCGGCAGTATCCCGTGGCGGATGGGACGTACGCCATGGGGAGTGGTGTCCGTCGGAGCCGAGCCCCCGCCTCCCGAAGAGCCGCCGGAAGCGCCCTAGTCCGCCTCGCCCAGCAGCATCACGAAGTCCCGGAACGCCGCCGCCATGTCGACGCCCTCCGGGTCCAGCAGCCACTGGTACTGCAAGCCGTCCATCACGGCCACCAGCAGCGGCGCCGCCCGCTCCGGTGTGAGCCCGCTGGGCAGCCGCTCCCCGTACTCGACCCGCAGCACCTCGGCCATGGCCCCCCGCACCCGCCCGTACCGCTCGGTGAAGAAGTCCCGCGCCGGATGCCCCTCGGTCACGCTCTCGCCCAGCAGCGCGGAGAAGGTCTGCACGATCCCGGGCCGCATGGAGTTGTACTCGACGAGGGACGCCAGCAGATCCAGCCGCAGCGGGCTGTCGGGCACGGCGTCCCACCGGTCCCGCTCCTTGAGGACGGCGACGAGCAGCGCCTCCTTGGTGGGGAAGTAGTGCAGCAACCCCTGCTGGGTGAGCCCGACCCGCTCGGCCACCGCCGCCATGCTCGCGGCCCGGTAACCGCGCTCGGCAATCACCTCCAGCGCCGCCCGCACGATCTCCGAGCGCCGCTCCTCACCCCTCAGGCCCCTGACCCTGGTGCCGCTCATGTCGTCACCGTACGCCATGAGCGGCCACACCCCGTACCGAAAAGTAACGTCGGAATAACAAAACCTACCGCTCTACAAGTAAATCGCGCGCGATGGGGGAACAACGGGAACGAGGGACCGAACGCACTCAACGAGGAGGCGCCGCGATGACGGCCACCCAGCCCACCCGGACCGCGACGACGTCCGGCCACCCCGGCGAGCCGGCAACCGAAGGCGCCCCCCGCCCCACCGACGCCGAAGCCGCCCGTGAGGCCGTCGTGGACGCGGCCCTCACCCGGCTCGACCTCGACGCCAAGGCCCGTCTGCTGGCCGGCCAGGACATGTGGACCCTCCCCGCGCTCCCCGGGATCGGCCTCGCCTCCCTCGTCATGTCCGACGGCCCGATCGGCGTACGAGGAGTCCGCTGGACCGCCGACGACCCCTCCGTGGCGCTGCCCTCCCCGACCGCCCTCGCCGCCGCCTGGGACCCCGAACTGGCCCGCAGAGCAGGAGTGTTGCTCGCCCAGGAGGCCCGCCGCAAGGGCGTCCACGTCCTCCTCGCCCCCACCGTCAACCTCCACCGCTCCCCGCTCGGCGGCCGCCACTTCGAGGCGTACAGCGAGGACCCGTACCTCACCGGCGCGATCGGCTCGGGCTATGTGAACGGCGTCCAGTCCGGCGGCGTCGGCACCACGGTCAAGCACTTCGTCGCCAACGACGCCGAGACCGACCGCTTCACGGTGAACAACCTCGTCTCCGAACGCGCCCTGCGCGAGCTGTATCTGGCGCCCTTCGAGGCGATCGTGGCGAACGCCCACCCCTGGGGCATCATGACCGCCTACAACACGGTCAACGGCACCACGATGACCGAGCACCACTACCTCGTGAACGAAGTCCTCCGAGGCGAATGGGGCTTCGACGGCTTCAACGTCTCCGACTGGAAGGCCGCCCGCTCCACCACGGCCGCCCTCACCGGCGGCCTCGACGTCGCTATGCCCGGCCCGGTCACCGTCTACGGCGAGGCCCTGGCGGCAGCCGTCCGCGCGGGCGAGGCAAAGGAGACCGACGTCGACGAGGCGGTACGCCGCGTCCTGCGCCTCGCCGCCCGCGTGGGCATCCTGGAGGGCGCCGACCCGGTCGTGCCCGAGCCCCCGGCCCCGGTCGACGGCGAGGCCCTGGCCCGCGAGATCGCCCGCCGCTCCTTCGTCCTCGTACGCAACGAGGCCGACGCCCTCCCGCTGCGGCCCGGCGCCGAGGTGGCGCTGATCGGCGCCGCCGCCCGCGACGCCCGAGTCCTCGGCGGCGGCTCCGCCATGGTCTTCCCGCCCCGGACCGTCTCCCCGCTGGACGGCCTGTACGCCGCCCTCCCCGAAGGCACCCTCACCTACGCCGTGGGCGCCGACCCGAACACCGAACTGGCCGTCGCCGACAAGGGATTCGAGCTGCGCGCCATCTGCCGGGACGCGGCCGGTCACGTCATCGGCGAGAGCACGGTCCCCAACGGCAACGTCAGGTGGTTCGACACCGCCTATCCCGAGGGCGTCACCCCCGAGGCCCTGCACACCGTCGAGTTGACCGGCACGTTCACCCCACGCGAGAGCGGTCCGCACACCTTCGGCATCATGGGCCTGGGCGAGTTCACGCTGACGGTCGACGGTACGACGTACTTCGACGACGCCCAGCGCCCCGACAGCGACGACGCCTTCGCGGCGTTCTTCGACGCGCCCCAGCCCCGTGCCGAGGCCGAACTGACGGCAGGCGAACCGGTCGAGATCTCACTGACCCATGTCATCGCCCTCCCCGACCACCTCCCGCTGAAGGTGGTCAGCTTCATCCTCTGCCACGCCGGACCCCGGCGCGAACCCGATGACCTGATCGCCGAGGCGGTGGAGGCGGCACGGGCCGCCGACACGGCGGTGGTCGTGGTCGCCACCACCGACCGCGTCGAGTCCGAGGGCTTCGACCGCAAGGACCTCTCCCTCCCCGGCCGCCAGAACGACCTGGTCAGGGCGGTGGCCGCCGCCAACCCCCGCACGGTCGTCGTCGTCAACTCCGGCTCCCCGGTGGAACTCCCGTGGCGCGACGAGGTGGCGGCGATCCTCCTCACCTGGTTCCCGGGCCAGGAGGGCGGCGCGGCCCTGGCCGACGTCCTCACCGGCACCCACGAGCCGGGCGGCCGCCTCCCCACCACCTGGGGCTCCCTCACGGACGCCCCGGTCACCCGAGTGACCCCCACCGACGGCCAACTCCCCTACGAGGAGGACACGTTCATCGGCTACCGGGCCTGGCAGAAGCAGCACAGGACCCCGACGTACCCCTTCGGGCACGGCCTCGGCTACACCGACTGGACCTACGAGTCCCTCGACATCACCGGCACCACGGCGAGCATCCGCATCCGCAACACGGGCACCCGCCAGGGCCGGGAAACCGTCCAGCTCTACCTGGCCCCCACACCCCCCGACCCCAACCGCCCGACCCGCTGGCTGGCCGGCTTCGCCACCACCGAGGCGGCCCCGGGCGCAGCGGCGGAGGTGGTCATCGAACTACCCCGCCGAGCCTTCGAGATCTGGGACGAGGACACCAACTCCTGGATGTACGTGGGGGGTTCGTACGAGGTGGAGGCCGCCCACTCGATCGAGGACCGCAGGCTGACGACCCCCTACCGCACTCCGAACTCGTAGACGGTCTCCGACCGATACACCTCACCCGGCCGCAGTTCCGTACTCGGGAACCGCGGCCGGTTCGGCGAGTCGGGGAAGTGCTGGGTCTCCAGGGCGATCCCGTCCCCCGGCCCGAACGGGCCCTGAAGGTGATCGGCGGTGTAGAGCTGCATCCCGGGCTCGGTCGTGGCCACACCCAGCACCCGCCCCGACCCCGGCTCGAACAGCTCGGCCACCCCGACCGCGCTCCCCGAGACCCCCTTGTCCAGCACGAAGTTGTGGTCGTACCCGGCCCCCACCTTCCGAGCCACCCGAAAGTCGAACCGACCCCCGTCGACCTCGGCCAACTCACCGGTGGGAATCAGATCCCCGTCCACCGGCGTGAACCGCGACGCGTCGATCCGCAACTCATGCCCACCGGCACTCCCGGACCCGGCCCCCGCCAGATTCCAGTACGAGTGATTGGTCAGATTGACCACGGTCGGAGCGTCGGTGACGGCCTCGTACGCGATCCGCAGCGCACCCCCGTCCTCGTCCAGCACATAGGTGACGGACACCTCCACCCGCCCGGGAAACCCTTCCTCCCCATCGGGGCTGACCCGGGAGAGCCGCACCCCGCGACGGCCCTCCAGGGCCTCCGCGTCCCACACCCGCTTGTCGAAACCGAGTTCGCCACCATGCAGGTTGTTGGGCGGGTTGTTGCGGGCCAGTTCGTACGTCCGCCCCTCCAGCGTGAACCGCCCCTGGGCGATCCGGTTGGCGTACCGCCCGATCAACGCGCCGAAGAACGGCCCGGGATGGCGCAGATACCCCTCCAGATCGGCGAACCCCAGCACCACATCCGCGATCCGCCCCTCCCGGTCCGGGACCTCGACGGACTGCACGATCCCGCCGTACGTCAGAATCCGCACCCGGGTGCGGCCCCGCTCCAGCGTCCAGCGATGAACAGCGGTGCCGTCGGAAAGTGTGCCGAAAAGTTCGCTCATGAGCGAAACCCTAGGTCACGCCCAGGCCCAGGTCACGAGCCCTCCCGGCGGCTCCCCGCTCTACGAGCCCTTCCCGGTCACCACCCGATACGCGATCTCCGCCAGCCGGGCCTGACCGTTCGCACTCGGGTGGAACCAGTCCCACTGGCTAAGCTGCCGCTGTCCGAACCGGTAGTCGAAGACGGCGTCCCCGTCGTAACGGCAGTAGCGGTCCTCGGCGCAGACCTCACGCAGCACGTCGTTGTACGCCTCCACACGGGCCTGGACGGCGTCGCGCCGCTCGTTCGCGGCGTCGGTCATCACATCGGGGTCGGCGAGCATGGACGGACAGATGCCGAGCTTCCAGACCTGCTTGCCGACGGGGTTCGTCCGCCCCTCGGACCACAGCCGCTTCAGATCGGGCACGCTCGCCACGAACACCTGGGTCCTGGGCAGGGCGTCCCTCAGGGAGGCGAGGGCGTCCTTGAAGTCCGCGCGGAAGTCCTTCACCGGGGTCATCGCGTCGGCGGTCGCCCGGCAGGCGTCGTTGGCGCCGATCATCACCGTCACCAACTCCGGCTTGCGGGTGGCCGCCCGCGCCATCTGACTCGGCAGGTCGGCCATCCGGGCGCCGGTGACCGCGTAGTTCCAACTCCGCTCCACGGCTCCGGCCCGGCCCAGCAGCCGTACCGCGAGACTGTCCACGGAGGCGTCGCTGCCGGTGGCCCAGGAGACCTCGGGGCAGTCGGAGAGGACCTTGCAGGCGTCGAAACCACGGGTGATGGAGTCGCCGACGGCCGCCATCGAGGTGGGGGTGGTGTCCCAGACGGGCGTCGGCGAGGGCTTCACGGTGGGCTTCGTCTTCGCCTCGGTGGCCTCCGGCCCGGGGGAGTCGCCCCCGGAGGCGTCACACGCGACCGCCCCCAGCAGCACCGCGAGGACGACACCGACCCCCGCCCTCGTCCGCCGGCGTCGCATCCGCATCCCTGGTCCCCTCTTCGGCCGTACACGTGCAAGTTCCCATCCATCACAACGCACAAGGGTTCCCGACCCGTGGAAGACAACCCAAGACAACGGAAGAACAACCACGAACACGTAAAAAAAGAGACGGAAGTGGCGGGCGGGGGAACTGACAGCCCCGCCCAAGCGTCCCCCCGGGTGGCTGTGTTTTCCCGGGGGATACGAATCCGATCGGCGGCTCCGCCGCGGGCCGGACCCCCAGCCGAGGGGCGGAGACGCGTCCCGCCGGGTGAAACCGCGCTCCTTCCTGGCGCCGGCTCCGACGGTACGTCACACTCCCCACCCCGCCGCACGGTAGCCTCGCCACGTGGCCGCTCTGCCACAGCCGTTCCGTCGAACAACAAGATGTCCTGCTCTGTGGAGGCCCCGGTGACGACACGTGGAGTTCTGTACGTGCACTCCGCGCCGCGTGCGCTGTGCCCGCATGTCGAGTGGGCCGTCGCGGGTGTTCTCGGGACGCGGGTGAACCTCGACTGGATTCGTCAGCCGGCCGCACCGGGCACCTGGCGCTCGGAGTTCTCCTGGCAGGGCGCGGCCAGCGCCGCCTCCAAGCTGGCCTCCGCACTGCGCGGCTGGCACCTCCTCCGCTTCGAGGTCACCGCCGAGCCCTCCGCCACCACCGAGGGCGAGCGTTACAGCTGCACCCCCGACCTGGGCATCTTCCACGCGGTCACCGGCATCCACGGCGACATCCTGATCCCGGAGGACCGTCTGCGGGCCGCCCTGACCCGCTCCAAGCGCGGCGAGACCGACCTGGAGGCCGAGATCGCCAAGCTCCTCGGCAAGCCGTGGGACGACGAGTTGGAGCCGTTCCGGTACGCGGGCGAGGGAGCACCGGTCCGCTGGCTGCACCAGGTCGTCTGACGTCGGCCGACACACAGTGAGGGGCCCCACCAGCCGGTGGGGCCCCTCACTGTACGTGTGGGGGTCTGCGCCGCTCAGATCGTCCTGAACGCCAACACCACGTTGTGCCCCCCGAACCCGAACGAGTCGTTGAGGGCGGCGATGCGGCCCTCGACCGGCAGCTTGCGGGCCTCGCCACGCACGATGTCGGCGGTCGACTCCGCCTCGGGGTCGAGGTTGTCGACGTTGATGGTCGGCGGAGCCACCCGGTGGTACAGCGCGAGCACGGTCGCCACGGTCTCCACCCCACCGGCACCACCCAGCAGATGCCCGGTCATGGACTTCGTCGCGGACACCGCGAAGTGGTCGGTGTCGTCGCCGAACACCTTCCGCAGCGCCTTCAGTTCGGCGATGTCACCGGCCGGCGTGGACGTGCCGTGCGCGTTGACGTGCACGATCTCGGCGGGGTCGAGGTCGGTCCGGTCGAGCAGGTTCTGCAGGGCGTGGGCGATCCCGCGCCCTTCCGGCTCCGGCTGCACGATGTCGTGCCCGTCGGCGGAGATGCCCTGCCCCACGGCCTCGGCGTAGACCCGGGCGCCCCGCGCGGCGGCGTGCTCGGCGGACTCCAGCACCACGACACCCGCGCCCTCACCGAGGACGAAACCGTCACGGCCGGTGTCGTACGGACGCGACGCGCCCTGCGGGTTCTCGTTGTTCTTGGACATCGCCATCATGTTGCCGAACGCGGCGATGGGCAGCGGGTGGATCGCCGCCTCCGTGCCACCGGCGACGACGACGTCGGCGCGGCCGGTGCGGATCATCTCGATGGCGTACCCGATGGCCTCGGCGCCGGAGGCGCACGCGGAGACGGGGGTGTGCACACCGGCGCGGGCGCCGACGTACAGACCGACGTTGGCGGACGGGCCGTTGGGCATCAGCATGGGCACGGTGTGCGGGGAGACACGGCGTACGCCCTTCTCCTTCAGCACGTCGTACTGGTCGAGCAGCGTGGTGACCCCGCCGATGCCGGAGGCGATGACCGCGCCGACCCGGTCGGCGTCGACGGTGCCGTCGTCGGCGGACGTCTCGGTGTAACCGGCGTCGGCCCACGCCTCCTTGGCCGCGATCAGCGCGAACTGCGCCGAGCGGTCCAGCTTGCGGGCCTGCGGCCGGGGGATGACCTCGGTCGGCTCCACGGCGACCGGGGCCGCGATACGGACCGCCTGATCGGCGGCCCACTCCTGCTCCAGGGCACGGACACCGGACTTGCCGGCGACAAGGCCCTCCCAGGTGGACGTCGCGTCGCCACCCAGCGGTGTGGTTGCGCCGATACCGGTGACGACCACGGTGCGCTTGGTCGAACTCACGGGAATGTTCTCCAACGTTTACGAGGATTCAGCGGCGCCACCGCCGGGTGGCGGGGCATCAGCCCAGGTGATCGGTGGATCAGGCCTGGTGCTTGAGGATGTAGTCGGTCGCGTCGCCGACCGTCTTGAGGTTCTTGACGTCGTCGTCCGGGATCTTGACGTCGAAGCGCTCTTCGGCGGCGACGACGACCTCGACCATGGAGAGCGAGTCGACGTCCAGGTCGTCGGTGAAGGACTTGTCCAGCTGGACGTCCTCGACCGGGATGCCGGCGATCTCGTTCACGATGTCGGCGAGACCGGCGACGATCTCTTCCTGAGTGGCGGCCATGTCAGGCGCTCCTTCGTAGATATCCAGAGGGTGTGGCGCCCGCCGCGTCAGCGGCAGGTATTGCGTTGACCACGCCGGACCGCGAGATCCGGCACGGTTGCCTAGGGGAGGGTAACGACCGTAGCCGCGTACACCAGACCCGCCCCGAAGCCGATGACGAGCGCGGTGTCGCCGCTCTTCGCCTCGCCGGTCGCCAGGAGCCGCTCCATCGCGAGCGGGATCGAGGCGGCCGAGGTGTTGCCGGTGGTGCGCACATCACGCGCGACCGTGACATGCTCCGGCAGCTTGAGTGTCTTCACCATCGAGTCGATGATCCGCTCGTTGGCCTGGTGCGGGATGAAGACGTCCAGGTCGTCCGGGCTGATCCCGGCCGCGTCCAGCGCCTGCTGAGCGACCTTCGCCATCTCGAACACGGCCCAGCGGAACACCGCCTGGCCCTCCTGCGTGATCGCGGGGAACTTGACGTTGCCCTCGCTGTCCAGCGGAAGCTTGGAGACATCGCCGATCCGGTACTCGTTCCACGGCACCGTCTGCTTGATCGTCTCGGACTTGTCGCCCTCGGAGCCCCACACGGTCGGGCCGATGTGCGGCTCCTCGGAGGGGCCGACCACGACCGCGCCCGCGCCGTCACCGAACAGGAAGGCCGTCGCCCGGTCCTCCAGGTCGGTGAGGTCGGACAGCCGCTCCACACCGATGACAAGTACGTACTCCGCCGAGCCCTCGACGACCATGCCCTTGGCGAGGGTCAGGCCGTAGCCGAAGCCCGCGCAGCCGGCCGAGATGTCGAAGGCGGCGGCCTTGTTCGTACCCAGCTTGTCGGCGATCTCCGTCGCCACGGCCGGTGTCTGCTTGAAGTGCGAGACGGTCGAGACGATCACACCGCCGATCTGCTCGGCGGAGATCCCGGCGTCGGCGATCGCCTTGCCGGACGCCTCGATCGACATCGCGGCGACGGTCTCCTCGTCGTTCGCCCAGTGCCGCGTCTCGATGCCGGAGCGCGAACGAATCCACTCGTCGGACGAGTCGATCGTCTCCAGGATCACCTCGTTCGGCACGATCCGGGTCGGGCGGTAGCCGCCGACACCGAGGATGCGTGCGTACGGGGCGCCCTTGCTGGGCTTCAGCTTCGCCATGCTCCGGGCTCCTTGTCAGGCGTGCTCTGCGATGAGCTCGCGAGCAGCGTCGAGGTCGTCGGGGGTCTTGAGCGCCAGAGTCTTCACACCCGGCAGCGCGCGCTTGGCCAGACCGGTCAGTGTGCCGCCCGGGCACACCTCGACCAGGGCCGTGACGCCCAGCTCCTTGAAGGTCTCCATGCACAGGTCCCAGCGGACCGGGTTGGCGACCTGTCCCACCAGCCGGGCCAGTACCTCGTCGCCGGAGGCGACGGCCTGCCCGTCCTTGTTGGACACGTAAGTGAACTTGGGGTTCGCGGGCGTCAGATCGGCGGCGGCCTTGGCGAGCGCGTCGACCGCGGGCGCCATGTGGTGCGTGTGGAAGGCACCGGCGACCTTCAGCGCGACGACCTTGCGCACACCCTCGGGCTTGTCCTCGGCGAGCGCGGCCAGCTGCTCCAACGTTCCGGCGGCCACGATCTGGCCCGCGCCGTTCACGTTGGCCGGGGTCAGCCCCAGCTTCTCCAGATGCGGCACGGTCGTCGCGGGGTCGCCGCCGAGCAGCGCGGACATCCCGGTCGCCGTGATCGCGGCGGCCTCGGCCATGGCCAGGCCCCGCTTGCGTACGAGGGTCAGCGCGGCCGTGTCGTCGAGGACACCGGCGAAGGCGGCTGCGGTGATCTCACCGACGCTGTGGCCCGCGACCACACCCGGGGTTCCCGCCGCGTCAGCGGCTGATGTCGACGTACCGAGGGCGGAGGAGGACAGCAGTCCGGCCGCGACCAGCAGCGGCTGGGCCACGGCGGTGTCCCGGATCTCGTCCGCGTCGGCGACAGTCCCGTAGTGGACGAGGTCGAGCCCGATGGCGTCCGACCACGCGGCGAGGCGGTCGGCGGCACCGGGGATTTCGAGCCAAGGAGTCAGGAAGCCGGGCGTCTGGGCGCCCTGGCCGGGAGCGACGAGTACGAGCACTCTCACACTCTCTCTTGGGGACGGCACGCGCCGCCCGTGGGGACAGGGACGAAGAACAGCAGGGGGTTTTGTAGCCCCCCGACAAAACCCTAGAGCTGGGGATCGCCATCCACCAGACGCCCCAGGATCAGCGCGATCCGCAATGTGAACGCAGAGCGTACATCGGAAGGCGACCAACCGGTGACGTCCGTCACTCGTCGGAGCCGGTAGCGCACGGTATTGGGATGAACGAACAGCATCCGGGCCGCCCCTTCGAGACTGGAAGCCTGTTCGAGGTACACGCTGAGCGTTTCCAACAGCGCCGAGCCGGCCTCCTCCAGCGGTCTGTAGATCTCCTCCACCAACTGCTCGCGCGCGCTCGGGTCTCCCGCGATCGCGCGCTCCGGAAGGAGATCGTCCGCCAGAACCGGCCGGGGCGCGTCCTGCCACGCCGAACACGCCTTGAGCCCCGCGGCCGCCGCCTGCGCCGACCTGGTCGCCGCCAGCAGATCGGGCACGATCGGCCCCGCCACCACCGGCCCCGCCGCATACGGGCCGATCAGCGACTTCGCCACCTGCAACGGATCGTCCCTGCCACCGGCGATGACCACCAGACGGTCGCCCAGGACACCCGTGAGCACCTGGAGTTTGGCATGTCGGGCCGCGCGCCGGATCGCCTCCACGGTCAACTCGCTGTCCCCGTCGGGGGCGGTACCGAGGACCACACACACATGCTCCGGCGAATTCCAGCCAAGGGCGGCGGCCCTGCTGACCGCGCCCTCGTCGGCCTCGCCGCTCAGCACGGCGTTGACGACCAGGGACTCAAGGCGGGCGTCCCACGCACCGCGTGCCTCGGCGGCCTGCGCGTAGACCTGGGCGGTGGCGAAGGCGATCTCCCGCGCGTACACGAGCAACGCCTCACGCAGCACGGCCTCGTCGCCGGGCGCGGCCACCTCGTCGATGGCGGACTCCATGACCTCGATCGTCGTCCGCACCATCTCCACGGTCTGCCGCAGCGTGATCGCCCGGGTCAGTTCGCGCGGCGCCGTGCCGAACACATCGGTCGAGATGGCCTGCGGGGCGTCCGGATACCGGAACCACTCGGTGAACGCGGCGATACCGGCCTGGGCGACCAGCCCGATCCACGACCGGTTCTCGGGTGGCATCGCCCGGTACCACGGCAGCGTCTCGTCCATCCGCGCGATGGCCTGCGCGGCGAGGCTTCCGGACGACTTCTCCAGCCGCCTCAGCGTCCCGGCATGAGGATGGACGCTCGGAGCGGCTTCGGACTTGCTGACTTCGGGTTCGGGCACGCCCTAAGACTGCCTCATCAGGACACCGACGCGCGGCGCGGGTCGCTACCGTGGAGTACGTGATGGACATACGGCGCGCCGACACGCGCTATCTCGGCGGTGACCCCGAGGCCGGGATCTCCTCCCTGCACGCCTTCTCCTTCGGCCCGCACTACGACCCCGACAACCTCCGCTTCGGCGCGGTCATCGCCTGCAACGAGGAGCGGCTCGACCCGGGCGCCGGGTTCGACGAGCATCCGCACAGCCACACCGAGATCGTCACCTGGGTCGTGGAGGGCGAGCTGACCCATCGCGACACCGCCGGCCACGAGACCCTGGTCCGCCCCGGAGACGTGCAGCGCCTCAGCTCGGCCGGCGGTGTCCGTCATGTCGAGCGCAACGACGGGCCCGCCCCGCTCACCTTCGTCCAGATGTGGCTCGCCCCCCTCGACCCCGGCGGCGACCCCGCGTACGAGATCGTCCACGGCATCGCGGACTCCACCCCGTACGCCGTCCCCGAGGCGGGCGCCATGCTGCATGTCCGCCGGCTGACCACACCGGGGGAGCGGACCGCCGTACCGGACGCGGCGCGGGCGTACCTCCACGTCGTACGGGGTGCCGTGCGGCTCGGGCCCCATGAGCTGGGGCCCGGGGACGCGGTGCGGGCGGAGGGGGAGAAGGGGCTGGAGCTGGTCGCGGTCTCCGGGCCGGTGGAGGTGCTGGTGTGGGAGTTGGCGGAGTGACGGTCCGTCAGTCCGTGATGGGCTCCTCGGCGTTGCGCCAGATCGTGATGTCCACCGAGATGTAGTCGCTGGGGTCGCCGCTCGGGGCCGATCCCTGGAACGTGACCAGCCCGATATGGCCGGAGTTGGTGCGGACGCACATCTGGGAGCCCTTGGAGAGCTGGCCGGGTTTGACGTACTCCGCGTACCGGGTCTCGGCCCGACAGGTTTCCAGGGAACCCTTCTGGGAGTTGTTCAGCAGCACGAGCTTCGCGCTGCTGCTGCCCACCCGTTTGTCGCTGGTGAAGAGAGAGTCCACGTAGTAGTAGAGGTCCCCGTCGTCCTCGTAGGTGACGCCCATCTCGCTGCTGAGCGGCTTGGGGGGCGAGTCGGCGAAGCGGATGTAGTAGTCGCCGGGGATGTTGATGCCCTTGTACGTGACCGGCTTGGGGTCGGACTTCTCCTTGGTGTCGGAGGAGGAGCCGTCGCCCGCCCCGTCCGACGAGCCACCGGAGGAGCCGCTCGACGAACTGCTGGACGAGCTGCTGGACGAATCGGTCAGCTCCTTCAGGAACGACGCGCAGCTGCCCAGCAGACCCAGGCCGAACACCACCGCGACGCCGATCCCGATCCACTTGCCGACGTTGCTGCGCGGCGGCGGCACGGGCATCGGACGCGTGCCCTGCGGATGACCCTGAGGATGCGGAGGGCCCTGGGGATGCCCCTGCTGCCAGGTCCCCGGCTGCGGAAAGTGCGTCGGGTGCCCCGGTGGCACGGTGTGCGGGCCCGACGGCGCGGGCTGCATGTGGTACGGCGTCGACGGCGGCCCCACCGGACCCGGCGGGGGCGGGGTCGTCGGCCCGGAGTGCATCGTCGGGGCGGCGTGGTCGACGGACGACGGGCTCAGCTGGGTCGCCGGGTGGGTCAACGGGGCGGCCGGCGGCGGGCCTTGAGTCCCCGGCGCGGTGGGCGGCGGGGCCTGGGTGGACGGGGTGGGCGTCTCGGCGGCCTTGTCCTGCTGGGCCAGCAGCTCCGCCGACGCCGAGGTCCGTCGGGTGATGTCGGCGTCGATCGCCTCCGGCAACCAGGAGCCCGACTGGACCAGCGGCGTCGGCGAGGCGGCTTGGCACAACTCGATGACCTCGGCCGGAGTGGGCCGGTCCGCGGGGTCCTTCGCCAGACAGCGCGCGATGAAGCCGAGTTCGTCGGGGAGCCCGGTCAGGTCCGGCTCCTCGTGGACGATCCGGTAGAGCACGGCGTGCGAGGGCCCGTCGCCGTACGCGCCGCTGCCGCGTCCCGCGAACGCCGCGACCTGGCCGAGCGCGAAGATGTCCGACGCGTCGGTGACCGGCTTCCCGGCCGCCTGCTCCGGCGACATGAACGCCGGGGTGCCGATGGAGACTCCGGTGCCGGTCAGGGCGGTGGCGTCGGCGGCGCGGGCGATACCGAAGTCGATGACGCGGGGCCCGTCGGAGGCCAGCAGCACATTGGAGGGTTTGAGGTCACGGTGGACGATCCCGGCCCCATGGATGACCTTCAGGGCCTCCGCGACCCCGGCGAGCAGCAGCAGGACCGAGGAGACCGGCAGCGCCCCGTGCTCGGCGACCGCCGAGTGCAGCGAGGGCCCGGGGACGTAGGCGGTGGCCAGCCACGGCTGGGCGCCCTCGGTGTCGTAGTCGATGACGGGCGCGGTGTAGAGGCCCTGCACCCGCTGGGCGGCCTGGACCTCCTGCTTGAACCTGCGCCGGAACTCCGGGTCCTCGCTCAGCTCGGGCCGGATCGTCTTCAGCGCGATCGGGTGCCCGCCCGGTGTGTACGACAGATACACCGTGCCCATGCCACCCGAGCCGAGCCGTGCCGCGAGCCGGTAGCCGGCCACGACCTTCGGATCGCCGTCGTCCAGCGGACGGAACTGTCCGCCCGGTCGTTGTTCGCCCATGTGCTGTCCCCCGAGGCTTTGCGTTTGCTGTGGCATGTGTGCAGAGGGGAGGGTAGCGGAACGAATCAACGGCCGTCCTACGGGTGGCGGTTACCGTCCGATCTCGATAAGGATCGCAACCATGAATGTTCCCCTCCCCCTGAAGGGGAGGGGTTCCCCGTGCAGGGGAGGAGATCTTCCGTGCGGGGGAGGGGATTCGGCTCGGGCTCAGCCGCGCTTCTTGTTGGCCCTGCGCTCCTTGGCCGCCGCGTGGCGTAGCTCCTCCTGCTCCCACAGCGCCTTCAACTCAAGGGTCCGCGCGTCGAGTTGGATCGGGGCGTGCTCGTCCTCCTCCCACAGCCCCTGCTCCTTCAACTGCTGGGTCTGGACCTCCACCGGCGGTTCCGGATCGAAGTCGCTGGGCCGGGGCCCCTCCGGGCCGTCGGGTCCGACGCGGACCAGCCGCTCGACCCGGGTGATGCGGAACCGCGTCCCGTCGATGCTCAGACTGTTGCCGCGTTTCTCGTCCAGAGAGTCCGCCGCGCGCGCGTACTCCGCCTTCTTCTCGTCCGACAGCCGCAGCGTGAACGGCGCCATGACCCGCAGCCACCCCGCCAGGCTGTCGCGCGCCCCCTGCGGTGAGGAGTGCGATGTCCCGGAGTTGTGCGACTGCCACTGCCCGTCCACCCGCTCGGAGATCATGAACACCGCAGGCAGCAGCACACCGCCCGGACAGTCGCGAGCGGCCCGCTCGGCGTCGACGGCCACCTCCTCCGGTGCGCCGGGGACGGAGCCGACGAACTGTACGAGATCCAGCTTCAGCAGGCTGTCGGACAGCCCGGTGCTGGTGTACGGATCGACGACGAAGCCCTTCGTGCGCGACCGCACGCTGTAGCCCTCGCCGACCTCGCCGGGGTCGGGGTCGGAGGGCCGGGGCGGCTCGGGTCCGCTGCGGCCCATGCGGATGAACCTCGACGCCCGCACGATTCTGAACCGCTCGCCGCGGACCCGGAGGTCGTTGACGACTTCCCGGTCCATCCGCAGGGCGGCCGCCATCCATGTCTTCTGCGCCTTCGCGTCACCGGCGTCCTCGGCCGCCTTGGCGCGCCGCCGGAAGTGCGATCCCAGCGTGTCCCTGGCGCTCTGCGGGGTGTCGTTGCCGTACTCGGACAACTCCCAGCCCCCGGTGTCGAGTTCCCGCGCGTGGAAGAACTCCCCGAGGCCCACCCCCATCAGCTTGGGATACCGCTCGCGTGCCTGCCATGCCTCCTGTTCCGCGAATGCCGCGATGGGCCCTTCCTGCGGGGCCACCCGGAAGGTCAGGTAGCCGGGCACCCTGTCTTCGTAACCGGTCATGTACTGAATGTGCCCGAACCGGAGGTCACTTCGCCGCAGAACGGAGGAATCACCTCGACTCGGCGAGCACCGCGTCGGTGAACAGCGGCCACGCCTCGATGGCCCAGGGCCCGAACGCCCGGTCGGTGAGCGCCACACAGGCGATCCCCGCGACCGGGTCGATCCACAGGAACGTGCCCGACTGCCCGAAGTGGCCGAAGGTCCTCGGTGACGACGAACTCCCGGTCCAGTGCGGCGACTTGGAGTCCCGGATCTCGAACCCGAGGCCCCAGTCGTTGGGGTTCTGGTGCCCGTACCCCGGCAGCACACCCTTCGTCCCCGGGTACTGCACGGTCATCGCCTCGGCGACCGTGCGCGGGTCGAGCAGCCGGGGCGCCTGCACCTCGGCGGCGAACCGCAGAAGATCGTCGACGGTCGACACCGCGTCCTTGGCCGGCGATCCCTCCAGGCTCGTCGACGCCATCCCCAGCGGCTCCAGCACCGCCTGCCGCAGATACTCGGCGAACGGGATGTCGGTCGCCTTGGCCACATGATCGCCGAGCTGCTCGAACCCGGCGTTCGAGTACAGCCGCCGCTCGCCGGGCGCGGCCATGACCCGGTGCTCGTCGAAGGCCAGCCCCGAGGTGTGCGCGAGCAGATGCCGTACGGTCGCCCCGGGCGGCCCGGCGGGCTCGTCCAACTCGATCGCCCCCTCCTCGTACGCCACGAGTACCGCGTACGCGGCGAGCGGCTTGGTGACCGAGGCGAGCGGGAACCGGTGCCCGGTGGGGCCGTGGGTCCCGAGTACGGTGCCGTTGGGCCGTACGACGGCGGCGGCAGCGGTGGGGACCGGCCAGGTCTCGATCTGGGCGAGGCTTTGCAAGGACATGCCCTTGAGACTAGGCGCTCCGCGGTGAGGGGTGGGTAGGGGGTCTTTTGGCTGCGGCTTTCGTTGTGGCTGGTCGCGCCCACGCGGCGGAGCCGCACATCGATACAGCCCCGCGCCCCTATGGGGCGCGCTGCGGAACCGTCTCTCAGAGATGCAGGCGCATTGAAGGGCCCGGCTTGCGGATGAAGCCCAACGAGGCGTAGAGGGGCTCGCCCTCGGGGGAAGCGTTCAGGTCTACCTGGGCTACTCCCCGGTCGCGGAACCAGTCAAGAAGCGCCTCCATGCCGGCGCGGGCGTGGCCCCGGCGGCGGGCGGTGGGGTCGGTGGCCACGCTGAAGACATGGCCGACCGAACCGTGGGGGTTGCCGGCCCGGCCGATCCGGTACTCGACCGTCCCGGCCACCAGCGCGACCAGCACCCCCGGCCTTTCGGGACAATCCACCACGAAGGCCGCGAAGTCCCCGTCGACATCGGAGAGCCGGCGGCGTACGGTCGGCAGCGACTCCCGATGCCAGTCCGTGGACCGGTCCGCTCCCCCCAACGAGTCGATCATCACCTGACGCAGTCGCAGCACTTCCTCGGCGTCCTCGGGGGTGGCACGTCGTACAAGACTCATGGGCCGCACGCTAACCGGCGCGATCACGTCCCGCCCTCGGTTTTCTCACGGAGCCTTTCTCACCGAATTCGCTTGCTTGGAGCGCACTCCAAGGTTTTAGCGTGGGGGCCATGACGGTGACGGAGACCACCAGTACCACCCCTACCACCAGCACGGCCGGCGGCGGCAGTTGTTCGGGGCCGCCGCTGATGCCCCGACGGCCGGACGGGCAGGACAAGTACACGATCAGCGAGGTCGCCGAACTCACCGGTCTGACGGCGCACACCCTGCGCTGGTACGAGCGGATCGGGCTGATGCCGCACATCGACCGCTCCCACACCGGTCAGCGCCGCTACCGCAACCGCGACCTCGACTGGCTCGACCTCGTCGGCAAGCTCCGCCTCACGGGTATGGCTGTCGCCGACATGGTCCGTTACGCCGACATGGTCCGCGCGGGCGACCACACCTACGCCGAGCGCTTCGACCTGCTCAAGGCGACCCGCGAGGACGTACTGTCCCGGATCGCCGAACTCCAGGACACGCTCACGTTCCTGGACCGAAAGATCGACTTCTACGCGGACGCCGGGCGTGCCCTGGCGTCGGAGAGGGCCTCATGACCAACGGCAGGATCGCGAAGGCACAGCTGGGCACCGACGGCCCCGAGGTCGGCATCCAGGGCCTCGGCTGCATGGGGATGAGCTTCGAGTACGGCCCCTCGGACGCCGGGGAGTCGCGGGCCACCCTGGAACGCGCGCTCGAACTGGGCGTCACGCTCTACGACACGGCGGACGCCTACGGGGCGGGGGAGAACGAGAAGTTCCTGTCCCCCTTCTTCAAGGCCCACCGCGACGAGGTCGTCATCGCCACCAAGTTCGCCCTGTCGATCCCGGCGGACGACCCCACTCGCCGCGTCATCCGCAACGACGCCCCCTACATCCGCGAGGCGGTCGAGGCCAGCCTCAAGCGCCTGGACGTCGAGGCGATCGACCTCTACTACATGCACCGCCGCGACCCGGCCGTCCCCATCGAGGAGACCGTCGGCACCATGGCCGACCTGGTCCGCGAGGGCAAGGTCAAGCACCTGGGCCTCAGCGAGGTCACCGCCACGGAGCTGCGCGCCGCCCACGCCGTACACCCCATAGCGGCCCTCCAGTCGGAGTGGTCCCTGTTCAGCCGGGACATAGAGACGAACGTGGTCCCGGCGGCCCGAGACCTCGGCGTCACCCTGGTCCCGTACTCCCCCCTGGGCCGAGGCTTCCTCACGGGCTCCTTCGCCAAGGCCGAGGACCTCACCGAGGGCGACTTCCGCCGCCAACAGCCCCGTTTCACGGGCGAGAACGCCACGGCGAACGCGGCCCTCCTGGCTCCCATCCACAAGGTGGCGGAGGCCCACGGCGTGTCCTTGGGGCAGGTGGCTCTGGCGTGGGTCCAGCAACAGGCGACGGTCCACAGCCTTCCGGTGATCCCGATCCCGGGCACGAGGAAGCCGGGCAGGGTGGAGGAAAACGTAGGGGCGACGCGGATCGTCCTGACTGAGGGGGACATGGCGCTGCTGGACCTGATAGCGGAGAGGGTGGCGGGAGACAGGTACGCGGACATGAGGTTCACGTCCGCAGGCAGGGAGTAAGCCCGGCCAACCAGGGGCGCGGGGAACTGCGCGAGCAACCACGACGCTCCCGCAGCCAGCCAATTACCTATAGCTCCGCCAACAACTCCGCCTTCTTCAAGCTGAACTCCTCATCCGTCACCAACCCCGCCTCATACAGCTCCCCAAGATGCCGAATCCGGTCGGCGATGTCGGCCGGATCTCGGCGCGGCCCGGCGGCGGGAAGGGCCGCGGCCTCCACAGGCCCGGCGTCCCTCACGGCCGCCAAAACCGCCGCAGCGAACGGCAGTGATTCATGCACAGGCCCATACCCCAGCCCGAACACCACGGCCGCCGGGTCGTGATCCGGCTGAGGCAGCTGATCAACGGCCGTGTCCCGGCGGAGCAGCCGCAGATACCCCTCGAACAGTTCGGGCGACCGCCACTCGACCCCGCTCAGCGCACCCACGGGAAAGCGCTGGTCCCCGGCCTTCCACTTCGTGGACGACGCCCCGGTCCAGAACCACCGGAACGACACGGCCTTCCCGTCGAAGGACGCCTTCCCGTCGTACGCCTTGAACTGCAACGGCACCTCGGGCGCGGCCACCAGGAACCGTTCGGCGGGCCCGGAGTCGGTCAGCCGCGCCCGTAGCTCGTCGGCGTAGTACTCGGCGAGGGTCTCCCGCTCGGCGGGAAGGACCAGCCGATAGGGGTCGGCCCCTTCCTTGAGCTGGTCGGCGGCGGCCTCCATCAGCGGATCGGCGCCGGGCCTGGGCACGGCACGCAGTACGACGGTGCCCCGCTTCCCCGGCGTCAGCGTCACGTCCGCGATCGCCTCCAGGGGGACGCGGCGCTCGCCGAGCGCGGTGAACAGCTTCGGCGTCCGTATCCCCCGTTCGAAGCGGATGAGCACGGAGTCGGACTCGAACTCCCAGGCGGCATGAAATCCGGCCAGTACGTCACCCATGCGGCTCATCGTATGCGGGCGAAGCGATGAAGTCCCGACCGAGGCGAACCGCACTTTTCCCCTCCTCTACGCGCGTCAGGCCGTGGCGGTGTCGTCGAGACCCGCCAGACACGCGTCGTTCTCGTGTGCGCAGTGGACCGACCGGTAGGCGCCGACACCGATCTCGGCGAAGTTGTACAGACTCTCGGTGCCCGGTTCGAAGTAGCCGCTGTGGCCCTCGGCGTCGGACGCGGACAGGATGCGCGCCCCGAAGTCCACGGACATCGGGTCGGCGCCGTGGCCGAGCCCGCCGACCTCCAGATACGGAACGTCCTGCACCCAGTCGTCGGCGTCCCGCATGGCCCACACCCGGGCGGAGGTGCGCAGTTGGGAAGCCTTCTCGACGCGCATACCGGGGCTGCCCGCGACCGCGATGTCGGTGACTCGTGACGGCAGCGAGGGCGCGGCGATTCCGCACACCACCGAGCCGTAGCTGTGGCACAGCAGCGCGACCGTGGAGGTCCCGGGCAGGGCGCGGACCAGCGCGTTCAGCCGGACCGAGCCCTGTTCGGCGCGGAGCGCGGTGGCGGAGTCCAGGCCGATGCCGTCGGGCGCGGTGTAGTCGGCCCAGGCGATCACGGCCGTCCGGGTGCCGGGGTCGGCGGCGCGTTCGGCCTCGTGGACGGCGGCGGCCATACCGGCGGGGGCCGAGTAGCGGCGGTTGGTGCGCTGGAAGTTCAGGACGTCGCTGTCGACGCCGGGGACGACGATCGAGACGCGTTCGGCCTTGTTCAGATTGCCGAAGACCTCGGCGGCGCGGCCCTCGCCGGTGGGGTCGAAGGCGAGGATCTTGCGGCCCTTCTCGGCCAGCATGTCGAAGCGGTGCATCCGGCGGCCGGCCTCGTACTGGCCGGTGGGGGAGAGCCGTTCGTCGTGCATGCGGGCCCGTTCGCGCTTGCTCTGCTGCTTCAGCGCGATGCGGTTGGCCTTGTACCGCAGTTTGACGGGGGCGCCGTTGAGGTTGCCGACCGCGAGCGGATAGCGGTGGGCGAGATGGCTGCGCTGGGCGGGGCTGAGCGAGGCGAAGAAGGCCGCGATCCGGGCGGGGGGCGAGTCGAGGTCCGGCAGTTCGCGCCCGGCGAGGGTGCCGTGCTGCCATGCGGAGAGCGACGCCTCCATCGGCGTCTCCCCTCGATGACTGCGCAGCGCGGTCCAGCCGGTGGTCGCCAGCATCACGAAAACCACGGCCAGCGCCAGCAGTGCGCGCCAGACGTTCAGTTGCGGGGAGGAGTCGAAGGAAGTCACTGAAAGGACACACTAAGAGAACAGAAGGGTCTCGCGTTAACCGAGTGGCGGGGATCACGTTTCGAGGCCGCCCGTTCTGTTCAGTGCGCAGAGAACGTCCCCGATGATGCCCTTCGCATCATGTTTCAGCCAATACGCCACTTCTCGGCCAGCGACGGTCGTACGGCGTCCAGATAAGCCGCCGTCACCTCCCGCATGGCGCCCAGATCGAGTTCGTTCCGCATGGCCCACTGGCGTTCGGCGACCCGCATCACCCCGGCGAACAGGGCCACCGCCACCCGGGGCCGGGGGTCGGAGTCGACGTCGAGTCCCTCGCGCTCGGCGATGATCCGGGCCATCTCCTCCGCGATCTCGTCCGATCGCCGCAGATGGGCCGCGAGCAGTGCGGGCGTCGATTCGATCAGGCGGTAGGAGCGCAGGTACAGGTCGACGGGGATGACCTCGTGGACGATCTCGCTGATGCTGTCCCAGCCCTCCAGGACGGCATTGCGCAGCGCCTCCAGGGGGGCCTCGTGCGCCGGCCGGGTGCGCACCGCGTTGAGGAAGTAGCCCTGGACGACCTCCAGAGCGGAGAGGGCGGCCTCTTCCTTGCCCGTGAAATAGCGGAAGAAGGTGCGCTGGGAGACATCGACGGCCTCGGCGATCTCGTCGACCGTCGTCCGCTCGTACCCCTGGGTCGTGAACAGCTCCAGGGCCGCCCGCATCAGCGCCTCGTGGGTGCGCTGCTTCTTGCGTTCGCGCAGCCCCGGCCGCTCCCCCGTTTCCATGAACCCTCGTCTCCACCCGGACCCGCTCCGAGTGACGTGACAGTTACCGACTTGTGAATTGGTTTGTCAACTGTCAGTGGCTGTCACTAGCCTCGTTCGCATGACTAGTCAGACCACTGTCGACAAGACGGGACCGGGGGACAAGGCACCAGTCGTCCCGTCGGACCCGACACCGAACCAGGATCGGGGACTGCGCGGCCATCCCTGGTTCACCCTCCTCACCGTGGCCGTCGGCGTGATGATGGTCGCCCTCGACGGCACCATCGTGGCGATCGCCAACCCGGCCATCGCCGAAGACCTCAAGGCGAGCTTCGCCGACGTCCAGTGGATCACCAACGCGTACTTCCTCGCCCTCGCGGTCACGCTGATCACCGCGGGCAAGCTGGGTGACCGCTTCGGCCACCGCCAGACCTTCCTGATAGGCGTGGTCGGTTTCGCCTCCGCCTCCGGGGCCATCGGTCTGTCGAACTCGGTCGCCTTCGTGGTGACCTTCCGTGTCTTCCAGGGCCTGTTCGGCGCCCTGCTGATGCCGGCCGCGCTCGGTCTGCTCCGCGCCACGTTCCCCGCCGAGAAGCTGAACATGGCGATCGGCATCTGGGGCATGGTCATCGGCGCCTCCACGGCCGGCGGCCCGATCCTCGGCGGCTTCCTCGTCGAGAACGTCAGCTGGCAGTCCGTGTTCTGGATCAACGTGCCCGTGGGCGTCCTCGCCCTGGCCCTGGGCGCCTGGATTCTGCTGGACCACCGCGCCGAGAACGCGCCCCGCTCCTTCGACATCCTCGGCATAGCCCTGCTGTCGGCGGCCATGTTCTGCCTGGTCTGGGCGCTCATCAAGGCCCCGGAGTGGGGCTGGGGCGACGGCAAGACCTGGACGTTCCTGATCGTGTCGATCGCGGGCTTCGCGCTCTTCGCGTTCTGGGAGACGAAGGTCAAGGAACCCCTGGTCCCGCTGGCCCTCTTCCGCTCGGTCCCGCTCTCGGCCGGTGTCGTCCTGATGGTCCTCATGGCCATCGCCTTCATGGGCGGCCTGTTCTTCGTGACGTTCTACCTCCAGAACGTCCACGGCATGAGCCCCATCGACGCGGGCCTGCACCTCCTGCCGCTCACCGGCATGATGATCGTCGGCTCCCCGCTCGCGGGCATCCTCATCACCAAGCTGGGCCCGCGTGTCCCGCTGGCCGGCGGCATGGCGCTCACCGCGATCGCCATGTACGGCATGTCCACGCTGGAGACCGACACCGGCAGCGCCGTGATGTCCCTCTGGTTCGCCCTCCTCGGCCTCGGTCTCGCCCCCGTGATGGTCGGCGCCACCGAGGTCATCGTGGGCAACGCCCCGCTGGAGCTGTCCGGTGTCGCCGGTGGCCTCCAGCAGGCCGCCATGCAGATCGGCGGCAGCCTCGGTACGGCCGTACTGGGCGCCGTGATGACGTCCAAGGTCGACAACGACCTCGCCGCCAACTGGAAGGACGCGGGCCTCCCGCCCCTCACCGGCGAACAGCTCACCCAGGCCTCGCAGGCCGTCCAGCAGGGCATCCCGCCGGTCGCCGAGGGCATGCCGGCCGAGATCGCCGCGAAGATCACCACCGTCGCCCATGACACGTTCATGTCCGGCATGGGCCTCGCCAGCCTGGTCGCCGCCGGTGTCGCGACGGTCGCGGTCCTGGTGGCGTTCCTGACGAAGCGGGGCGAGAACGCGGAGGCGGGCGCCGGGGCGGCGCACATTTAGCACCACCACTGCCCCCAGCGCGGGTTTCGGCCCACGTTCCCCCATCAGGGTGACAACCCCGAAGACCCCTTCCACCCACCACGCGCCGCAGGTCACAGTAAGTCAAGTCCTCCGCACGGCATATCCGTTCGAGGACAGATAGGCCTGCGGCGCGCTGCCGGAGGGGGACAGCGCGCCGAGCAGGTCAATTCGGGTGGGGCCGAGGCCAGGTTTTCAGTACGCAGGGGGCGTGTTCTCAGCGCCGGGCAACTGCAGGCTCTTAGGGGCGCGGGGAACTGCGCGAGCAACCACAACGCAGCCGCACCCGCCAACGCACACCCCCCCTACGGTCAACGGCGCTGCTTCGGCACAACCCCTTCAGAAGAGCGCAACGAGGCGACTTCGGCCCGCAACAACCGAACCTCCTCAGCCAGCGCGGCTATCGCGGCCGTCTGCCGCCGCTCCTCCGCGTCATCCTTCTCGAACCGCGCTATGAACCACGCCGCGATATTCGCCGTCACCACACCCAGCAACGCGATCCCGGACAGCATCAGCCCGACCGCCAACACCCGCCCCAGCCCGGTGGTCGGCGCATGATCCCCGTACCCCACGGTCGTCATCGTCGTGAACGACCACCACACGGCATCGCCCAGCGTGTGAATGTTCCCGTTCGGCGAATCCCGCTCCACGGACAGCACGGCCAGCGACCCGAACATCAACAGCCCGATCACCGACCCGCCCACATACGTGGTGAGCCGTATCTGCGAAGCCATCCGCGCCCGCTGCCCGACCAGCAACAAGGTCGCCACGACCCGCAGCAACCGCAGCGGCTGCACCATCGGCAGCACCACCGCGCACAGGTCCAGCCACCGTGTCCGTACGAACGCGCGCCGGTCCTCGGAGAGCCCGAGCCGGGCGAGATAGTCGAGTGCGAACACCGCCCACACCACCCACTCGACGACCTCGCACCACCACCTCACCTCCGCACCGGCGTCGGGTCGCACGATCGGCACGGCATACGCGACGGCGAACACCGCGGCCAGTCCGAACAACGGTCGCTGAGTGCGCTCTTCCCAACGGGCCCGCGCCGAGCCCGATCGCTGCTTCATGGCGGCATCGTAGAAAACGTGCAGGGGTGGTGATCCCGGAGGTTCACCACCCCTTGACACGGCCGACCGTGCTATGCGGCCATGACCGACGCCCCGACAGCGGCGCAGCCGCTGAACAAGGGGCGCGGGGCTGTATCGATTTGCGGCTCCGCCGCGTGGGCGTGACCAGCCCCCACCGGCGCGAGGTGTTGGGACGGCCTTCCCAGCGGAGCGTCTACGCGTCGCCGCCCGCCGCCCCCGGGTCGGCCGCGGCCACGTCCAGCAGTTGATAGCGGTCGATGGCCTGCTTCAGTACCGACCGGTCGACCTTGCCCTCGCGTGCCAGCTCCGTCAGGACGGCCACCACGATCGACTGGGCGTCGATGTGGAAGAACCGCCGCGCCGCACCCCGGGTGTCGGCGAAGCCGAAACCGTCGGCGCCCAGCGACTGGTACGTGCCCGGCACCCAGCGCGCGATCTGGTCCGGCACCGACCGCATCCAGTCGGAGACGGCCACGAACGGCCCCTCGGCCCCGCTGAGCTTCCGCGTGACATACGGGACCTGCTGCTCCTCCTCGGGGTGCAGCAGGTTGTACCGCTCCACCTCGATCGCCTCACGGCGCAGCTCGTTCCAGGAGGTCGCCGACCACACATCCGCCTTGACATCCCAGTCGGCGGCGAGGAGCCGCTGCGCCTCCACGGCCCACGGCACCGCGACACCGGAGGCGATGATCTGCGCCGGGATCGAGCCCGAAGTGCCCTCGCTGAAGCGGTGGACACCCTTGAGGATGCCCTCCACGTCCACGTTCTCCGGCTCGGCCGGGTGCTGGATGGGCTCGTTGTAGACGGTGAGGTAGTAGAAGACGTCCTCGCCCGGCCTGCCGTCGGCGGTCTCGCCGTACATCCGGCGCAGACCGTCCTTCACGATGTGCGCGATCTCGAACCCGAACGCCGGGTCGTACGCCACACAGCCCGGGTTGGTGGACGCCAGCAGCTGCGAGTGGCCGTCGGCGTGCTGCAGACCCTCACCGGTCAGCGTCGTACGCCCGGCGGTCGCGCCCAGAACGAAGCCGCGCGCCAGCTGGTCGGACATCTGCCAGAACTGGTCGCCGGTGCGCTGGAAACCGAACATCGAGTAGAAGACGTACACCGGGATGAGCGGCTCGCCGTGCGTGGCGTACGCCGAACCGGCCGCGATCAGCGAGGCCGTGCAGCCGGCCTCCGAGATGCCGTCGTGCAGCATCTGACCCGTCGGCGACTCCTTGTACGCGAGCAGCAGATCACGGTCCACCGCCTCGTACTGCTGGCCCAGCGGGTTGTAGATCTTCGCGCTCGGGAAGAACGAGTCCATGCCGAAGGTGCGGTACTCGTCCGGCGCGATCAGTACGAACCGCTTGCCGATCTCCTTGTCCCGCATGAGGTCCTTCAGCAGCCGGACAAACGCCATGGTGGTGGCGATCGACTGCTGACCGGAGCCCTTCTTCACACTCGCGTACGTCTTGTCCTCGGGCAGCGCGAGCGGCTTGGCGCGGACGACACGGGTGGGGACGTAACCGCCGAGGCCCTTGCGGCGGTCGTGCATGTACTGGATCTCCTCGGAGTTCCGCCCGGGGTGGTAGTACGGCGGAAGCCCGTTCTCCAGTTCCTTGTCGGAGATCGGCAGGTGCAGCCGGTCGCGGAAGCCCTTGAGGTCGGCGACCGTCAGCTTCTTCATCTGGTGCGTGGCGTTGCGGCCCTCGAAGTTCGGCCCCAGCGTCCAGCCCTTGATCGTCTTGGCCAGGATGACCGTCGGCTGGCCCTTGTGTTCCACGGCCGCCTTGTACGCGGCGTAGACCTTCCGGTGGTCGTGACCGCCGCGCCCCAGGTGCAGGATCTCGTCGTCGGTCATGTGCTCGACCATCGCCCGCAGCCGCTGGTCGTCACCGAAGAAGTGGTCGCGGATGTACGCGCCGGTCTCGGTGGCGTACGTCTGGTACTGGCCGTCCGGTGTGGTGTTCATCCGGTTGACCAGCACCCCGTCGCGGTCCTGGGCGAGCAGCGGGTCCCAGGAGCGGTCCCAGACCAGCTTGATCACATTCCAGCCGGCGCCCCGGAAGACCGACTCCAGCTCCTGGATGACCTTGCCGTTGCCGCGCACCGGGCCGTCGAGGCGCTGGAGGTTGCAGTTCACCACGAAGGTGAGGTTGTCCAGGCCCTCGCGGGCGGCGAGCGTGAGCTGGCCCAGCGACTCGGGCTCGTCCATCTCGCCGTCGCCGAGGAAGGCCCACACATGCGACTTGGAGGTGTCGGCGATACCGCGGGCCTCCATGTAGCGGTTCATCCGCGCCTGGAAGATCGCGCCGAGCGGGCCGAGGCCCATCGACACGGTCGGGAACTCCCAGAAGTCCGGCATCAGTCGCGGGTGCGGGTAACTGGACAGGCCGTCGGGGGCCTTCGACTTCTCCTGGCGGAAGGCGTCGAGCTGTCCCTCGCTCAGCCGGTCGAGGAGGAACGCGCGGGCGTAGATGCCGGGCGAGGCGTGCCCCTGGAAGAAGATCTGGTCGCCGCCGTCGCCCTCCTCCTTGCCCCGGAAGAAGTGGTTGAAGCCCACGTCGTAGAGGGAGGCGGAGGAGGCGAACGTCGCGATGTGACCGCCGACGCCGATACCGGGCCGCTGGGCGCGCGACACCATGACCGCGGCGTTCCAGCGGGTCGCGTTGAGGATCTTCCGCTCGATCTCCTCGTTGCCCGGGAAGAACGGCTCGTCCTTGGTGGCGATCGTGTTGACGTAGTCCGTGCTGCGCATCTCGGGCACGGCCACGCGCTTCTCGCGGGCCCGCTCGATGAGCCGGAGCATCAGGTAGCGCGCGCGCTCACGGCCACGCTGGTCCACGGCGGCATCGAGTGAGTCAAGCCACTCCTGGGTCTCCTCGGGGTCGAAGTCAGGGACCTGACTCGGAAGGCCGCCAATGATGATCGGATTGCGATCTGATCCGGAAGCCACGCTGTTCCTTAGCTGTCAGAGGGCCACTCTTCATGGGTTCTTATGGGTGCCAGCACCGTTCCCCATCGTGTACCTCGGGCGGGCTCACGTCATCTCTACCGAGAAGTAACCAGGGCGGTGACTTGCCCCGCAAAGGTAGTAAAGCCGTTCGACCGTCGTACGCCGGGATGGTTGCCGACTGCACAAACCGGGCAGAACGGTGTGGCGTGCGTCACGCGATGCTGTGAATCCGCGCAGGGAGTTGCGGTGACACGGCCCGGATCGTCACCGTTTCGGCGGTCTCCGAGGCTGGGTACTTGCGCGATCCGTCCCGCCCGTGTGGACTACGGCCAACGCTTCGCGTACGCGCGTGGCTGATTCCCCGGGGGCGACCCCAACCGAACATGATCAGGAGGCAACCCGTGAGCGCGACCGCGGACCACGCGGAGGAGCGGACGAACCCTGCCGCGAGGCTGGGGTTCCAGCCCGAGCAGGTGGTCCAGGAGATCGGCTACGACGACGATGTCGACCAGGAGCTCCGCGAGTCCATCGAGGAAGTCATCGGCAGCGATCTCGTCGACGAGGACTACGACGACGTGGCCGATGCCGTCGTGCTGTGGTTCCGAGACGACGACGGCGACCTGACGGATGTGCTGGTGGACGCCACCACGTACATCGAGGAGGGTGGCTCGATCCTGCTGCTGACGCCCAAGACCGGGCGGGACGGCTATGTGGAGCCCAGCGACATCTCGGAAGCCGCGACGACTGCGGGGTTGTCCGCGTCGAAGAGCGTCAGCGTCGGCAAGGACTGGAGTGGGAGCCGGCTGGTGACGCCGAAGGCGGCCAAGGCGAAGAAGTAACCCGCCGGGCGCCTAGTAGCTCGGGGGGAGCTGCGCGTCGGCGGCCTTCGCGCCGTCGTGGCTGGTCGCGCAGTTCCCCGCGCCCCTGGAAGGTGCCCCTGCGGGGCCCTTCCAGGGGCGCGTCGTTTTAGGCTGTGGTCTCCCGAACAGCCCATGAAGGAGACACAGGAGATCATGGCGATCCAGGTCGGCGACAAGGCACCGGACTTCGAGCTCAAGGACAATCACGGCGCCACCGTGAAGCTCTCGGACTTCCGGGGGGAGAAGAACGTGGTGCTGCTCTTCTACCCGTTCGCGTTCACCGGGGTGTGCACGGGCGAGCTGTGCGAGCTGCGGGACAACCTGCCGAAGTTCGTCAACGACGACGTGCAGCTGCTGGCCGTGTCGAACGACTCCATCCACACCCTGCGGGTCTTCGGCGAGCAGGAGTCCCTGGAGTACCCGCTGCTGTCGGACTTCTGGCCGCACGGCGAGGTCAGCCGGGCGTACGGGGTCTTCGACGCGGACAAGGGCTGCGCGGTGCGCGGCACGTTCATCATCGACAAGGAGGGCGTGGTCCGCTGGACCGTCGTCAACGCCCTGCCGGACGCCCGTGACCTGAACGAGTACGTCGCCGCCCTCGACACCCTGTGATTTCTCGGCGCCAAGGCCTGCGGCGAACGGGAACCCGTCACTAGGATCGAGTCGTTGATCCGATACCAACGCACGACGGGGCTCCCCGCCCCTGACACCAAAGGGAGGACTCGTGGGAGTCAGCCTCAGCAAGGGCGGCAACGTATCGCTGACCAAGGAGGCCCCTGGCCTGACCGCGGTCATCGTCGGTCTGGGGTGGGACATTCGCACCACGACCGGCACCGACTTCGACCTGGACGCCAGCGCCCTGCTGCTCGACTCGTCCGGCAAGGTCGGCACCGACGCCAACTTCGTCTTCTTCAACAACCTCAAGAGCCCGGACGGCTCGGTCGAGCACACCGGTGACAACCTCACCGGTGAGGGCGAGGGAGACGACGAGCAGATCAAGGTCAATCTCGCCGCCGTCCCGGCCCAGATCGAGAAGATCGTCTTCCCGGTCTCGATCTACGACGCCGAGAACCGCCAGCAGTCCTTCGGCCAGGTCCGCAACGCCTTCATCCGCGTGGTGAACCAGGCCGGAGAGGCGGAGATCGCCCGGTACGACCTCTCCGAGGACGCCTCGACCGAGACCGCCATGGTCTTCGGCGAGCTGTACCGGCACGGCGCCGAGTGGAAGTTCCGCGCCATCGGCCAGGGGTACGCCTCGGGCCTGCGCGGCATCGCCCAGGACTTCGGCGTCAACGTCTGAGTCGTAGGACGACTTGTCGAGAGCCCTTCACCCGGGAGACCGGGTGGAGGGCTCTCCGCTATGGTCGCTGTGGGCGAGGGGGAGACCCGTGGGGTGACAGCGCTCGGTACTCCCCTGGACCGCGGATCGCCATGATTGCGACATCCGTTCGGCGCGCACCCGTTTACGGGCGGTGCCGGACGTGCAGGACAACCGAAGACGTTTCACCCCAGGGGAGGACCAGCATGGGCGTCACGCTCGCCAAGGGAGGCAATGTCTCCCTCTCCAAGGCCGCACCGAACCTCACACAGGTGATGGTCGGGCTCGGCTGGGACGTCCGGACCACCACCGGAGCCGCTTTCGACCTGGACGCCAGCGCGCTGCTGTGCCAGGGCGGGAGGGTCATGGGCGACGAGTGGTTCATCTTCTACAACCAGCTCAGGAGCCCCGACGGCTCGGTCGAGCACACCGGGGACAACCTCACCGGTGAGGGCGACGGCGACGACGAGTCGCTGATCATCGACCTCTCGAAGGTGCCCGCCCAGTGCGACAAGATCGTCTTCCCGGTCTCCATCCATGACGCCGACAACCGCGGTCAGACCTTCGGTCAGATCAGCAACGCCTTCATCCGCGTGGTCAACCAGGCCGACGGCCAGGAACTCGCCCGCTACGACCTCTCCGAGGACGCCTCCACCGAGACCGCGATGATCTTCGGCGAGGTCTACCGCTACAACGGCGAGTGGAAGTTCCGGGCGGTCGGGCAGGGATACGCGTCGGGCCTGCGCGGTATCGCCCTGGACTTCGGGGTCAATGTTTCGTAGATCCTTCGCACTTCCTTACGTTTCGTATGGCGCTACGCGTTGTGTATACCGCTACACGTTGCGCAATATGAGCTAAAGCCGGGGCCCTGTGGGGTACGGGAGGCGGAGGACTAGACTTCGTGTTCAAAGTTTCGTAAAGCCGCGCGCGGCGCGGGGGAGCCCCGTACAACACGATTGGGTAGCCAGTGGTTCTGAAAACCTTCGGCTGGTCGTTCGCGGTCACCGCGCTCGGCTTGGTCGCAGCGGTTCTGTTCGGAGGGTGGACGGCCTTCGGCATCGTGGCCATCCTCTCCGTCCTGGAGATCTCGCTGTCGTTCGACAACGCGGTGGTCAACGCCGGAATCCTGAAGAAGATGAATGCCTTCTGGCAGAAGATCTTCCTCACCATCGGCATCCTCATCGCCGTCTTCGGTATGCGCCTCGTCTTCCCCGTCGTCATCGTCGCCATCAGCGCCAAGCTGGGGCCGATCGAGGCCGTCGACCTCGCGCTCACCGAGCCGGATCACTACCAGGAACTGGTGACCGACGCCCACCCGGCGATCGCCGCGTTCGGTGGCATGTTCCTGCTGATGATCTTCCTGGACTTCATCTTCGAGGACCGGGAGATCAAGTGGCTCGCCTGGCTGGAGCGCCCGCTGGCCAAGCTCGGCAAGGTCGACATGCTGTCGGCCTGTATCGCGCTGATCGTCCTGCTGATCACCTCGATGACCTTCGCGACCAACGCCCATCTGCACGCCGGGCACGCGGACAAGGCCGAGACGGTTCTCCTCTCCGGAGTCGCCGGCCTGATCACGTACATGATCGTCGGCGGTCTCTCCGGCTACTTCGAGGACAAGCTGGAGGAAGAGGAGGAGCGCGAGCAGGAGGAGGAAGAAGAGGCGGAGCGCACCGGCAAGCCACGCTCGGCCGTCGCCCTCGCCGGCAAGGCCGCGTTCTTCATGTTCCTCTACCTGGAGGTCCTGGACGCGTCCTTCTCCTTCGACGGTGTCATCGGCGCCTTCGCCATCACCAACGACATCGTCCTGATGGCGCTGGGCCTCGGTATCGGCGCCATGTACGTCCGGTCGCTGACCGTGTACCTGGTCCGCCAGGGCACCCTCGACGACTACGTCTACCTGGAGCACGGCGCGCACTACGCGATCGGCGCCCTCGCCGCGATCCTCCTCGTCACCATCCAGTACGAGATCCACGAGCTCATCACCGGCTCCATCGGCGTCATCCTGATCGGCTGGTCCTTCTGGTCCTCGGTCCGCCGCAACAGGGCGCTGGCGGCCGCGGAGGGAAAAGCTGAGGCCTCCGACAAGGAGGAGGTCTCCTCCGGGGTCTGACCCGGAACCCCCGGGGCGGTGGTCCGGACCGAAGTGACCGGTTCCGGAGTGTGACCGCCCTCGGGGTGAGGGAACGCTCTGAGCGGGGCGGCCGACGAGGATGCGTCCTCGTGGGCCGCCCCGTCGGCGGTTTCACGCGACCATCGCGACTTTCACGCGACGACGGACACGGCAGGTGTGGGCGGGCATGAGTTTCCTGGACAACCTCTGGCGCGGGCGGGCCTCGGAGTTCGACGCGGGCAGCGCGGCGACCAACGCGATCGAACTGACGAAGCGGCACCCGAGGGTGTCTCTCAGCAAGCAGAACGCCGCCGCCGGGCATCTGCGCGTCAACCTCTCGTGGCGGATGCGGACGTCCGACATCGGTGCGCCCAAGCGGGAGAGTGTGCTGCGGCATCCCTTCAAGGCGCTCAAGCCGGAGCCGGTGCAGGCGCACAGCCAGAGCATGGTCAATGTCGACCTCGACCTCGGGTGCCTGTACGAGCTGGCCGACGGGAGCAAAGGGGTCGTCCAGCCGCTGGGCGGCTTCCTCGGCGACATCAACGATCCGCCGTACATGCGGCTCAGCGGGGACGACCGGTTCGGGTCCGGGTCCGGCGAGACGATGTACATCAACCTCGACCACCGCGACGACTTCAAGCGGATGCTGGTCTTCGTCTACATCTACGACCAGACGCCGGCGTTCGACCGTACGCATGCCGTGGTGACGCTGTTTCCCAGCAATGGGCCGCGGATCGAGATAGGTCTCGATGAGCGGCACTCGCAGGCGCGGTCCTGCGCCGTGGTGATGATCGAGAACGTCAAGGGGGAGATCATCGTGCGGCGGGAAGTGAAGTTTGTTTATGGGTTTCAGTCGGAGCTTGATCGGTTGTATGGGTGGGGGTTGCAGTGGGGGCGGGGTTACAAGACCAAGGTCGATCGGTCGTAGCGATGTGTTCGGCTGCGGCGCCGTCGTGGTTGCTCGCGCCCACGCGGCGGAGCCGCAAATAGATACAGCCCCGCGCCCCTAAAAGATCTGCCGTTGCTCCCTAGCGGCCGATGAACTGTGGGCCCTGTGGGGGTAGGCGGAAGGCCGGGTTCAGGGGGGCGGCCGCTGTTGTCGCGGGGGCCGGATGCGGGTAGCCGTATGCCGGCTGGGACGGGGGCTGGGGTGGGGCCGCCGGGGGGTAGCCGTAGGACGGCTGGGCGGGGACGCCCGCTGTCGCGGGTTGTTCCGGGGGGAGGGGGGCCGAGGGCTCCGGTGGGGGGACCTGGGTTGTCGCGGGCGTGGGCTCCGACTCGTCCACCAGGATGCCGAAGTCCGTGGCCAGGCCCTGGAGGCCGTTGGTGTAGCCCTCGCCCAGGGCGCGGAACTTCCAGCCGCCGCCGCGGCGGTAGAGCTCGCCGCAGATCAGGGCGGTCTCCTCGCCCGTCTCCGGCTTGATGTCGAAGTACGCCAGCGGCTCGGCGTCGGTGACCGCGGCGTCGTAGAGGAGGATGCGCAGGGAACGTACGTTCTCGAACGTGACCTCCTCGGCGGAGGCGACGATGAGAATCTGGCTGACGGCGGACTCGACACCGGCCAGGTCGGTCTGGATGGTGTCGGTGAGGCCCTCGGCCACCCGCTTCTGGCCGAGCCGCCACACCTTGCCCGAGGGGTGGCGCGGCTGGTTGTAGAAGACGAAGTCCTCGTCGGACCGAACGCGGCCGTCGGGGCCGAGGAGCAGCGCCGAGGCGTCGACAACCGGGGCGCCCTGTCCAGGCGCCCAGCGCAGCACGGCGCGGACCGCCGTGGCTTCGATCGGGACGTTCGACCCCTTCAGCATCGCGTGCGTCATGCGGTCATCCTGCCTTCTCGGTCCTGATCACGACAACGCGGGGCGACCAGGAACCAGGTGAAGTCGGGTACGACCGACGTACGACGGACATGGCCGGGTTACCAGAACTTCACGCCCGGCGGGAACTGATGACACACGTTTGTACGTACTATTACCGGCCACCTTTACGGACGGTCATCCAGTAACCACGGGGGTTCCTATGCGTCACTTCGGGCACATCGCCCCTGAGGAGCGTCAGCGTCTCTTCCACCGGGAGCCGGTCGAGTTCCACGCGGACTCCCCGGCGCGGGTGCTCGCCGCCGCCCTCGGCGCCACGCTCTACAGCCCGGCCACCCGGGAGCGGCTGGCCGACGACATCGTCAAGCAGGCCGGGCGCGGAGTGGTCTCCATGGTCGTCTGCCTGGAGGACTCGATCGACGACGCCGAGGTCGTGGGCGCCGAGGAGAACCTGGTCCGGCAGTTCACCGAACTCGCCGAGCGACCGGACGCACAGATTCCGCTGCTGTTCGTCAGGGTCCGCTTCCCGGAGCAGATACCCGACCTCGTCCGCCGACTCGGGCCCGCCGTACGGCTGTTGTCCGGGTTCGTGTTCCCGAAGTTCACCGAGGAGCGCGGGATCGCCTTCCTGGAGGCGCTGACGGCCGCCGAGGCGGCGAGCGGGCGGCGGCTGTTCGCCATGCCGGTGCTGGAATCGCCGGAGCTGATGTACCGCGAGACGCGCGTAGACGCCCTCCAGGGCATCGCCCACACCGTCGACAAGTACCGTGACCGCGTCCTCGCCCTGCGCCTCGGCGTCACCGACTTCTGCTCCTCCTACGCCCTGCGCCGCGCGCCCGACATGACCGCGTACGACGTCCAGATCGTCGCCTCCGTGATCGCGGACGTGGTGAATGTGCTCGGGCGGGCCGACGGCACCGGGTTCACCGTCACCGGGCCGGTGTGGGAGTACTTCCGGGTCCAGGAGCGCATGTTCAAGCCGCAGCTGCGGACCAGCCCGTTCCTGGCGAACCGGGCCGCCGATCTGCGTGAGAGCCTCATCGAGCACGCCCTCGACGGACTGCTCCGCGAGATCGCCCTCGACCAGGCCAACGGCCTCCTCGGCAAGACCTGCATCCACCCGTCCCATGTGCTGCCGGTGCACGCGCTGTCGGTGGTCAGCCACGAGGAGTACGGCGACGCCCAGGACATCCTGCGGCCCGAGCGCAACGGCGGCGGAGTGCTCCGCTCCGCCTCCCGTAACAAGATGAACGAGGTGAAGCCGCACCGCGCCTGGGCGGAAAGGGTTCTGCAGCGCGCCGAGGTGTTCGGGGTGGCCCGTGAGGACATCGGCTTCGTGGATCTGCTGGCCGCCGGACTGCCCGACTGAGACACCCTGGACCGCCCGACTGAGACGCCCCGGACCGCCCGGCTGGGATGCCCTGGAACGCCCGACTGAGATCAGGAATCGATGAACAACGCAGTGAACGACACGGTCTGGTCCGGCACCTGGGTCGCCGAGCGGCTCGGGGTCGAGCTGGTGGGTGACGAGGGGCTGAAGGGGCTGCTGGGACTGGCCCTGCGGCGCAACCCCAAGCGGGCCCATCTGCTCGTCTCCCATGTCCTCGGCAAACATGTGCCGCGGTCACCGGCCGTCGTGTACGGGGCCGGGGTCGCGCTCGGGCGGCGCGTACGGGAGCTGCTGGGGGCCGACGGGGCACGGAACGCCGTGGTCCTCGGGTACGCCGAGACCGCCACCGGACTCGGACACTCCGTCGCCGACGGGGTGGGCGACGCGCCCTACCTCCACTCCACCCGGCGGCCCGTCGCCGGCGTCGACCCGGCCGGCGGCTTCGAGGAGTCCCACTCCCACGCGACCTCGCATCTGCTGCTGCCGGAGGACCCCTCGCTGCTCGCGGGGCGGGGGCCGCTGGTGCTCGTCGACGACGAGTTCTCCACCGGGAACACCGTCCTCAACACCATCCGCGCGCTGCACGAGCGGTATCCGCGCGGGCGGTATGTGGTGGTGGCGCTGGTCGACATGCGCTCCGCCGCCGATCAGGGGCGGCTCGACGAGTTCGCCGAGGAGATCGGGGCGCGGGTGGATCTCGTGACCGCGGCGAAGGGGAATGTGCGGCTGCCGGAGGGGGTGCTGGAGAAGGGGCAGGCGCTCGTCGCGGAGTACGAGGGTGCCGCCGCTGCGGCTGCGGTTCAGGAGGGCCGGGTCGCCCGGGTCGAGTTGGGGTGGCCCGTCGGGGTGCCCGATGGCGGGCGGCATGGGTTCACCCCGGCGCATCGGGAGCGGTTGGAGGCCGCGCTGCCTGGGATGGCGGCGCGGATCGCCGAGGCGTTGCCGGTGGGGGCCCGACGGGTGCTGGTGCTGGGCTTCGAAGAGCTGATGTACGCGCCGCTGCGGTTGGCGGAAGAGCTGGAGCGGCTGGTGGACGGAGTGGAGATACGGTTCTCCACCACCACGCGGTCGCCTGTGCTCGCTGTGGACGACCCCGGTTACGCGATACGGAGCCGGATCGTGTTCCCCGCGCACGACGGGCCCGCGGACGGGCCGGGGGAGCGGTACGCGTACAACGTTGCCGGGGCTGGGTTCGACGCGGTCGTGGCGGTCGTCGACTCGGTCGGGGACAGCGCCGAGTTGCATGCCGGGGACGGGCTGGCGGCCGTGCTCGCCGCCCATACGCCGAGTGTGCTGCTCGCCGTGGTGCCGTCGTACGTCCCGCCGGTTCGGCACGGCCGGGACGCGCCGCTTGGGACGGGCGCCGTCGCGGCGGAAGGAAACGGTCGGTTCACGAATCAGCAAGATCTTTTGTTTATGAATGCGAATGTCGCCGAAAGGTACTCGATGCTCCCTGAGCCTCTCCGTGGTCCTGAGTTCTCCTCCTACGCACCGGACGAAGTGGGGTGGCTGCTGCAGGATGTGTCGGCCGTGACGCTGGAGGCTCCCACCGAGGAACGGGAGGAGGCCATTCAGAGCGGTGGGGCGCATTACGCGGAGTCGCTGCCCGTCGAATATCAGCCGAGTGAGCAGTATCAGGAGCTGTTCCGCGGCGCGTTGGAGATATCCGCCGAGCGGATCGCCGTCGCCGTCGGGGTCGTGACCGAGACCGTGCTCGCCGAGCGGACGGCCCGGCCCGTGATCGTGTCGCTGGCCCGCGCGGGGACGCCCGTGGGTGTGCTGATGCGGCGGTGGGCGCTGCACCGGCACGGGATCGAGGTGCCGCACTACGCCGTGTCCATCGTGCGGGGACGGGGCATCGACGCCAACGCGCTGCGGTGGCTGGCGGCGCATCACGACCCGGCCGACATCGTCTTCGTGGACGGGTGGACCGGCAAGGGGGCGATCACGCGTGAACTCGCCGCCGCCCTGCTGGAGTTCGAGGAGTCCGACGGGATCACCGGCTTCGACCCCGAGATCGCCGTACTCGCCGACCCGGGGTCGTGTGTGCGGACGTACGGGACCCGTGATGACTTTCTCATTCCGTCCGCCTGTCTGAACTCGACGGTTTCCGGGCTGATTTCACGGACGGTGTTGCGGTCCGATCTCGTGGGGCCGAATGATTATCACGGCGCCAAGTTCTATCGGGAGTTGGCGGGCGTCGATGTGTCCGTGGACTTCCTTGACGTCATTTCCGCGCGGTTCGGGGATGTCGTGGAGACCGTGGACTCCCGTACGAAGGAATTGCTGGCCGCCGATCGGACGCCGACCTGGGAAGGGTGGGCGGCCGTCGAGCGGATCAGCGAGGAGTACGGGATTCACGATGTGAACCTGGTCAAGCCGGGTGTGGGTGAGACCACGCGGGTGCTGCTGCGCCGGGTGCCGTGGAAGATCCTCGCGCGGGCCGGGGCCGGTGCGGACCTCGACCATGTGCGTCTGCTGGCCGAACAGAGGGGGGTACCGGTGGAAGAGGTGGCGGAACTGCCGTACACCTGTGTGGGGTTGATCCACCCCAAGTACACGCGCGGGGCGACCGGCGCCGACGGCAAGGCGGTGGCCGTCTGATGTCCGGGCCTCAGGTACTCGTCGCCAGCGATCTCGACCGTACGCTCATCTACTCGTCCGCCGCGCTGGCTCTCACCATGCCGGACGCCCGGGCGCCCCGGCTGCTGACGGTCGAGGTGCACGAGAGCAAGCCGCTGTCCTATATGACCGAGACGGCCGCGCGGTTGCTGACCGAGCTGGGGGACGCGACCGTGTTCGTGCCGACGACCACGCGGACGCGCAAGCAGTACCAGCGGATCAATCTGCCGGGGCCCGCGCCCAAGTACGCCATCTGTGCCAACGGGGGGCATCTGCTGGTGGACGGGGTCACCGATGCCGAGTGGCACGAGAGGGTGACCGCTCGGCTCGCCGATGAGTGTGTGCCGTTGGCGGAGGTGCGGGCGCACTTGGAGGCCACCGCCGATCCGGTGTGGGTGCGCAAGCATCGCGTCGCCGAGGAGCTGTTCGTCTATCTCGTCGTGGAGCGGGAGTCGCTGCCCGAGGACTGGGTGAAGGAACTCGGGGTGTGGGCCGAGGCGCGGGGGTGGACCGTTTCGCTTCAGGGGCGGAAGGTGTACGCGGTGCCGAAGCCTCTGACCAAGAGTGCGGCGGTGCGCGAGGTCGCGCGGAGGACCGGGGCGGGGTTGACGCTGGGGGCGGGGGATTCGCTGCTGGACGCGGATCTGTTGCTCGCGGTGGATCGGGCCTGGCGGCCCGGGCATGGGGAGTTGGCGGATGTGGGGTGGGGCGGGGGGACGGTTACCGCTCTGCCTGAGCGGGGGGTTTTGGCGGGGGAGAGGATTTTGCGGGAGTTCTTGAGGGCGTCTCGGCAGGGGTGAGGGGGATTGACGCTGAGAGCTCGGGGCTAGTTGTGCATTTCGGGCTGCGGGTCCGTTGTGGCTGGTCGCGCCCGCGCGGCGGAGCCGCATATGTCACTGCCCCGCGCCCCTTCAGGGCGAGCTGGTGCGGGGCGGCGGCGATTGCCTGACCCCGTCCGCAGCAGTCGCAGCACCGCAAACGCCAGTACGGCGACGCCCGCCGCCCCCAACACCACCTTCGAGTACGTCGAGACGATGCTCGTGACCTCTGTCCAGTTGGCGCCCAATACATAGCCGGACACCACGAAGATCGTGTTCCAGATCGCGCTGCCCAGGGTGGTCAGCAGGGTGAACGTCGGGAGTGGCATACGTTCTACGCCTGCCGGGATCGAGACCAGGCTGCGGAAGACCGGGATCATGCGGCCGAAGAAGATCGCCTTGGTGCCGTGGCGGAGGAACCAGGCCTCCGTCTTCTCGATGTCCGAGACCTTGACGAGCGGGAGCCTGGCCGCGATCGCCACCGTGCGGTCACGGCCGAGGAGGGCGCCCACGCCGTAGAGGGCGAGGGCGCCGATGACGGAGCCTGCCGTGGTCCACAGGAGGGCCGCGTAGAGGTTCAGTTGGCCGGTGCTCGCGGCGAAGCCGGCCAGGGGGAGGATGACCTCGCTGGGGATCGGGGGGAAGAGGTTCTCCAGGGCCACGGCCAGGCCCGCGCCGGGGGCGCCCAGGAGGTCCATCAGGCCGATGATCCACAAGGGGGCGCCGGCCATGGACTCCGCTTGCATGGCTGTCATGCGGGCACGCTAGGCGAGCGAACCTGAAGAGAGGCTGAGGGAACGAAGAGAGCCTGAGGGAACGATGAACGTCCTTGGGGACAGGGGTGAGGGGACCGCCGGCGTGGGGTGAACGGCCAACGGCCCTCAGCCGTTGATCAAGATGTGTCGATCAACCGCAGCAGCCGCCGCCGCAGCATCCGCCACCGCCGCCGCCCGCCCGGGGCGTGGGGGCCGGGGCGGTGGCCGAGCCGCCCACGGCGACCGTCGACAGGAGTTTGACCGTGTCCGAGTGGCCCGACGGGCAGTCCGCGGGGGCGGACGACTCGGCCATCGGACGGCTCAGTTCGAAGGTGTCGCCGCAGCTCCGGCAGCGGTACTCGTAGCGAGGCATACGCACAGGCTAACCGGGGGCCGCGCGGAGAGGAGAGTTCCGCTTTCGAGCGGTCGAACACTCTGGCCAAATTTTCACGCTGCCGACCGGAACAGTTGTGAAAGTGACTGATAATTTGTGGTCGCTGTGTGGAGGCCGAAAGGCCGGGGGAACAGGGGGCTCACTGCCGCGGGTGTGGCGGCGGTGACTGTCCACGCGGGCGATGCCAAGTGGGGAGGGGGACGGTCTTGACCGCTGTCCTTGAACGATCGGGAGCCAGGTGTCCCGGTCGAATGGTCGCCGTGCGCGAGCAAAGGGTTGCCGCGCACCGCAGAATCGTTGCCGCACATCGGTCGGGCTTCCCGGGTGCCGGGGTCCGCCATGGGTAGCCAGGGGGACCTGACCGGGGCTGAGGGGAACAGCCCGGTCGGGTCCGGGGGGAAGAACCCGGTCGGGTCCGACGGGAAGAAGGGTGACGCGCGGCGTCCGCAAGGGGTGGCGCGAGGGCGTCGGGAGGCGCTTCCCGCGTCCGAGTTCACCATGGAGTTGAAGGCTCCCCCCGTTCCGCCGGCGGACGAGACCATGCGGTTGAAGGTCCCCGCCCTTCCTCCCGCCGACGAGACCATGCAGTTGCGGGTGCTGGACTCGAGCACCCTCGACACCTCGAAGGAGCCGCGGCAGGAGTCGGAGAAAACAGGAAAACGGGGCAGACGCAAGGCGGCCAGGCCGTCTGTTCGCGCCAGATTCCTCGCCGTCCTCGCCGCGCGGCTCGCCCCCTTCGCCCCGTATCTGCGCAAGGCGCGTCCCCGGTACCCGAGGCCGGGCCGGGTCGGCTGGCGGCGCTGGGTGCCGTCCTGGCGGCAGTCGCTGGGCGCGGTGGGCGCGGCCTTCGGGTTCAGCCTGACGTTCCTGACCGTCGCCTACGCCACCACGGACATACCGGAGGACCTCAACACCTTCGCCACCCAGCAGGACAACGTGTACTTCTGGTCCGACGGCACCCCCATGGCCCGTACCGGCTGGGTACGGCGGCAGGCCATGCCGCTCAAGGACGTCCCCGAGGATGTGCGCTGGGCGGTCCTCGCGGCGGAGAACGCGAGCTTCTACTCCGACCCCGGTATCTCCGTCAGCGGTATCACCCGCGCCCTGGTGCGCACCGTCGGCGAGGGCGACACCCAGGGCGGCTCGACCATCACCCAGCAGTACGTCAAGAACGTCTACCTCTCCCAGGACCGCTCGCTCGGCCGCAAGTTCGACGAGGCGATGATCGCGCTCAAGCTCGACAACAAGATGAGCAAGGACAAGATCCTGGAGGCGTACCTCAACACCAGCTGGTTCGGCCGCGGTACGTACGGCATCCAGCGGGCCGCCCAGGCGTACTACGGCAAGGACGTCAGTGAGCTGAACGTCGGCGAGGCCGCCTTCCTCGCCTCGCTCCTCAAGGGCGCCGGCCTGTACGACCCCGCCCTGAGCAAGGCCAACCGCGAGCGGGCCGAGGAGCGGTGGGCGTGGATTCTCGACCGCATGGTGTCCCTCGGGAAGCTGTCCCCGTCCGAGCGCGCCGCGTACAACACGTTCCCCGAGCCGCTCAACCAGGGCACCAGCTTCGACACCGGCAAGCAGACCGACTATCTCGTCGAACTGGCCGCCCAGTACGCCAAGAAGGCCGCCGGTATCTCCGACCAGGAGTTCGACATGGGCGGCTACCAGATCTACACGACCTTCGACCGCGAGCGGCAGGACGAGCTGACCGAGGCCGTCACCAAGGCGCGGGCCAAGGTCGGGAAGGACTCCCCGAAGAAGGCCGAGGCCGCCCACTTCGGGGCCTCCTCGGTCGACGCCAAGGGCCGTATCCTCGCCGTCTACGGCGGCCCCGACCACCGTAGACAGGGCTACAACGAGTCGAACGCGACCACCGTCCCCTCCGGCTCCGCCTTCCTGCCGTTCGTGTACGCGGCGGCCCTCGAACACGGCGTCGTCAAGGAGCGTGGCGGCGAGGCTACACCTGTCACCCCGCAGACGGTCTACGACGGCGACGACGCCGTCCCGGTGACCACACCCGAGGGGCCCTACTGGGACCGCGACGGCGACAAGGTCTTCGCCCACAACGACGACAAGAAGTCCTGGGGACAGATCACCCTGCACGACGCCCTCGCCAACTCGGTGAACACACCGTTCATGCAGCTCGGTATGGACGCCGGCCTGGACACGGTGCGCAAGACCGCCGAGGCGTCCGGACTGCTGCCGTCCAGCTTCGGCGCGATGGTGCCCGCGCTGTCCGTCGGCAACGCCACCCCCAGCGCGATCCGCATGGCCAGCGGCTACAGCACCTTCGCCGCCGAGGGCCGGCACACCGAGCCGTACTCCGTCGCGAAGCTCACCCACAACGGCCGCAAGGTCGCCCTGAACACCCCCAAGCCCCAGCGGGCCGTGGGCGCCGACGTGGCCGCCGAGGTCACCTCGGCGCTCACGGACGCCTACCGCACCGCCCACCCCACCGCACCCGGCGCCGCCTCCTTCGAGGTGGCCGGCAAGGGCGGGACCACCCAGAACGACACGGCCGCCTGGTACGTCGGGACCGCGAAGGACGTGTCGACCGCGGTCGTCGTCTACCGCATCGACCTGACGAAGAGCCTGGAACCGCTGCCGCTCGACGGGATCGCCGGAACACCCGACTCCGGCGTCCCGTACGACATCTGGTCCCGTGCGACGGACATCGGCTGACCACCGATGACCACCCGCACCCGCACCCCCCACCCTCGCAGAATGAGCCGTACATGAACCCTGGCAAGTCGTCCAAGGGCCGCCGCCGCAAGGCCCGCCCGCCCCGCCGCACCACACGGCCGCAGTTCCTGACCGTGGCCGCGCTCCTCGTCGTCGCCTCCCTCGTCGGCGGCTACATGGTGCTCAACCGTTCGGCGAGCACCGCGCCGACCGCGTCGTCGTCCGGCGGGAACGGCAAGGACTCCACCAAGGCCTCCGCCGAGCCCGAGTGGGACGGGAAGACGAAGGTCATCGGGGACGGCTCGACCTCCTACACCGGCCCGCAGAAGGGCCGCCTCAAGGCCGAGCCGCTCAAGCCGGGTCAGAAGCCACCGCAGTTCGTCGTCTTCTCCTGGGACGGCGCGCTCGCGGGCGACGACAACCTCTTCGAGCACTACCGGCAGATGGCGAAGAAGTACGACGCCCATATGACGTTCTTCCTCACCGGCATCTATCTGCTGCCCCAGAGCAAGCGGGACGTCTACGACCCGCCGCAGCACGACAAGGGCGACGCGGCGATCAGCTACCCCACCGACGAACACATACGCACCACCCTCGAAGAACTCGGCAAGGCATGGAAGGAGGGCAACGAGATCGGCACCCACTTCAACGGCCACTTCTGCGGCAAGAAGGGCGGCGGGGACTGGAGCACCGCCGAGTGGAAGCAGGAGATCGAGGAGTTCAACTCCTTCCTGGAGAACTGGAAGACCAACACCGGCTTCACCGACCTGGACCCGCTGCCCTTCGACGTCGAGGCGATCAAGGGCGGCCGCGCCCCCTGCCTGGAGGGCCAGAAGACCCTGCTGAAGGCCGCCAAGGAGTACGGCTACCGCTACGACGCCAGCTCCCCGGGCGCCTACCAGGTGTGGCCCACCAAGAAGGAGGGCCTGTGGGACTTCCCGCTGCAGATGCTGCCGTACGACGACGAGTACCAGGCCCTGTCGATGGACTTCAACTTCCTCTACAACCAGTCGGACGGCGAGACCGAGGGTGATCCGGCCATGTACCCGACTTGGCAGCAGGAGACCGTCGACGCCTATATGGCGGGCTTCAACCGCGTCTACTACGGCAGCCGGGCGCCCATGTTCATCGGCAACCACTTCGAGCAGTGGAACGGCGGCATCTACATGAACGCCGTCGACGAAGTGATCAAGAACGTGTGCACCAAGAAGGACGTGAAGTGCGTGTCCTTCGACGAACTCGCCGACTGGATGGACGTACAGAAGCCCGAGACCCTGGCGAACCTGCGCGCCCTCGACCCCGGTCAGTCGCCGGACTGGTCGACAGTGGTCAATTAGTCTGCCCAGTCGCTGACTTGTTATTCCCTGTGACCTACCTCCGCTTGAGGAGGTCATGTAAAGATGCGCTCCCCGGGCGCGAAACCCCGGGGTCAAGCCCGGGTACGACCACCCCGGGACCAAGGAGAATCCCTGTGAGATCAAGGACGTTGAGCCTCGGAGGCTCGACCGTCGCGGCCGCCGCGCTGGCCGTCGCACTGCTGCCCGTCACCACCGCGCACGCCGCCGCCACCCCCAAGGTCACCAAGGCCACCAAGGACGCCTTCGGCCGGGTCGCCGACAACGTGCTCACCGACCGCACCGCCGTACTGCTGGGCAGCAAGGCGGCCCGCAAGTCGCTGAAGCCCACCGGCGGTGTCAAGCTCTCCGCCGCCCAGAAGAAGGCCGAGGACGGCAAGCTCTCCGCCCTGAAGGGCACCAGGTCCCGCCTGGCGTCGCTGGGTGAGGCCTACACCTCCGCCGACACCAGGGCAGTCGTCGACGGTGTCACGGTCAAGGGCAAGAAGGCCACGGTCAAGGTCACCGAGACCACGACCCTGAAGTACAAGAAGATACGCGGCGACGAACCCGCCTCCACGGGCTTCGACGCGCACCACGTACTGACCTTCACCGCCCAGGCGAACGGCACCTGGCAGCTGACCGCGATGCGCTCCACCGACGGCGGCGCCCGCATCAACGAGCCCGTGGCCACGGCGGACACCAAGCTGTCCGTCTCGCCGATGGCCATCCACAACGCCCCCAAGGCCGCCACCACCCGCCCCGCCCCCGCCGCGCCGAAGACGCTCACCGGCGGCAAGTACGACTACCGGGCGATGGCGACGTACACCGAGAAGTACTGGAAGAACTACAACCCGGCGTACCGCAAGTACAACTCGCTCGGCGGCGACTGCACCAACTACCTCAGCCAGGGCCTCCTGGCGGGCGGCTGGCAGCAGATCTCCACGGTCACGCCCGAGGAGTACGACACCTGGTACTACGCCTCGAACGGTACGGCCGACGCCTGGATCGGCGTCAACGAGTGGTCCTGGTTCACCCAGACCGCCAAGCGGACCACGCCGCTCGCGAACGTCTACCAGATGGACATCGGTGACGTGCTGCAGGTCGACTTCAACGGGGACGGGTCCAAGGACCACTCCATGATGACGACCTACCGCAGCTCCAGCGGCGTCCCGTACCTCACGTACCACGACGCGGACACCTACCGCCGCTCGGTGGCGAGCATCATCGCCTCGTACCCCTCGGCGAGCTACTACGCGTACCGCACCTGATCGACGGCCCCGCCGGGCGCGGTGTGCCTCGGCCCGAGCGCGGTGTGCCTCAGCCGGCGTCCTCTCCTTGCGACTTCTCGGGGAGGGCGTCGGCCCTTTTCAGCTTCGCCGACCCCACCGCCGCCTTGCGCCGCGTCTCCCGCTCCGCCTCCTCGGGGTGGCGGGCACGCCAGTACGGGTTGTCGTGCGGCAGGGCCGTGCCGACTCTGCCGTACATGCCGAAGGTCATCAGCAGGATGCCGACGACAAAGCTGAACAGGACGTTCTGGATGCGGAACGCCAGGAAGTTGGAGTCGGTGTCCAGCAGGGCCATGTTGAAGAAGCCGCTGAGGATGAACAGGACGCCGAAGGTCATGTTCAGCGTGGAGGCGAAGTTGCCGCCTATCACCATGCCGACGAGGAGCAGCGCGCCGACGCAGATGGACAGCACACTCAGCGTGCCGTTCGTGTTGAGCCCCGCGACCTGGTCGCCGTGGGTGTCGAACCAGCCGACCTGGTCGATGAGCCCCAGGATGCCGAAGACGACGAGGAAGGCCCCCATGAGGCCCGCCCCCACTCGGTAGACCGTGTTGAGGCGGTGGTCGACGGGGAGATGCTCGTCGAGTCTGATCCGCCGCCGGGAACCGGCGTGCCGCCCCTTCGACCGCACCGAATGGGAAGTATGCGTGGCCATACCCGCCTCCTCGGACAGGACAGTACGGAGGCCTGCGTACCCCTTCAGCATCCGCCCGGGGGGCGGCGGGGGGCAAGCGGGGAGGCGGGGCGGGCGGCGTCCCTGCGGGCTGACGTCCTACCGGCTTCTTCTGGCGGCGTCCCCGCGGGCTGACGTCCTACCGGCTTCTTCTGGCGGCGTCCCTGCGGGCTGACGTCCTACCGGCTTCTTCTCGCGGCGTCCCTGCGGGCTGACGTCCCACCGGCTTCTTCCCGCGCCGCCCCGCGTCCTCGGTCGTCCGGCTGCCGCGCGGGCTCAACCCGCCGTCGCGATCAGACGTTTCAGAGCGGCGTGGGCGGGCGGGCCCCAGGTGGGTTTTCCGCCGGGGAGGCCGCGGACGCCGGCGTCCGCGATGAAGATGCCGCCGAGGGCCCTCATCACCGCCCAGCCACGGGCGCGGCGCAGGGTCGCCGGGTCCAGGGCTCGCTCGTACGCGGAGTGGAAGCGGTCGGCGGCGCCGTCCGGCAGCAGGTTCCACGCGGCGGCGAGATCGCAGGCCGGATCGCCCGCGCAGAGCTCACCGAAGTCGATCACCCCGCAGAAGGTGCCGTCCTCGGTGAGGACGTTGGCCGGATGCAGATCGCCGTGCAGCCACAGCGCCGGCCCGGTCCACACGGGCGCGGCGAGGGCGTCCTCCCAGATGGCGCGGACGGCGTCCGGGTCGGGGATCAGCCCCTGTTCGGCGGCCGACGCCAACCCCCGGGCGACCCCTTCGGCGTGGTCGGCCAGCGGCCCGCCACGGTCGTCGCGGCCGGTCGGCGCCCCTTCGGGGGCGGGCCGGTGCAGAGCGGTCAGGAAGGCGGCCAAGGTGTCGGCCGACTCCGCGACGCGTGTGGCGGGGGCGCGGTCGGCGGGCGTTCCCGGCACCCAGGTGGTGACGATCCAGGGCCGGGGGAACCGCTCGGAGGGCTCGCCGAGGCGCTGCGGCACGGGGACCGGCAGGGGGAGGCGCGGGGCGAGGGCGGGAAGCCAGGCGTGCTCCTTGCGCAGTAGCGCGTCAGACGACGGCGTCGCCCAGGGCATCCGGACGGCGAGGTCGTCGCCGATCCGCCACAGCTGGTTGTCCCAGCCGCACGCGCCGAGCCGCACCGGGAGACCGGCCAGGTCCGGGTGCTGGTCGCGCAGCAGATCCCGGACCAGGTCCGCGGTGATCTCGATCTCGGTATGGGTCATGCGGAGCACAGTAGGACACGGCGAAACGCCCGTACGGCCGGTCGAGGCGTGCGGGCACGGCGACTTCCCCGTGAAGTGACCGAAGAAACTCGCATCCCAAAATCGAACAGGCGTAGCATTAGCGCGTGGCTAAGACCTATGACTTCCCCAGTGACCTCCTCGCCGGTCAGGAGGAGCTGCATCAGGTCCGGGCCGAGCTCCTGGCCCTGCTGAAGCGGCTTCCCTGGTCGGTCGAGCCCCTGGACGGTTTCAGTGACGACAACGGCTGGCGCAAGATCGAGCGCCCCGCCTCCCCGGGCTGGACGCCCGACGAGCAGGCCGAGGTGGAGAAGCTCCGCGAGCGCGAACGGGAGCTGGCGGTCTTCGTCAGCTGCCACCGTTTCTGGGCGGAGGTCGCCACGGAGGAGAGGGTGGAGGCCCGCACCCGGCTGAAGCACGCGCCGGCGACAGCACCGGAGGAGAGCCCCTGACCCACCGGACGACGGCATCACCCGCACGACGACGAGGACCCCGGCCTGATCGGCCGGGGTCCTCTGTTCACCTGGTGGGCGCGGACGGTTTCGAACCGCCGACATCCTGCTTGTAAGGCAGGCGCTCTACCCCTGAGCTACGCACCCGAGTACGAGTCGACAGCCTACATTGCCGAAGGGAGTGCCCCGCAAACCCGTATCCCGCCCGGACAGGGGGTTATCCCCACCTCAGATCCGGGAGCGGCCCCGATCCCCCTCGACGCGCCCTCTCCCTACGGTCGAAGCACATCGGAAACCGTCGGAAGACCGGCTCAGGGGGAGCACCTCATGGCAACCACCGTACGCAACGCACATGCCCGGCGCCTCGCCCTCGCCGCGCTCGCGGTCGCCCTCATCGGCTCCGTCGCCGCCTGCGGCGCGGACGCGGACGACGACGCCGCCCCCGAGCACCGCGCCTTCGCCCTGGAGGGCCGTACGCTCACCGTCGACTCGGACGACTCGGCGCTGGAACTGGTCGCGGCGGACACCGACGGGGACGAGGTGAAGGTGACCCGGTGGTTCGAGGGGCGGGTCGTGGTCGGCGGGGAACCCCGGGTGACCTGGGAGATGAAGGACGACCGGCTGAAGCTGCGGCTGAAGTGCTCCGGGATCGTGGCCGACTGCGCGGCCAAGCACCGCATCGAGGTGCCGCGCGGGATCGCCGTCACCGTGGAGGACGGCGACGGCGGCGTCACGGCCAAGGGCTTCGCGGAGGCGCTGACGATTCGAACAGGTGACGGTGCCGTACGGGTCAGCGACTCCAGCGGGCCGCTGGAGCTGCACACCGACGACGGCTCGGTACGGGCGCTCGGGGTCGAGTCGCGCAGCGTCAAAACGAGCACGAAGGACGGCTCGGTCAAACTCGAACTCGGTGTCGTACCGGACCTGGTGGAGTCCCGCAGCGACGACGGGTCCATCAGCATCGGGCTGCCGCGCGAGGAGTCGTACCGGGTGGAGACCGGCAGTGACGACGGTTCCGTGGAGGTGTCCGTCTCCCGGGACGAGGACAGCGCGCATGTGGTGACCGCCCACACCAGGGACGGTTCGGTGACCGTACGGAACGCGGGCTGAGCGCTCTTGGGAAAGGCCGAACCGAACGAGCCGTGTTTTCGTCCTTGAGCGGTGGGAGAATGGCAACCGGTCTGGGCGGATGACAGCACGGGAGAGGGATGTGACGGCGACACCTTCAGGGCCGTACACGCCGTTTGTGCCGAGCGCACGACAACCCCACAGCCGTGCACCGCATCCATCCGCTCCCGGGCCGCACCCATCCGCCCCCGGGCGAGACCCATCCGCTCCCGGGCCGGGGCGCGCCTCCGCCGCCCGGGACGCGCTCACCCTTCTCGTCGGCCTCCCCCTCCTGCTCGGTCTCGCCCTGCCCTCGGCCTTCGCCGGCGGCGGGACGCGGCGCTGGTTCGGGGGGCGGGCGGAGAGCCAGCGGGCCGAGGCCCAGGCGGCGAAGGACGCGGCCGCCGCCGCGTTCTACGAGCTGGACACCGCCCAGCGGGATCTGCGGATCTCGATAGAGACGATCACGGCGGTCGACGACTCCCCGGCGGCCCGGCAGGCGGTCGCCGCCTTCGAGGCGCTGGGCCGGCGCATCGACGAGGTCAGCCACCAGTACATCAACGCCGTCGACGCACACGATCTCGACCGGGACGATCTGGAGGCGTCGGCGGCCTCGCGCGCCCGCACCGAGTTGACCGCCGCGAAGGACGAACTGGGCCGGGTCAAACAGGAGTTGGACCGTTTCGCGGCCGGACTCGGCCCGCTCCTCGGTACCGCCGAGACCCAACTCGCCCGGCTCGCCCCGGCCGTGGAGCGCGCCCGCCAGGGCCTGCTCGCCGCCTCCAACGCCCTCGACTCCGTACGGGGTTCGGGGCTGAGGGCCGACGACCTCGCCGCCCGCCTCGCCGCCCTCGCCCCCGAGCTGACCAAGCTCAACCAAGGGGCCGGGCAGCACGGCGTACGGGAGACACTGGAGCGCGCCGACCGGGTCGTACGGGAGGCGGAGACCGTACGGGCCGAGGCCGAGCGGCTGCCGGAGCGGGCGGCCGAGATCGACCACCGGCTGGTGTCGCTGCGTACGCGCGCGGAGGCGCTGAGCACCCGGGCCGGGCAGGTGCCGCAGGTGCTCAGCGAACTGCGGCGGCGGTTCGTGGCGGCCTGCTGGCAGGACCTCCAGCAGGTGCCGGACCAGGCCGCGAAGAACGTCGAGCAGGCCCAGGCGAAGCTGCGCGAGGCCCGGGCCGCGCGGGACGCCCAGCGCTGGCCGGACGCCACCTCACTGCTGTCGACCGTACGGGCCCTGCTGAACGGCACGGACGAGGCGGTCTCGGCGGCCGGTGAGCGGCTGCGGATGCTGAACGCCGTCCAGAAGGACCCCCAGCAGGAGATCGACCGCACCCGTTTCGCCATCCGCGACGCCCAGCGCCTCGCCATGGCCGGCCGCTCCACCCCCGACCCCCGCCATGCCCGCCCCCTGGACGACTCGGTCGCCCGACTCGACCGCGCGGTCGCCACGCTGGAGGGCCGCCACCCCGACTACTGGCACTTCCTGAAGGAGACGGAGGGCGTGCGCAGGACCGTCGCGCGCGTGGTCGACGAGATCCGCAAGGAACGCGGGGCGGGCGCCGGCCACTGAGCCGGGCGGCTCCGGCCGGGGGGCAGGCCCGGAGGCTCCGGCTGGGGTAGGCCCCCAAGCCCCCAAGGCCGATCCTCCCCCAAGGGAAAGCTTGGTGGTCGGGGCTATCGTGCTTCAATGACCCTCGACGATCTGCGTGTCTTTGTCGCCGTGTGCCGGGCCGGGAGTCTCAGTGCCGTGGCCCGGGAGTTGGGCTGTACCCAGTCGGCGGTGAGTCAGCATGTGCGGCGGCTGGAGCGGGAGGTCGGGGTCGGGCTGGTGGAGCGGCAGGCCCGAGGGGTCGTGCCGACCCGGGCCGGGCGGGTCCTCCAGGAGGCGGCGGCCGAGGGGATCACCGGACTCGACCTCGCGCTGCGCCGGCTCGCCGAGATGGTGCGCGGCGACGGCGGCGTCGTACGGATCGTCACCGGCGGTACGACCGTGCGGCACTTCATGACGCGGGGGATCGTCGACTTCCGGCGGTCGTACCCGGAGGTCGCGCTGGAGTTCCAGACGGCCCGGTCGAGTGCCGGGTGCGTGGAGGCGCTGGGCGAGCCCGTGCGCGACCTCGACCTGTCGTGGGTGACCCTCGGGCCCGCCGTCCGTGGCATCGAACAGCGGGCCGTGGTGGAGCTGCCGTGGGTGCTCGCCGTACGCGCCGACGACGCGCTCGGCGGGCGGGAGTTCGTCCCCGGCGGGGAGCTGGACGGCATGCGGCTGATCGGGCTGCCGAGGAACTCCACCTCGTACGCTCATCTCGACGCCGCCTACCGGGAGTTGGGCATCACCGTCAGCCCCTCCGGCGCCGGGGTGGCCGACTGGGACACCGCGATCCTGCTCGCCGAACTCGGGGTCGGCCACGCCGTCGTCCCCGCCCTCCCCGGCTGGACCGGCCCCGGCCACCCCGGCCTCCGCTTCGTCCCGATCCCCGATCTGCCACCGCTCACGGTCGGTTGGGCCGTACGCCGCTGGGACGCCCTGTCGCCCCCGGCCCGCGCCTTCGCCGACACGGTCGCCCGGCACGCGGTACGGGCGGGGGTGCGGTGCGGGCAGCGGGGGCCGAGGTGACCGATGCCGGGGTGGGGCGTCTCGCTGGGCGCGGCCCGCAGGGCAGTGACCTCAGTGGCCGACCGCCCGTAGGGCCTCGATGACCTGCTTCGCCACCGGTACGGGGACGTCGTGGCGGTCGGCGGCGCGGAGCAACGCCCCGCCGATGGCGTCGAGTTCGAGGGGGCGGGCGGCCTCGGCGTCGCGTTGCATGGAGGACTTGGTGGCGGGCGGGAAGGCGTCGTAGCGGCGCAGGGACTCGGCCGGGTCGACGGGGGCGCCGACCGCCGCGCTCACCGCCGACATCTCCTCGACCAGGGCCGTCAACTCCTCGCGGTGCCGGATGCGGACCTCTCCCAGTGTCAGCCCGTGGCGCGTCGTCAGCAGGGCGAACGGTGCCAGGAACACCAGCTTCGTCCACAGCACCGCCGTCTCGTCCGCGAGGACACGCGTCGTGACTCCGGACCATTCCAGGGCTCCGGCAAGGGAGTTGAGGCGTTCGAGCGGGGCGGTGTCGCCGGTGAGGTCGACCTCCGCGAAGGGGCTGCCGTGTTCGATCACGCCCGGTGCGACCCGGGTGGACTCGACGCGGATGGTGGCCGGGGCGATGTGCGCGCTCTCGCCGTAGTGGGCGCGCAGGGCCGCCGGGTGTTCGACGCCGTTCAGGAACGGTACGACCAGGGTGTCGGCCGCCGACGCGAGGGACTTCGCGGGGAGGCGGTCCAGGGCCGGGGCGAGGGTCGTGTGCTTGACCGCGATCAGGGCCGCGTCGACCGGTTCGCGCAGCTCGGTGGCGGTCTCCACGGGGGCGGTGAAGTCGCCGAAGCGGGAGCTGCGCACCCGGATGCCGCCCCTGGCCAGGGCCTCGGCCGTCTCCTCGCCGGCCACACAGATCACCCGGTGGCCGGTACGGGCCAGCAGGGCCGCCAGGAGCCCGCCGACACCCCCCGGTCCCAGCACCGCCACCGTCAGCCGCTCGTTCGCCATGGTCCCCTCGTTTCCGTCACGTCATGCGATGGGTGGGTCGGTTCTGTGGTTCGGTTCTGTGGTCCGGCCGGGCCTCGATGATGATCACAAGCCGGGGAGAGCGGAGTCAATCCTCGGGGGAACTTGCGGATACCCAAGCAAAGCCTTGGGGGCCGGGACTGGCTGCTGGTGGGTGCGCGGGGCCCCACGCCTGTGGTCGCGGGCGAGGGACACTTGACCCATGTGCCGCAGCATCAAGACCCTCCGCCCGCCCGTTCTCCCCGAGGAGGCCACCGAGGACGAGATCCGGGCCGCCGCGCTCCAGTACGTCCGCAAGGTGTCCGGCTTCCGTGCCCCCGCCGCGCACAACCGTGAGGTCTTCGACCACGCGGTGGACGTGATCGCCGAGGCGACGGCCGAGCTGTTGTCCGGCCTGGAGATCCGGGGCGCCGCCCCTCGTCGCGCCGGATAGCCGTATCGCCGCGCCGGATAGCCGAACCGGACAGTCGTACCGGATCGTCTCAGGGGGCCTCAGAGGTCGGCGACGAGCAGGCGGTAGCCGACGTCGACGGTGTCGAGGGTGAGCAGGTCGGCGTAGCGGGTGTGCCAGCGGCCGGTGGCCAGGTCCTCGGCCAGCCGTGCCAGACCGGGGGCGATCGTGGCCTCGTCGGGCTGGGCCAGGAGGGAGATCCCGGCGCGTACTCCGGGGTCGAGATAGGCGTCGGGGCGCCGCCAGTACGCGGCGGCGAAGCCGTCCACGCAGTCGTGGGGGACCCGGACCACCTCCTGGCGGGCCCCGCCCAGCAGCTCCGCCAGCCGCTCGGTCGGGACGGCCCGGGTGTCGTCGAACGCCGCCGCCTGCGGGAGGTAGTCCCGGACGAGCCAGAAGCGGTCACGGAAGATCCGCTGGTCCCAGGTCAGGACGACGACCCGGCGCCGGGCCACCCTGCGCAGCTCGGCGATTCCGGCCGCCAGGTCGGTCCAGTGGTGGACGGTGAGCAGGGCCATCGCCGCGTCGGCGGTGCCGTCGCCCAACGGCAGCCGCTCCGCCACCGCCCGCACGGCCGGCGCCGACCCCGGCGGGCGCTGGGCGACCATGACCTGACTGGGCTCGACCGCGACCACCGTCCGCGACGTCTCGTAAGAACCCGCGCCCGCCCCGACGTTGACCACCTCACTGACGCCCCCGAGCGCCGAGTGGATCTGCGCGGCGATCCGAGGATCGGGCCGTCGCGTTCGGGCATACGTCACACCGAGCGAGTCGTAGGTGGCCATGGCGGCCAGTATGGGACGACGGCGGCGGGCGTACCAGCGGGTGTACTTGGGGGGACGCCATGTCTTTCGAGGCTGACGTGGGGTGTGTTGGTGGATTGGCCGGATCGGCGGGATCGGCGGGATCGATCGGATCGGCGGGATCGATCGGATTGGCGGGATCGGCCGGATTGGCGGGATCGGCCGGATTGGCGGGATCGGCCGGATTGGCGGGATCGATCGGATTGGCGGGATCGATCGGATTGGCGGGATCGATCGGATTGGCGGGATCGATCGGATCGGCGGGATCGGAGAGGGCGGGGCAGTAGGGCAGTGAGGCTGCGGGCCGGCGGGCTGTGGGGCAGCGAGACGGGGGCAGCGGTGCAGTGGGGCGGGCCGGACTGCGGGGTCGTGGGGCCGTGAGACGGCAGGGCGGCGGGGCAGTGAGGCAGTGGGGCGGCGGGGTCGCGGGGCTGCGAGACGGCAGGGCGGCGAGGTCGTGGGGCGGCGAGCGGCGGGGCAGTGGGGCGGCGGGGCGGCAGGACACCGGGCAGTGGGGCCGTGAGGCGGCCGGACTGCGGGGCCGTGGGGCCGCGAGGCGGCAGGGCGGCGAGGTCGCGGGGCTGGGAGGCAGCGGGGCAGTGGGGCGGCGGGGCGGCAGGACAGTGGTGCAGTGGGGCGGCGGGGCAGAGAGGCGGCGGGGCGGCAGGACTGCGGGGCCGTGGGCCGCGAGACGGTGGGGCGGCGAGGTCGTGGGGCCGCGAGCGGCGGGGCAGTGGGGCGGCGGGCAGCAGGGCGGGAAAACCCGTCGCGGTTGATGGGGGTGGGTCGTTAGCCTCCGGCTGGATGGGGTCGGGAGTGTGACCGCGAGGGGAGCGGGGCATGGGGACCGAAGGCGTACGGGACGAACGTCTGCGCTTGTTGCTCGACCAGTTCGACTGTGCCCGGGAGAGGGCGCAGGTACGGCTGACGGGGCTCGTCGACGAGGAGTACCTCTGGGAGCCGGTGGCCGACTGCTGGTCCATCCGGCGGCGGGGCGAGGCGACCACGCCGAGGGCGTTCGGGCCGGGGGAGTGGGTGCTCGATCGGGGCGCCCCGGACATTCCGGCGGGGGAGTACGCCGAGGTCGCCCGGCAGGTCGCCGACGGGATGTCCGTCGAGAAGGTCGCCGAGGACTGGAGTGTCGGCGTCGAGCGGGTCCGGGAGGTCCTGGACCACACCGGCCCGCCCGAGCCCGATGTCACCCATGTCACCACGATCGCCTGGCGGTTGGGGCATCTGCACTACTGCTTCGACGGCGAGTGGGAGTGGACCTTCGGCGAACGGCGCCGGGACCCCCACCAGATGGTCGACTTCACCCCCGACGCCGCCCTCGCCCTCGACCGGTTCTGGCCGTCCATCGACCGCTGGCGCGACAGCGTCGGCCGCGTGACCTCCGAACAACTCGACACGGTCGGCTTCTCCCAGTACCCCTACGGCTCCAACCCCGACGAACGCTTCATCGACGTGGTGTGGGGCTCCAACCTCGAATTCATCCACCACATGGCGGAGATCGCACTGCTCCGCGACCTCTGGCGGTCACGCGAGCGCCAGGGGTAGGCCGGGCTGGGCGGCGGAGGGTCGGCTCCGCCGGGGTGGCGGGTCGTAGGCTGCGTGCAGGAAGCCGGGAGGGCAGGCGGTCGACTCCACACGAGTCGTCGCCGCCCCGCCCCGGACCCGGATATGCGGCGGAGCGCGCCTGGAGACGGTCATGGAATCCCGACTCACCCCTTAATCGACCCATTCCCTACGGTTGTTACCCGTGATGTCCGTGTTGCTCGTGAGGCATCCCACACCCGGCGCCTCTGAAGCGTCCCGGGGCTCCGCTTCCCTGAAGCGCGACGGCATGATGAGGCGGACCGTCCGCTTCCCGCGGGGGGTCTCGCCGCACCGCGCCCCACTCGCACAGGAGTTACGCCTTTGTCCGAGACCAGTGACGCCGGGATCGCTGTAGATGAAGCATGCATAGCCCTCGTCGGCGCGGGCCCACGCGGCACCAGCGTCCTTGAACGCCTGTGCGCCTCCGCCCCCGAACTCCTCAGCCCCGGCACCCGTCTCACGGTCCATGTCATCGACCCCGCCCCACCGGGCCCCGGTCAGGTCTGGCGCACCGCTCAGTCCCCCCACCTCCTGATGAACACGGTCGCCTCCCAGGTCACCCTGTTCACGGACGAGACGGTGGACTGCTCGGGCCCGATACGCCCGGGGCCGAGCCTGTACGAGTGGGCCACGGCGGGTGGGCTCGGGGAGTCCGGTGCGCGCGGTGGGCCCGGTGAGCCCGACCCCTCCCCAGCCCTCGGCCCCGACGACTACCCCACCCGTGCCCAGTACGGCCGTTACCTGGAGTGGGTCTTCGACGAAGTGGTGCGCGGGGCGCCGGGCGGTCTGCGTATCGAGGCGCATCGCACCCGCGCGGTCCGCCTCGACGACGCGCCCGACGGCACCCAGCGGCTCACCCTCGCCGACGGCCGTGTCCTCACCGGCCTCGCCGCGGTGGTCCTCGCCCAGGGCCACCTCCCCACGGTCCCCGGCCGCGCGGAACGCGACCTCACCGCGTACGCCGACCACCACGGCCTGCGCCACTTCCGGCCCGCCAACCCGGCCGACCTCGACCTCTCCCCCATCGCCCCCGGCGAGCCGGTCCTCCTGCGCGGCCTCGGCCTCAACTTCTTCGACCACATGGCCCTGCTGACGACCGGACGCGGCGGCCGTTTCGTATACGACGAGGAGGGCGACGGCGGCCCGCGCTACCTCCCCTCGGGCCGCGAGCCCCGCCTGTACGCCGGTTCCCGGCGCGGCGTCCCGTACTCGGCGCGCGGCGACAACGCCAAGGGCCCGTACGGCCGTCACACCCCGCTCGTCCTGACCCCCGAGACCATCGCCGCCTTCCGCAAACGCGCGGACTCCGGCGAGGCGCCCGACTTCCTGGCGGAGATATGGCCGTTGGTGGCGAAGGAGGTCGAGACGGTCTACTACGAGGGGCTGTTGAGGACGCGAGGACAGGAAGGACGGGAGGGGCCGGCGATCCGGGGTGAGGGGGCGCCCGGAGGCGAGGGCCCCCTCTTCCGTGAGCTGTTCCTCGCCGCCCCCCACCTCGGCCCCCAAGAGGCCGCCGTACTGGACGAGTTCGGCATCGCGGCGGCCGAGCGCTGGAGTTGGGAGCGGACCTCTCGGCCGTATACGGGTGAGGAGTTCGCGGACCCTGCGGCCTGGCGGAGCTGGCTGCTGGCGTATCTGCGCGAGGACGCGGCGCGGGCGAGGCTCGGCAATGTCGACGGGCCGGTGAAGGCGGCGCTCGACGTGCTGCGGGACCTGCGCAATGAGCTGCGGCTGATCGTGGACCACCGGGGGCTGACCGGCGAGTCCCGCCGGGACCATCTGGACCGCTGGTACACACCGCTCAACGCCTTCCTGTCCATCGGCCCGCCCCGGCGCCGTATCGAGGAGATGGCCGCGCTGATCGAGGCGGGCGTGCTCACGGTGCTGGGCCCCGGGCTGGAGGTGCGCGCGGCGGACGGGGCGTGGTCGGCGTGCTCCCCGGACGTGCCGGGCTCGGCGGTCCGGGTGACGACGCTCGTGGAGGCCCGCCTCCCGGAGCCGGATCTGCGCGCGACGGACGACGACCTCCTCGCCGGGCTGCTGCGGACGGGGCAGTGCCGAGCGCATGTCGTGGACGGTTACGAGACGGGCGGGTTGGACGTAACAGGACGTCCCTACCATCTGATGGATCGTCAAGGCGTGGCACACGCACGGCGGTTCGCGTTCGGGGTGCCCACCGAGGGGGTCCACTGGGTGACCGCGGCGGGTGCGCGTCCGGGGGTGGATTCGGTCACTCTTTCGGACGCGGACGCGGTGGCGAGAGCCGCTCTACGTGCGACAACAGGGAAAAGGGAGCACCAAGGGCAAGCAAAGGGCTGGCCAGATGTTGAACTTGCAACAATGAATTAGCTATGCCTAACTTAGGTGACTCAACGGTAATAACCGTCCCCACCGGCCCCACAAGGACCGGGTTCATACCGAAGGAGTCCCTCCAGCATGATTGGACGCCTGAACAGCGCCCAGCCATACGCCCTAGGGCTGTTCCGCATCGTCATCGGCCTGCTCTTCACCTGCCACGGCGCCCGCAGCCTCTTCGGCGTGCTCGGCGGCGTCGACGGCCAGGGCGCGACGGTCGCCACGGGCACCTGGCCCGGCTGGTACGCGGCCGTCATCGAACTCGTCGGCGGCGCCCTCGTCCTGCTGGGCCTCGGCACCCGCGCGGCGGCGTTCATCGCCTCGGGCGCCATGGCGTACGCGTACTTCAAGGTGCACCAGCCGCAGGCGCTGTGGCCGGTCCAGAACGGCGGCGAGGGTGCGGCCCTCTACTGCTGGGCCATGTTCCTGCTGATCTTCACCGGCTCCGGCGCGCTCGGCCTGGACCGGCTGTTCGCCAAGCGCACGACCACGGCGGGCGACAGGACCAGGCAGAAGGAACCGGTCGCCGCCTGACGCGCCACGGCCGTCGGGGGCACACCAGCGCCCCCGGCGGCCCGGTTTCCGTACCGCCCTCGCCCCAGCCGTTCCGTAGGAGCGCGCGCTCCCCGGCCGCCGAATGAACAGCGTGTGTCGGACACATGAGCCCCTGTGAGCCTTCTGTCATACCCGGGGCGTACGCTGTTCGGCTGTCACGGGTCGCCGTGGCTCCGGGGGACAACAGGAGAGTGTTCGGTGCTTGAGAGTCTGGGTTGGTGGGCGGTCGGCCCATGGATCTACGCCGTCGTGGCCGCGTCGATCCTCCTGGACGTGTTCCTGCCGGTGCTCCCGAGCGGTGTCCTGGTCGTCGCGGCGGCCACCGCGGCTGCCGCCGAGACGGCGGCGGGCGCCATGCCCCACGAGGTCCCCGACGTCCTGGTGCTGATGCTCTCGGCGGCGACCGCGTCCGTCCTCGGTGATCTGGTCGCCTACCGGCTGGCCTGGCGCGGCAGCGCACGCCTCGACCGCGCGATCGCCCGCTCCCAGCGTCTGAGGACGGCGCAGGAACGTCTCGGCGCGGCCCTGTCCCGTGGTGGCGGGCTCCTCGTCGTCATCGCCCGCTTCGCCCCCGCCGGCCGCTCCGTCGTCTCCCTCGGCGCCGGCGCCGCCCACCACCGGGCCCGCGACTTCCTCCCCTGGTCCGCCCTCGCGGGCCTGGCCTGGGCCGCGTACAGCGTCGCCCTCGGCTACCTCGGCGCCCACTGGCTGGGCCCCACCTGGCTCGCCACGGCGGTCTCCCTGGCCGCCCTCTTCGGCGCGGGCGCGGCAGCGGCGTACTTCATGCGACGGCCTCGGGCGCGGGGCTGAGAACGGGGACCGGGGCGGGTTTCAGGCTGCCTGGTGCTCAGTGAGTGGCGCGGCTACTTCGGGCACGTCCGCGTCATCCTGCAAGCGTGGCAGGATGACGCGCACGCACTCAGGGAATATTTCTGATGGAGTGTCAGATCGCGGAGTATGGCGCGTTCGGTGGCCTACTGCTCAATAGCTTTCAGGGTCTGATACGCCTCTCGCAGGTCTGCGCTTTCCGGGAGTTGCCGGGCTTCAACTGCCTTCACGACTTCCAGGGCTCGCCAGTGATTCGACGGGACGACTCTCCCCGACAGTATGGCTTTCTGGGCAGAATCACAGGCTTCGTCCAGCCGGTTCTCTTTGAGCAATACCAGAGCCAAGTCAATGTTGGCGGATGCTATCCGGCGAGGCCATTGTGAAGGGTCTTCGCTCGGGCCCAGACGCTTGATTACTTCCCTCGCGTATGCCTCTGCGGCTGTATCCCCGAGCCATGCGAGCGTTGTTGCCGTATAAGAGAGCGCCTTCGCGGGGTCGTACCTGTAATGGTGTTCCGGGCTGTCGGGAGTTCCCATGGCTGATGCCATTTTCTGTACCCGCTCAATGGCCGAGTAGGTTTCGGCGCCGTTACCCAGTCGCGCATTGGCTCTGCCTTCTTGTGCTGTCGCCTGAATCATGGCCGAGGTGCCCGCCGGAGCTATTTTCTGAGCCGCACGAGAGAGGTCAACGGCCCGGTCATAATCACCATCGGTGAGAACTCTCCAAGCCTCTGTCTCGTGGCACCATGCTTCAATCTCGGGGTGACCTGATTCCCTTGCCAGCGTTACTGCTGTCTCCAATCGCGCTGTGGCGGCATCGTCTTGCATCAGGTCGATATGGGCGGTGGCCCCGAGCAAAGACAGCCAGCCACCGATAACCAACAAGCGTCGGTGCTCAGACAGCGTCTTCTTACCGTCCAAGAGCTTGACCACGTAGGCGGAGTGTTTCCGGACGTGCCTTAGCAAGTCTTCCGATTTTGCCTTGGGGTACGCCATGGCCAGATCATCAAAGGCGCGCTCCATGCGTTCAAGGGTGGCGTTTCCTACGTCGCTGGCCTGTACGCGCCGGGCGAGTTCCCATGCGTCCATCTCATCGGCATGAGAGCCGCTGTCTTCTACGGTCAGCGATAGGCCGAGGTATTCGTTAAGGGCTTGGGTCAGTTCGGGTGAAGGAGGCTGTTTGCCGTTCAGTACCCGGCTCAGATATGCGACGTCGTAATGCAGCTCCCTGGCTGCACCCCTGAGGCTCTTCCCCTGTGCCTTGAGTGCCGTCCGTACCTCTGACCCGAAGTCGACCATGGCGTGCGCTCCCGTTGACTGTTGACGCCCAGGGTAGTCAACGCTGGTCAACTGCCCTACCAGTACGCCAAGTCGGTTGAGTCGGCAGACGCAACACAAAGCCCCCGGACCGCATGCAGGGTGATCCAGGGGCGTGGCCACCAAACCGATAGGGGGTTCGACGGCATGCGCAATACAACCAGACTCGCGCTCGGCAGTCTCCAGACAGGGGCAGGCACAGACGCTCGACAGGGCGAGTACATGACCTATGCGCCGCCGGGGGAGAAGTGCCCGGAGTGTGACAGGGGGATCAAGAGGCTTGACCCTTGCCGCCGGGTATCTGTTGGCACGGCCGTTCGGTATCGGCACGTGGAGTGTCCCGCTGAGACCCGTCCGCGCAAGGTGCGCTCATGACTGCCCCGGCGAAGCGGGCCAGCGCCTTACCTCAGCCTCAGTTGGTCAGTCTTCTCGATGACTCCACGGGGCTGTACGTGGACCCTCCAACGGGTTGGTGGACAGAACTCGGCGGCAAAGTCGACCGGGCGTCCGGGGTCATCGCGTTCCCGCCTCAGTCGCTGCCCCCGTGTCCGTTCCAGTGTTCGCTGTGCAAGGGGACGGCATGACGCGCGCCATCTACCGGTTCAGGGAACACACACTGAAGCCCGACGCCACCGAACCCACCCTGTTTGCTCTGCGATGCAAGGGGTGCGGAGAGAGCAGCGACGGTAGCGAGAAGGCCGAAGAGGGCAGCGCATGGGCTGAGGAACACCTCAAGGCGAACCCCGGTCACCTGGCGTATCAGGAACACATCACACGGTCGTACCGATTCGAGCCCGGAAAGTGGCTGTAACGATGCGAGATCAAGAACTCTTCGCCCCCGCCCAGCGGCTCACGGGAACGGTCGGCGACGATGTGCTGACCGTTCACAAGCTCAGCGAGGGAAAGCCCGTCTGTGGCGTAACCGGCGACATTGATCAGTGGCTTCGCGCCGTGACTTGTCCTGCGTGCGCGGAGGCTGAGCAGAACTGATGAGCTGTCCGATTCCCCAGGGTGGTTCCTGCGCTGGGTGCGAAGTGTGCTGCGTCGAAATCTTTCTGCCCGCGCAAGAACCGTACTTCGGTGAGGGCGAACCGGGCGGAGACCTAGACAGGCACGAGCAACCCGCCGGGCACCCCCACTGAGGCACCACCAACAAGCCCCGTTCATCTGCCCCTTCCCCAGGGCAGATGAACGGGGCTTCCGCGTTTCTGATGCTCAGCGCTGGTCCAGGCCGCGCGCAAGGTTTCTTCCTTCACCCGAGACTTCCGGGCGCTTCACCATGGTCAGCGCGTAGGCGGCATCGTTGCGCGCAGTGTTGATGATGCGCGTTTCCGCACGGTCGGTAATGCGCTGATGCTCAGCGACAAGCTCAGTCATGCCGACTCCCGCAGCCAGCGGATCTCGGGGTCCAGCCAGGACTCGTAGTAGAGGTGGGTGTACTCCTCGTAGTCCGCGACCTGGTCGCCCGGCGGATCGGTCAGGTCGCGGCGGGCGGCGAGCCAGCGGCGGGTGGCCTCGGAGGTCTCGTCCGCGTACACCTGGTCGCCCAGGAGGAGAAGGACGTCGGGGCGTTCGGCCCGCGGGTCTGTCGCGATCCGGGAGGCGAGGGTGTTCAGGGCGTCGGGGCCCACCCGGTCGGGCTCGCCCGTGGCCGGCGCGGCCCAGCGGCAGGAGCCGAAGGCCACGCGCACGGGGTCACTGTCGTCGGCCGGGGTGCGGATCTCCGAGGGCGGGAAGGCCGAGTCCGGCAGGGGCCAGACCGGGGTGCCGTCGAGCAGCACCTCGTACGCCGCCGCCGTGCCCGGGGTCAGGCCCGTCACCGGGATCAGCGCGTAGTGGTGGCCGCAGACCTGGAAGGTGCGGGCCGTACCTCCGCCGCCGGCGGCGCACCGCACCTCGGCGGCGCACGGACGGCTCGCCTCGACCCATACGGTCGCGGACGAGCCGTCCACATATCTCAGCAGCGGCCCCAGACGCAGCCCCGCCATCGCCGATCACCCGCCCTCTTCCGCCGGGTCAGCCCGCGGGGCGCGCGCCCCGAGGGCTGTCCCGCTCCTCCGTCGCCCCGAACGGTAAGCAACGGCGGGGGGCGGCGGGGAGGATCCGGGGCGGGGGCGTGGGGGGGACACACGAGTTAC
>NZ_JBSFVY010000021.1:129073-179293 GCF_053592555.1 Streptomyces sp. NPDC002643
AAAAATCAAAACCCCCACCACCAGCCGCCGTCCCACCCGTGGGCCCCCGCGCCCGTGGGCACCCCCCGCTCCTCCGTCGCCCCGTACGGTACGGAACGACGGAGGCCGGCGGGGAGGTTCCGGGCCGAGGCGGTGGGGGGAACACCGGAGTTCCGGCGCGCGCCTCGGCGCGGACGGCATCACCGGCCGGACGCGTGCTCTCCGGGACCGGCGGCCGGACGGGTGGCTGCGGGGCGGTGGTCCGACCAGTGGCGCCACGTCAGTGGCCGGACCGGTGGTACCGGGTCAGCAGCTCGACAGGTAGCTGGTGAGCGCGCTCTTCTCGGCGGAGTCGACCGAGAGGTCGTAGTAGTACTTCACCTGGACCCAGGCGCGGACGTAGGTGCAGCGGTACGACGTGACCGACGGCATCCACTCGGCCGGGTCCTGGTCGCTCTTGGACTGGTTCACGTTGTCCGTGACCGCGATGAGCTGCGGGCGGGTGAGGTCGTTGGCGAACGCCTGGCGGGTGGCGCTGCTCCAGCTGTCGGCACCGGAGTCCCAGGCCTCGGCCAGCGGCACGAGGTGGTCGATGTCCAGGTCGGACGCGGCGGTCCAGGTGGCGCCGTCGTACGGGGAGTACCAGGTGCCGCTGGTGGCGGCGCAGGCGGAGCTGGTGACGACGTCCTCGCCGTCGCGCTTGAGGACCGTCTCGCGGGTGTTGCAGGTGCCGCTGATGGTGATCCAGTGGTTGAACAGGTCCCGGTCGTAGCCGGTGCGGTCCTCGGTGGCCACGGTGAGCTGGGAGAGGTACGTGCGGGCGGTGGAGGCGCTGACGGGGGTGGGGAGCGCGGCGGAGGCGGTCGGGCTGTTGAACAGTCCGACCGAGGCTATGAGTCCGGTGAGAGCGGCGAGTATGCTGGTGCGTCGACGCGCGTAGAACTTCGACATTGCGAACTCCCTCGGGGGGTGGGGGTGTTGGAGCGCTCGGGGGGACGGATGCGGTCGTGCGGTGCGGCGAGCTGACGAGCGATGAGCGGGCGAGCGATTGAAGAGTGGCCGCGCCGTGTTACGGGCGGATGTGTGTTTGGTGAGAAGTTAATGACGTGCTCATGACACGACAAGATGTGTGACGGCGTTCGTGACAAAGGTGAGTGACGGCGTTCGTGACATAAGATGGTCGGCGCAGAAGGGGAGTAGCTCTTCGCCGGGACCGTCGACATACTGCTCAGCTCGTCTGAGCCGGCGCCCGGAGCGGGACCCGTGGACGTCCTCGACGGACATCCTCGGCGGCTCGCCAGCGAGACCTTCGGCAAAGCAGTGCACATCCGTGCCGTCCGGTACGGGTGATGTGTGTGCTGCCGTGCCGAGGTGTCGCGTCGCGTCAGCGCAATGATTTCTCTCGGTGGGGTGGCCCCGACCGATTGAGGAAACCTTGATCAGCTTCAGTGTCATGGCGGTCGTCTTCGGCGTCGTCTTCCTCGCCGAGCTCCCCGACAAGACCGCCCTCGCCGGTCTCGTACTCGGCACCCGTTACCGCGCCTCGTACGTCTTCGCCGGTGTCGCCGCCGCCTTCGCCGTGCATGTCGCGCTGGCCGTGGCGGCGGGCAGCGTGCTCACGCTCCTGCCGCAGCGGCTCGTGCACGCGCTCACCGGTGTGCTGTTCCTGGCGGGCGCGGCGATGCTGCTGATGAAGAAGGACGAGGGTGACGAGGAGATCCGGCGGCCCGAGAACCAGAGCTTCTGGAAGGTCTCCGGGGCGGGCTTCATGCTCATCCTGGTCGCCGAGTTCGGGGATCTGACCCAGATCATGACCGCGAACCTCGCCGCCCGCTACGACGACCCGCTCTCCGTCGGCCTCGGCGCGGTGCTCGCACTGTGGGCCGTGGCCGGGCTGGGGATCGTCGGGGGCAAGGCGCTGATGAAGAGGGTGCCGCTGGGGTTGATCACCCGGATCGCCGCTGTGCTGATGGTGGGGCTCGGGGTGTGGAGCCTGTGGGAGGCCGCCGCCGGCTGAGGGCCTGTGTCATTTCCCTGGCCGGGCACGCGGCTTCTGGCCGGGGATATGACACAGGCTCTGAACGGAAGGTGAAGGGTTGGTCGGGGTGGTGGCGGGAGCCGGAGATGTTTTGTACCGTGAGGGAACAAAGTGGCTCCCGCCCGTTTTCCCTGACCGGCGGGCGGGACCACCTTGTTCTCTCTCCGCCGGGAGTCTCTGCTTGGAGTCGCCGATGACCGCCGCCGTGCCCACCGCGCCCATGGTTCTGCCCGCCCGTGCCCTCCTGCTGGACATGGACGGCACCCTCGTCAACTCGGACGCCGCGGTCGAACGGGTCTGGCGGCGCTGGGCCGACCGGCACGGCCTGGACGGCGACGAGGTCGTCACGGTCGTCCACGGGCGCCAGGGCTACGCCACGATGGCGGTGCTGCTGCCCGACCGTCCGATGGAGCAGAACCTCGCCGACAACGCGCGGATGCTGGACGAGGAGACCGCTGACCTGGCGGGCGTCGTCCCCATACCGGGCGCCCCGGAGTTCCTCGCCTCGCTCGCCGGACTCCCGCACGCCCTCGTGACCTCGGCGAACGTCGCCCTCTCCACGGCCCGGATGGGCGCCGCCGGACTGCCCCTGCCGGGGGTACGGGTCACCGCCGAGTCCGTCGGCGCCAGCAAGCCCGATCCCGAGGGCTTCCTCAAGGGCGCCGCCGAACTGGGGGTCGCCCCCGAGGAGTGCCTCGTCTTCGAGGACTCCGGCGCCGGTATCGAGGCCGGGCGCTCCGCAGGGATGCGGGTCGTGGGCGTCGGCGACCGGGCCCGCCTCCACGGCCCGGACGTCGTGGTGCCGGACCTGCGAGCGGTACGGGTCGAGACGGCGGGCGACGGCACGCTGCGGGTGCGCATCGGTTAGTCGGCCGGAGCGCGTACACCGCCCCGACGAGCGCCGACCGCACCTCGTACACCCGTTCCCGGCGCGCCCGTGCCTCGTACGCCCGCTCCTCGTACGCCCGCTCCTCGTACGCCGCGCCTCGTACGCCCGCTTCTCAGGCGCGACGGCTGGACCCTTCGGTCAGACGGCTGAACCCCTCGGTCAGACTGCTGAAGCCGTCGGCGCCGTGGCCCAGGTCGATGGCGCGGCGGGCGGCGGACTCCGCGGCGCGCATGATGCCCGCGTCGATGCCGTGGGACTCGGCGACATGGACGACATGGGCCATGGTCGACACGGCCGAGGTGAGCGGGTTCAGTTCGCCGGAGTGCCGTCCGCTGTCGACCTGCTCCGCGCCCACCTCGAAGAGCATCGGCAGGAGTTCGGCGACCCCCTGGGCCAGCGGCAGCAGCTCCCGTGCGGTGATCCCCTCCGCCCGCGCCACCGCCAGGCCATGCTGGTAACCGGCGATCGCCGTCCAGAACATGTCGAGCAGCGCGATGTCGTACGCCGCCGCCCGGCCGTAGTCCTCGCCGAGATGGGTGTGGGTGCCGCCCAGCGCGCTCAGCACCGGCAGAAGGGCGCGATGGAGGTCGGCGGGGCCGCTGTAGAGAAACACCGCCTCCGGGGTGCCGACCGAGGTGGTCGTCGACATGATCGCCCCGTCCAGGTAGCGGATGCCGTGCCCGGCGGCCCAGTCGGCGGACTCCCTGGCCCGGTCCGGGGTGTCGGCGCTCAGACCGACGACCGTACGGCCCTTGAGCGCGGCGGTGACCTCGGACCGCCGCAGTATCGCGTCCGAGGCGTCGTGGTTGACGACACAGACGACGGTCAGATCGCTCGCCGCGACGGCCTCCTCGGCCGACCCGGCACCGATGGCGCCGCGCGCGACCAGGTCGGTGTCCCGGCCCGGCGTACGGTTCCAGACGGTGGTCCGCACACCGGCGTCCAGGAACGCGCCGGCCAGCGCCCGGCCCATGGGACCGAGGCCGAGTACGGTGACCGTGGGGGTGGGGTGGCCGGTGAACGAGGACATGCTCGACTCCCTTGAGAAAATGGGTAATTGTGCATCGAAGGACGGGGTGAGAATGACGCGCAGCCGCGCCCAGGACCCGAATGTGTGCGGGGTGACCGCCGCGATCGCCGTGATCGACGGCAAATGGAAGACATCTCTGCTCTGGCTACTGGAATCAGGGCCTCAACGCCCCGGGGAATTACGCCGGTCGCTACCGGGAATCAGCGAGAAAGTGCTGACTCAGGCGTTGCGCGAGATGGAGACGGACGGGCTGGTGCACCGGGAGGTGCACGATGTGCTGCCGCTCAAGACCGTGTATTCACTGACGGACTTCGGCCTGGAACTCGCCAAGGCCCTGGGCCCCCTTTCCGACTGGGGCCACCGCCGTCTGGAGAAACTCGTCGAGGCCAGGTCGGAGGACCGGTCGGCGGCCCGGTCGGGGGCGTGAACTCCCGTAATCCGTGGTCACATTGTCGCCACCCGCATTTCACGTCCGCTTCCCTTATGCGTTCCGGGCGGTTGCTCGACCGCCCTCCCCAAGGGTGGCGCGGCTCGGACGGACCGCCAAGTACCCACCTTTTTGTGGGTACCCGATGGATTGGAGAACTACGGTGTGCGCGTGACTGTTCTTGAGACTGTGGCGCGTGTGCGCGTGGCCCGTGGACCTTTCGTCGAACGAGTGGTGTGCCATCCGCGACTTCCCCTGATCGCCGGCCTGGACTCGGAGCGCCCGGCCGTGCACATCTGGGACGGCCAGGGCGGGCGCCTACGCCAACTCGCCACCGTCGGCGCCGAGTCGACCGTGTACGCCGGCAGCGACGGGTGGGCTCAGCAGCGGCGGCGACCGGCGGTGGCATGGCATCCGGAGCGCCCGCTGCTCATGGTGGCGGACGAGGACGGAGTCGTGCGCTGGACCCCCGACGGGCTCTCGGCGCCGGCCGAGCCACTGCCCGACGTCCACTACCACGATCTGGCGTTCGCCCCGGACGGACGCACCCTGTGGGCGTCGCCCTCGTCACGGCGCGAGGAGGAGGACGACTGGGAGAGTTCCGACGTCCTCGACCTCGACTCGGGCACGGTCGGTATCGGACCGTGGTGGGACACCGGGGTGGCGGAGCATCCCGCCGGAGGGCTGGTGCTCACCTACCTCAGCGACCAGGGCGCCACCATCGGCCTCTTCGCGCGCGTCGACCGAGGGACGACACCGGCCGCCATGCGCATACTGCGCCGGGCGCTGATCCTCGACTGCGACGGTTACGAGAAGCCGGTGTTCAGCGCGGACGGACGCCATTTCGCGATACGCGGCAACGCGTACGACAACTCACTGGAAGTGTTCGAGTTTCCCTCGCTGCAACGCGTTCTGGCGACGAACCTCGGTGCGCCCAGCCCGGGTTACCCGTATCCGGAGGAGTGGCGCGCGCAGATGCGGGCGTGGTCGCGGCACAACATCGCGTTCGGGGCCGAACCCGGTGTGCTCTGGGTGGGGACGCCGACCGGGACCCTCGTCGAGATCGACATCGACGCCGACAACGCGGTCGAGCACGAGGTGCTGACCGGCTCCCGGGTCTCCGCGCTGGGCGCCATGGCCACGGGCGGACTCGTCGTCGCGGGCAGCGGTGGCGAACTCGTACTCCTGTCCGTGGACGCCGGTTCCGCGAGGGGCACGGCCGTGGACTCCGCCGGCGTGGAGGCCGCCCGCCGCGACTCGGCCAGGGCCGCGGTCACCGCCTTCCTGGAGGCCACCTCCGAGGTCCCCGACGACCCCGACGGCGATCTGGAGTCCCATCTCGTCCTGACCGACGGGACCCGGACCTGGGAGTCGGACGACCTGGCTACGGTGACCACCGCCGCCGGTACGGACCCGACCTGGCTACGGCTCCAGGCGGCCGTCAACGGGATGACGGGCAACGCCTCCGCCGACGACAAGGTGCTGGACCGGAACAGGTGACCGCCCGCACGCGGGAGGTCACCTGTCGGGGCGTGCGGTGGACGGTCAGGCCTCGGCGGTCTTCGGGCCGGTCTGCTGGATGACCTCGAAGCTCCAGACGGTGGAGTCGGTGGCGGCGGGCCTCGGCCGCTCGCCGCCCTCGCCACCGCCGCCGCCCTGGTGGGCCTGCCGCATCGGGCCCTCCATCCACGCCTGGAAGGAGGCCTCGTCGCGCCAGCGGGTGTAGACGAGGTAGTTGTCGGTGCCGTCGACCGGGCGGAGCAGTTCGAACCACTCGAAGCCGTCGGAGCTCTCGACCACACCGGCGCGGGAAGCGAACCGCTTCTCCAGCACCTCGCGCTGCTCGGCGGGAACCGTGAGGACGTTGATCTTGACGATGCTCATGGCCTCATCCTGCACCAAGGGGTACGGAACCCCGGTGGCCGACCCCGCCGGGCGCCCCCAAGAGCCGCCCGGAAGAGCCGTCCCCAAGAGCCGCCCCGAGGCGCCTGCCGCTGCCGCGTGCGGCTCACGGTTCCGTCGTCTCGGACTCCAGCGCGGCGCGGGTGACGGGGCCGTAGACGCCCCGCTCCTCCTGGGCCTCGGGGATCTGGCGTTTGATCTGGTAGTCGATGACCGCCTGCTCGACCTGGGCGTCGAAGTTCTCGTCGTAGTCGCCGAAGTAGAAGCTCAACTCGTTGAGCCGGCGCTGGAGTTCGATGACCTCGGGGTCGTCGTCGCCGAGGCGGAGCACCTTGGTGTCCACGGGCTGGCTGTCCGCCGCGCCCGAGTCGTCCGCGCCGGAACCGTTCGCGCCGATCGAGGCCGAGGCGCTGGGGCTGCTGAGGGGAGGGGAGGCGGAGGCGGGCGCCGAGGGCGAGGGGGAGTTCCGGGACGGGGACGGGGAGGGGCGCTCGGTGGGCTCGGCGCGCGGCCGGTCGTCCGCCGGAGTCGTCGGCGCGGGCGCCCCTCCGGTTCCGTCGCCCCCGGATTCCGTCTGAGCCGGTGTCGAGTCCCCGTCCACCGAGGTGTCCGGCGCACTCGCCCGTACATCCTCCGGCAGCGCGCTGTCCCGCTCGGGCTTGTCGTACGAGAAGAGTCCGCTGGTGACCGCCGCTACGGCCATGACACCCGCGGCGGCGGTTCCGGCGAGGGCGACGACGAGGCCGGTACGACGCCGGCGCCGGCGGGGGCCGGCCGCCCAGGCGGGGGTCGAGGAGCGCCCGGGGGAGGAGGGCCGGCCCGGCGAGGAGGGCGGACCGGTGGGTGGAGCGGTCGACGCGGAGGGCGGAGGGGGCGAGAGGGCGCCATGGGCGTCGTACGGCTCGGGGGTGTCGGGGGTCCGGCCGCCGCTCCCGTAGCCCTCGGGGCCATCGCCGACGCCGTCCCGGCCCTCGAACGGGTGTACTTCGTCGGGGTGCGGGATCGCGGCCCCCGCCGCGGCGCCCCTCGGTGCGGTGGTCCCCGCTGTGGTGGTCCCCGCCGCCGTGGCCGCCGGTGTCGCTGTGCCCGTCGCTACCGTCGGCATCGCCGTGGTCATCGGTATCGCGAGCGTGGGCGGGTCCTCAGGCGCCCCGGGCCCGCCCGGAACGGGCCCCGCCGGCCTCTGCTGAATCGTTAAGCCATAGCCGTCCCGCCGCTCATCGGGCTTCCCGCCCCCCAGCTCGACATACGGGCGGATGCGCAGAGGGTCGAAGTCCTCGGCGGCTGCGGCTTCCGCCGTCCGTGTTTCGAGGAGCGCTTCTGAGACACGGCGGGCGCAGCCGCAGGACGGGCTTCCGTCCAGGCCCCTGGGGGCCGAGCATTCCGGGCATATATGGCTGTTCGGTTCACTCACGTGTCGTCCCTCCCCGTGAAGACTCCAGAGTTTAAGCAAACGGCCGTCACAGAATCTCCCAGGCGCCCCAGGAATCACTGATTCCGGATGTGTCCGACAGGCCAGAACCAGTCACAGCGATCACGATGGAGTGGACAGCCGACGAGGAGGACACTGGGGACGCTGTACGAGACCCACGCGTCCTCGGGAGGTCTACATGGCCGACGAGATCGACGACACGGACGGCGGCAGCGGCGACGGGCCCGCCGGCGCCGTGCCGACCGCCCCTCCGCGTCACGACATCCCGCCCACCGAACAGGTGACCGGTGACGTTCTCGTCTCCATCGGCGCCCTGCTGCTCGGGATGTTGCTGGCCGCGCTGGACCAGACGATCGTGTCGACGGCGCTGCCGACCATCGTCAGCGATCTCGGCGGTCTTGAGCATCTGTCGTGGGTCGTGACGGCGTACCTGCTCGCGGCGACGGCGGCGACCCCGCTGTGGGGGAAGCTCGGCGATCAGTACGGCCGAAAGAAGCTGTTTCAGACCGCGATCGTGATTTTTCTCATCGGGTCGGCACTGTGCGGAATGGCACAGAACATGGGCCAGTTGATCGCCTTCCGGGCCGTCCAGGGCCTCGGCGGCGGTGGGTTGATGGTGCTGTCGATGGCTATCGTCGGCGATCTGGTCCCCCCGCGCGAACGGGGGCGCTACCAAGGGCTGTTCGGCGCCGTCTTCGGCACGACCAGTGTGCTCGGGCCGCTGCTCGGCGGGCTGTTCACCCAGCATCTGAGCTGGCGCTGGGTCTTCTACGTCAATCTGCCGGTCGGAGCGGTCGCGTTGGCCGTCATCGCCGCCGTACTGCGCATCCCGCGCCGCCGTGAGCGCCATGTCATCGACTATCTCGGCACCCTCCTCATCGCCTCCGTCGCCACCTGTCTCGTCCTGGTCGCCTCCCTCGGCGGCACCACCTGGGGCTGGGGCTCCCCGCAGATCATCGGCCTGGCCGTGCTGGGCGTACTGCTCGCCGTCGCCTTCGTTGCCGTCGAGCGGCGGGCCGCCGAACCCGTACTGCCCCTCAAGCTCTTCCGCGTCCGCACCTTCGCCCTCTCCGCCGTGATCAGCTTCGTCATCGGCTTCGCGATGTTCGGCGCGATGACGTATCTGCCGACGTTCCTCCAGGTCGTGCACGATGTGACACCGACGATGTCCGGTGTCCATATGCTGCCGATGGTCTTCGGGCTGCTGCTGTCGTCGACGCTCTCCGGGCAGATCGTCAGCCGCACCGGCCGCTGGAAGGTGTTCCCGGTCGCCGGCACCGCCGTCACCACCCTCGGGCTGCTGCTCCTGCACCAACTCGACGCGGACAGCGGCGACGCCGAGATGGCCGCCTACTTCTTCGTCTTCGGCACCGGCCTCGGCCTCGTCATGCAGGTACTCGTCCTCATCGTGCAGAACGCCGTCTCCTACAAGGATCTCGGCGTCGCCACCTCCGGCGCGACCTTCTTCCGCTCCATCGGCGCCTCGTTCGGCGTCGCCGTCTTCGGCACGATCTTCGCCGGGCGGCTCGGCGACAAGCTGACGAACGCGCTGGCGGGCACCGCGCTGCCGCCCGGAGTGAGCGTCGACGGGCTGAAGGCGGACCCACGCGAGATCGCCGAGCTGCCCTCCGCCCTGCGCCCGCCCGTCCTCGACGCCTACGCCTCCGCCATCACCGACGTCTTCCTCTACGCCGCCCCCGTCGCCGTATTCGGCTTCCTCCTCGCCCTGGCGCTGCGCGAGGACCGGCTGCGCGGCTCGGTGACCGCGCCGGACGGCTCGGAGACCTTCGCCAGCAACCCCGTCGAACGGTCCTCCTACGACGAGGTGTGCCGGGCGCTGTCGCTGCTGGGATCGCGGGAGGGACGGCGCGAGATCTACCGGACGATCACCGCGCGGGCCGGTTACGACCTGCTGCCCGCCGCCGGGTGGCTGCTGCTGAGGATCAGACGGTACGGCTGGGCCGAGCCCGCGGTGCTCGCCGAGCGCAGCACCGTACCGCTGGAAGTGATCATGGCCGCGACGCGTCAGGTGGAGGAGCGCGGGCTCGCCCGCCGCGAGGGCCTCGACCTCATCCTGACCACCACCGGCCACGAGGCCGCCGACAAGCTGGCCAAGGCCCGCGAGGAGTCACTGGCCGAACTGCTGGGCGACTGGTGGGGGCCCGACCGCCCGACCCATCTGGTCCGGCTCGTGGAGGAGCTGAACGCCGAGTTGTGCGGGTCGGACTCGGAGCGGCCGCACGAGGCTCGGCCGCACGGGGCTCGGCCGCGTGCGGATCAGCCGTACGAGGATCGGCCGGGCACCGCTAGGCCGACCTCAGGTCCTTCGTGAACCAGTGGTCCGCGTACTGGTTGTGGTTGTAGGGCTCGGTCTCCTCGTAGCCGAGGCGGGCGTAGAGGGTGCGGGCCTCGATCAGGTCGCCACGGGTGTCCAGGACGATCCGTTCGGCCCCGAGGGAGCGGGCCGCGTCCTCGGCCGCCGCCACCAGCAGGGCGGCGCCGCCCCTGCCACGGGCCTCCTCGCGCAGGAAGACCCGCTTCAGCTCGGCCGTCGCCGTGTCGTCCGTCAGCCGCACCCCCGCCGTCCCGACGGGCTCGCCCTCGTACCGCGCCACCAACAGCACCCCGCCCGGCGGCGCGAGATACGCTCCGCTGTCCGCCGCGATCTCCCGCTCCAGCTCGTCGGGGTCCGTGACATGCCCCTCGTGCAGCAGATACCAGCGGTCGCTGACCTCGGTGTAGTACGCCCGCCACAGCGCGAGGGCGACGGGGGAGTCGAAGGGCTCGGGGGTGACGGTCCAGACGCCGGCGGGGGTGGCGGCCGGGGGCGTGGTCGTTGTCGTGGGTGTGGTGGATGCCGGTGTCGTACGGGTCATGGCGGGCATTGTCGGCGGTCGGTGGGGGTGGGCGCGCGCCCTTTTCCGCTGTTTGAAGCGGGACGTTCGGGTGACCCGGTGCGGAAGGCGGCCCACTGATCCGAGGAGGGCGGGCCGGAGACCTGGAAGGCATTCATGTCCACAGGCATGATCATCGCTTTGATCGTGATCGTGGCGGTCGTTGTCGTCGTCGCGGCCGTGCTGCTGCCGCGTGCCCGTGCGGGCGTCGGCGACGGCGGTTCGCTGAGGCGGCGGTTCGGGCCGGAGTACGACCGGACCCTGGCCCGCCACGACGGCGACGAACGGGCCGCCGCGTGTGAGCTAACAGAGCGCTTGAAACGGTACGGGTCGCTGGAGCGGCAGCCGCTGCGGGCCGAGGAGCGGCGACGGTACGAGGTCCGCTGGGCGGCGGCCCAGGAACGGTTCGTCGAGTCACCGCGCGAGGCCGTCGCGGAGGCGGACCGGCTGCTCGGCGAGGTGGCGGGGGCGCGGGGGTTCCCCGACGGGGAGCGTTACGAGGCCCGGTTGGAGGCGCTGTCCGTGCATCACGGTCGCCATGTGCAGGGCTATCGCCGGGTGCATCGCGCGGCCCGTACCGCTCCGGGCGCCGCGGAGGGGCGTGATGGCACCGAGGAGATGCGCGAGGCCATGGTCGAGGCGCGAGGGCTGTTCGACGAGCTTGTGGCGGCGGGGCGCCGGGAGGAGGCACGGGCGGACCGCGAGGGTCGTTCCGGTCGTTCCCCGGGGCGGGCCCCTATGCCGTGGGCGTTCACCAGGCGTCATGCGAAGGGGAGTTGAGGGGGATGAGTGACATGACTGATGACATGAGGACAGGCGCCGGGGGTTCTGCGGGTGCCGCGGGTTCCGGCGGTTCCGCGACCCATCCCACCGGTGGTCCCGGGGCGCCCATCGTGGCGGGGCATCACCGTGACGACACCGCTGGCGGGGCGCGGCTGTTGCCGCACGAGGAGTGCGACAAGCTCGGGTCGCGGCTGCGGCATGCGGTCGGTGGGTTTGTGGATGGGCCGCGTACGGCTGTGGAGGAGGCCGATCATGTGCTGGAGGAGGTGGCGGCGCGGGTCGGTGACGCGGTGAAGCAACGTCGGCGTACGTTGCGGGCCTCTTGGCAGGGGCCCGCCGAGCCCGGGCGTGAGGCCGCCTCCGGCGACAGCGGGGATACCGAGCAACTGCGCCTGGCCCTGCGGGACTATCGCGAGCTGACCGAGAGGCTGTTGCGGATGTAGCTGCACGCAGCTGGGGGGAGGAGGACGCGGGAGACGTGTGGCTGCCGGGTGCCGGCCGGATGCCTAAGGGGCGCGGGGAACTGCGCGACCAGCCCGCTACGGCCCGCAGTCGCCGTCCTGCCCGCACCCCCGAGCTATGAGGCGTTCCGCTCCCGCCAGTTCTGGAGCACCGCTTCCACGTCGTACGGCTTCAGGCCCAGGGGTGGGCCCGGTGGGGGGCGGAACATCATGGCGCGGATCTTTGTGTTGATGTCGGTGATGATTGTGCGGACGGCGCGTTCGGAGGGGGCCTCGGCGGCCGCCGCCAAAGCGTCCTCCGCTTCCTTGCGGAGGGCCAGGGTCGGGGGCAGTACCGACATGCCCTCGCGGGCCATCTTCTGTTTGACCCACCAGAGATCGTCGTAGGGCACGTCGGTGTCGGGCAGCGGTTTGCCCGCGCCCGGGAGGGACGAGAAGTCGCCTCGGGACTCGGCGTCGCGGATCTGTTTGTCGACGAAGGACTCGAAGCTGACACCGGGTGGCTTTCGCTCGGTCATGCGTCCATTGTGCCGGAGGCCACACAACCGGACGAGCTGGGGAATTATCATTCGGCGGCGGTGCGCCAAGCGCGGCGTGTGCGACGACAATTGGGGCGTTGGCCCCTGTGGACCTCAAGGACCTCTAAGGAGCGGCACGTGCTCGAACTCACCATGGCCTCGGTGTCCGAGGCTGACGCCGGGGCGACGGCCGGGATGCAGATGGCCGACGCGCCCAGCGAGCCGGGCGCCGTGCTCCGGGTGGGCCGGGACCGGACGGTGTGCCGCCTGGCGACCCCGGACGACTGGCTGTTCGTATCACGCGTACATCTGGAGTTCCTGTGCGGGCCCGAGGGCACCTGGCAGGTCACCTGGCTGCGCGGCACCCACGCCGACCCCTCCTCCGAGGTCCGCCTCGCCCTCCTCGGCCAGCAGCCCCAGCCCCTCCCGTACGGCGGCACGGCCAAGCTCCCCGCCAACAGCTCCGGCGAACTCGTCATAGTCGACCGCACCGCCCCCCGCAGCATCAACGTCGGCTTCTTCCACGAGCCCTGACCGACACCGGGGGAGGGGGAAGGGCGGAGGAGAGGGGCCGGGAGGCCCTGCTCCGGCGGCCTCGCCCTGGCCGTCTCAGTCCAGCACCCTCGCCAACGCGAAGCCGTCGTAGCCCTTTTCGCCCACCGTCTGGATCGCCGTGCCGGTCAACTTGGGGTGGGCGGCGATGAGTTCGATCGCGGCGCGGGTACCCCGGATGTTCGGGTCGGTGGAGTCGGTGTCGGTCACCCGGCCGCCGCGTACGACGTTGTCGACGACGATGACGCTGCCCGCGCGGGTGAGCCGGAGGGCCCACTCCACGTAGTGCGGGTTGTTGGCCTTGTCGGCGTCGATGAAGACCAGGTCGAAGGGCTCGGGGTTCTCGTCGGCGAGCTTGGGCAGCGACTCCAGGGCCGGGCCCACCCGTACCTCCACGAGCGGGTCCAGACCGGCCCGCGCGATGTTGCGGCAGGCCACCTCCGCGTGGAGCGGGCTGTACTCCAGGGAGATCAGCCGGCCGTCGGCGGGCAGGGCGCGGGCCAGCCAGATCGTGCTGTAGCCGCCGAGGGTGCCGATCTCCAGGATGCGCCGGGCGCCCTGGATCTGGGCCAGGAGCTGGAGGAACTTGCCCTGGTTGGCGGTGACACTGGCCGGCGGCAGCTCGGCGGCCCTGCTGTCGCGCATCGCCGCCGCCAGGTGCTCGTCGTCGGGGGAGAGGTGGGTGATGAAGTAGTCGTCGACGTCGTCCCAGGTCTTCGACTCGCTCATGAAGCGCTGCCTCCTGTGCCCCTGGGGTTCTGACGCCCTTCAGGGCTGATCGATGTCCGGTCGGTGCCCGGTGGGTGACCGGTCGGGGACGGGTCGGTCTCCGGTCGGTCACCGGTCGGGTGTTGTGGCTAGATCGACGGTAAAGGGCTCAGTCGGCGGAGTCGGTCTTTCCGGCCGCGGGAGGCACGGGCGCGGCGGGTGGCACGGGCGCGGCGGGCGGCACGGCGTCCCCGTCCGGCGCCCCGGCCTGGTTCGGCGCCACAGCCCCACCCGGTCCCGTGGCAGCCCCCGGCTGGTGCGCGCCCGGAGCCACCGGCCCACCCGCCGGATACGTGCCCGGCTGCCCCGGCCCACCCGGCGGCGGCACCTGCGCCCCGTGCGCCCCCGGCACCTGCGCCCCGTGCGCCCCCGGCGCGTACGTGCCCGGCGCCACGGCAGCCCCCGGCGGGTACGCCCCCGTCGGATACACACCCGGCGCCGGATAGCCCCCCGCCCCGTACACCCCCGGAGGGACCGGCGGCAGCTGTCGCTTCGCGTTTCGGCGCAGCACGATGCCGACCGCCACCGCCTTGATCGCCAGGATGCCGATGCCGATGCCGAAGGAGAACAGCCAGCCGGGGATGCCGGCCACGGTCCACATGTCGTTCACGTAGATCACCTCTCGGTAGGGCTCGTCGGTCGCCGCCCGGCGCAGTGTGTGGTCGCCGGAGATCCGCTCCGGCTGCGGGAAGTCCTGCTCGAACGCGGTCAGATAGTCCGTGTCGCCCCCGCTGAGCGCGCCCAGCGCCCCGTCGGGTGTGACGACGCGTCCGGCGAACGTCACCTCCGGCTCGTCGCCCCCGATCGCCGAACCGAGCCGCATCCTGTGCCCGGCGAGGACGTACAGGTCGAGGGCCTGCGGGGTCGTCGCGAGGCGGGACAGCCGCATCGGGTACACCGGCTCCTCGCTGGCGAAGGTGAGGTGCAGCGGGTCGAGGGTGCCGGCGAGCGGGGTGTCACCGGACGCGTGCTCCGGGGCCAGCTTGATCGCCACGTACTCCCACTTCTGCTGGACGTACGGCTCCAGGGCGGTGTCGAGGCGTTCGGGGAGCTGGAAGCCGTTCTCGTCGAGCCAGTCGGCGAGGGCGCCGGAGTCGGTGGCGGTCAGCTGGGCCACGTCGAACGGGCCGAGCCGTTCGCGGTCGACGACGTCCACACGGCCGTCCGCGCCGGGCGCGGCCCCCGCCGAGGTGCCATCGGTCTCGTCGAACGGCCAGTCGCCGGAGCGCGGCCAGAAGTACTCCCGGGTCTCGTACTCGGGGGCGGTCTCCTCGGTGAGCTGGTCGAAGAGGGTGGCGTCGCCCAGCTCCACGGTGGCCCGGTTCGGCACCGGCATGATCCAGGCCGCCGTACGGGCGTCACCGGCGACCGTCAGCCGCATCACGATCTGTTCCTCGCCGCCGTCCCAGCGGACGAGGGAGGTCTCGCGGTTGACGTACACGTTCCGCTCGGCGTCCGGCACCATCGCGCCACAGCCGCAGGCGTACGCCGGTGCCACGAACGAGGCCAGCTGGAACCCGAGCAGCGCCAGCACCACGACCAGCAGCCGCCCGGGTGCCCCGCGCGCCACCCGCTCCCCGGAACCGGAACGCGTGCGCCCCCGTACGAATCCGTTCATCCCCCGTGCTCCCTCTGCCGTGCGTCCATGCTCACCGTTGTGCTCGCCGCGGCCCCGTACGGGCCCGCGACCTGCTCGCAGACATGCTCCCAGCTGTTTGTCCGTGCCCCGTCACAGCCGTACCAGTGATGTGCATCCGTGATCCGCCGCCCCCTGTCCGTGACGGGCCACCGCGTATCCGTGATCCCAGCCGCGCCCCCCGAGATGGCAGACGACCTTCCGCGCACTATCGTCATCCGGACAAAACAAGGGCGACCCTCAGGTGAAGCGAGGGTTGCCCGCGTCTCACAGCGGGGGGCGGTCCGAGCCTCCTCGACGGGACGGCAACGGGGCGGGAGGACAACAGGGCGTGGCGACGAACGCGGAGCGGAGCAGGCCGGGCGGTGCCACGGGCACGGGCCTGACGGCGGCGCGGCTGAGTACGGTCAGGGCGGTGCTGTGGCTGGTCGCCGGGGTCCTGGCGGTGCGGCAGATCGCGGTCGTGCTGGGCACGCCCAGAGGCGAGCGGCTGACGGATCTGGAGACCTGGGTCGGGCCGAGCGGAGTCCTGCATGTGAACGGCTCGCTGTACGACTCGACGAGGTTCACCGGTACGCCCTTCGGCGGCCTCGTCCTCAAGCCACTCACCCGAACGGCCGAACAGGCGCTCGGCTGGGGCTGGACCTTCGGCACCCTCCTGCTGGTCGTCGCCCTAGGTCTGGTCGCCGCGCGGGCCCTGCCCCAGCCGGTGACCAGGCGTTCCACGCTGCTCGCGGCGCCCGTCGCGGTCACCCTGCTGATGCTGTCGCTGCCGGTGCGCAACACCCTCTACCTGGGCCAGACCAGCATCATCCCGGTGCTGCTGGTGCTCGCGGGCTGTTTCGCGGTGCGGGGCGAGCGCTGGAGCGGGCTCTGCATCGGTCTGGCCGCGGCCCTGCAGCCGACCGTGCTGCTGTTCATCCCCCTGCTGTGGTTCACCGGCCGCCGCCAGGCCGCCACGGCCACGGGGGTCACGTTCGCCGGGGCCACCACGCTCGCGTGGGCGGCGATGCCGCGCGACTCGTACACGTACTGGGTGCACCATCTGGCCGGTGTCGGCCTCGGCGGCCGGGCGGACGACCTCGCCAACCAGTCCCTGCACGGCGCGCTGCTCCGCCTCGGCCTGGAGGGCCCGCTGGAGATCGCGCTCTTCTTCGCGCTCGCCGCGGCCGTGGCCGTCCTCGGTATGCGCCGGGCCATCCACTACGCCCGCGACGGCCAGCTGCTGCTGGCGGTGGCGATCACCGGCTGTGTCGTGGTCGCCGTATCCCCCACCTCCTGGAAGCACCAGCTGCTGTGGGTGCTGCTGGCGGTGGTCGGCCGGGTCGGCAAAAAGGCCTCGTCGCGTTATGTGTGGCCGGTCGCCGTCGTCCTCGTCATGACCCTGCCGGCGAAGATGATGGTGCCGAACATGGGCGCCCTGCATCCCTTCCGCGACAACGTCGTCCTGCTGGCCGCGCTGGCCGCCGCGCTGGTCGTACCGTTCCTGTCGCGCACCTCGGAGTACTACCGCAGACCGATCCCCACCGCGTACGCGCCGAAGGCCGACACCCGTTTCAGCTGGGCCCCGCTGCTGCGCCGGGTCGCCACCCGCCCCAACCTCCTCCTGGAACTCCTCCTGATCCGCGTCACCTACGCGGTGTACCAGCGCACCCGTCTGGAGGCGACCGGCAGCCGGGCGGTGGCCGAGGAGCACGCGTCGCAGATCCTCTCCGTCGAGAAGGCCCTGTTCATCGACATCGAGCACTGGGTCAACCACGCGGTGGTGAAGGTCGACTGGCTGCGGGCGTTCTTCGACTTCTACTACACGTCGTTCCACTTCGTGGTCCCGCTGACCATCCTGGGCGTCCTGTACTGGCGCCGCCCCGCCGACTACCGCTGGGCCCGCACGGCCATCGGTTTCACCACGGTCCTGGCCCTGATCGGCTTCTTCTTCTACCCGCTCGCTCCGCCGCGTCTGATGCCGGGCCTCGGCATCATCGACACCATCCACGGCGTCCAGGACTTCTCCAGGCCGGACTACGGCAAACTCACCGAACTGACCAACCAGTACGCCGCGATGCCGTCCCTGCACTTCGGCTGGTCCCTGTGGTGCGGTCTGACGATCGCGATCATCGCCCCGAGATGGTGGATGAAGGCCCTCGGCCTCCTCCACCCCACCTTCACGGTCGCCGCCATCGTCGCCACCGGCAACCACTGGATTCTCGACGCGGTGGGCGGCGCGGCGGTGGTCGGCGCGGGCTTCGGCATCACCTACCTGCTGACGGGGCCGAGGGCGAGGACCGTGACGGAGGTGGCGGTACGGGAGGAACCGGAGCCGGACCTGCGGAAGGCGAGCCGCCAGGAACCGGTCTAGGGCTGGTCGCCCCGTCAGGACGGGGTGAGGACGCAGAACGCGTGGCCCTCCGGGTCGGCCAGGCACGTCCACGGGACGTCGCCCTGGCCGACGTCGAGGTCGGTGGCGCCGAGCGCCCGCAGCCGGGCCACCTCCGCCGCATGGTCGTCACCGGGGTACGGCAGCAGGTCGAGATGGACGCGGTCCGGCACGGTCTTCCCGGCGGGCGTGCGAAGGAATTCGACGTAGGGGCCGACGTCCTCGGCGGAGCGCAGCACCGCCTGGTCGCCGGACACCTCGCGCAGGGTCCAGTCCATCGCCTCGCCCCAGAACCGGCCCATGGCCCGTGGATCGGCGCAGTCGATCACCACCGCGGCGATCGGCCCGGTGTCCCGGTAGGTCTCCCGGGGCTCCAGCACACAGAACTCATTGCCCTCCGGGTCGGCGAGCACCGTCCACGGCACATCGCCCTGGCCCACGTCGGCGGGTGTCGCGCCGAGAGCCTCAAGGCGTGCGACCAACTCCGCCTGGTGGGCGGCGGAGGTGGTGGCGAGATCGAGGTGCACCCGGTTCTTCGTCGCCGTCTTGGGTTCCGGGTCGGGAACGAGGTCGATGCCGATCGCGACCGGGTGCGGCCAGACGAGGCCGCCGGCGGGTCCGACGTAGGTGGTCACGCCGGGGCTGTAGGCGGTCCAGCCGAGCGCTTCCGCCCAGAACCGGCCGACGGCCGGGGGATCAAGGGCCTTCATGATCACGTGAACGGGTCGCAGCGCCATGCCGGCGATCCTAGGGGACCGGCTATACGGCGCTGACCTGGAGTTCCTTCACGCCGTTGATCCATGCCGAGCGGAGGCGGCGGGGGTCGCCGACCAGTTTCAGTTGGGGCATGGTGTCGGCTATCGCGTTGAAGATGAGGTTGATTTCGAGGACGGCGAGGGACTTGCCGAGGCAGAAGTGGGGGCCTCCGCCGCCGAAGCCGAGGTGGGGGTTGGGGTCCCGGGTGATGTCGAAGGTGTCGGGGGAGGAGAAGACTTCCGGGTCGTGGTTGGCGGAGGCGTAGAAGATGCCCACCCGGTCGCCCTTTTTGATCAGTTTGCCGCCCAGTTCGGTGTCCTGGGTGGCCGTGCGCTGGAAGGAGTTCACGGGGGCCGCCCAGCGGACGATCTCCTCGGCGGTCGTCGCGGGGCGTTCGCGTTTGTAGAGGTCCCACTGGTCGGGGTGGGTGAGGAAGGCGTGCATGCCGTGGGTGATGGCGTTGCGGGTCGTCTCGTTGCCGGCCACCGCCAGCATCAGGACGAAGAAGCCGAACTCGTCGGAGGCGAGGTTGCCCTCGTCCTCGGCCGCGACCAGGGTCGTGACGATGTCCTTCGCCGGGCACTGCTTGCGGTCGGCGGCCATGTTCATGGCGTAGCCGATGAGTTCCATCGCCGACTGCTGGCCGACCTCTTCCGTGATGGCGTACTCGGGATCGTCGTAGGAGATCATCCGGTTCGACCACTCGAAGATCCGGATGCGGTCCTCCTGGGGGATGCCGATCAGTTCGGCGATGGCCTGGAGGGGGAGTTCGCAGGCGACCTGGGTGACGAAGTCGAAGGGGCCGGAGCGGGCCACGGACTCCTCGGTGATGTTGCGGGCCCGGGTGCGCAGGGCGTCCTCCAGGGCGCGGATGGCCCGGGGGGTGAACACCCGCTGCACGATGCCCCGCACCCTGGTGTGCTCCGGCGGGTCCATGTTGAGCAGGATCAGACGCTGGGCGTCGATGGCGTCGCGCTCTATGTGCTCGTTGAAGCGGATGATCGCCGTGTTGAGGTAGGACGAGAACAACTCGGGGTGCGTGGAGACGTACTTGACGTCCGCGTGCCGGGTGACGGCCCAGTAGCCCTCGTCCTCGAAGCCCGCGACACCGGGGGTCTGCGGAATCCAGTGGACCGGTTCCGTGCGGCGCAGTTCGGCGAACTCCGGGAGGGGGACGCGGTGGTGCAGCAGATCGGGATCGGTGAAGTCGAACCCGTCGGGCAGCGCTGGACAGGGCATCGGCAACTCCTGACGGAGCATCAGCTTTTGGATTCGCGGTGACCGTAGTAACGGGTTCTAGAAGTAGCAAGGGGTAGGGCCTTCCCAATTGCCGCACGCCCCTTGCGGTGGCGGAGCCGCCGTCAGCACACTGCTGAACAGAACTAGAACGCGTACTAGTTATGTGCTCCGCAGTTCCGTAGTTCTGTGGTTCCGTAGTTCTGTGGTTCCGGAGGAGAGGACCCCGCACCCATGCCCGCCGAACCCGTGATCGTCGAAGCCGTACGCACGCCCATCGGCAAGCGCGGTGGCGCGCTCGCCCATCTCCACCCCGCCTACCTCCTGGGCGAGACCTACCGCGAACTCCTCGGCCGTACCGGTATCCCCGCCGACTGCGTCGAACAGATCGTCGGCGGTACGGTCACCCATGCCGGCGAACAGTCCATGAACCCCGCACGCACCGCCTGGCTCACCATGGGCCTGCCGTACGAGACGGCCGCGACGACCGTCGACTGCCAGTGCGGCTCCTCCCAGCAGGCCTCGCACATGGTGGCCAACATGGTCATGGCGGGGGTGATCGACGTGGGGATCAGCTGTGGCGTCGAGGCCATGTCACGCGTGCCGTTGGGGTCGGGGTCCAAGCACGGGCCCGGGAAGCCGTTCCCCGATGAGTGGAACGTGGATCTGCCCAATCAGTTCGAGGCGGCGGAACGGATCGCCCGTCACCGTGGGCTGACGCGCGAGGACGTCGACTCCCTCGGGGTCCTCTCGCAGGAGCGGGCGGCCACCGCCTGGGCCGAGGAGCGGTTCAAGAAGGAGACGTTCGCGGTCCAGGTGCCCACGACGGAGCAGGAGCAGGCGGCCGGACAGGGTATGTGGCGGCTCGTGGACCGGGACGAGGGGCTGCGCGACACGTCCATGGAGGGGCTGGCCCGGCTGAAGCCCATCATGCCCACCGCCGTGCACACCGCCGGCAACTCCTCGCAGATCAGCGACGGGGCGGCGGCGATCATGTGGGCGTCCAAGCGGATGGCGCGGGCGCTGAAGCTGCGGCCCCGGGCGCGGATCGTCGCCCAGGCGCTCGTCGGCGCCGACCCCCACTTCCACCTCGACGGGCCGATCGACGCCACCAAGGCCGTGCTCGGCAAGGCCGGGATGTCGCTCAAGGACATCGACCTGGTCGAGATCAACGAGGCGTTCGCGTCCGTGGTGCTCAGCTGGGCGCGGGTCTTCGAGCAGGGCTTGGAGAAAGTGAATGTGAACGGGGGTGGCATCGCGCTCGGGCATCCGGTCGGGGCGACCGGCGCGCGGCTGATCACCACCGCGCTGCATGAGCTGGAGCGCACGGACAAGGAGTTCGCGCTCATCACGATGTGCGCCGGGGGCGGGTTGGCGACGGGGACGATTCTTCAGCGCCTGTAGGCGCCGGTAAGCATCGGTGGGCGTGGGAGGCCCGCCGCTCGTACGTCCCCGCTGCGGACGCCGTACGAGGATGCCGTACAAGGACGAGGCCCTGCCGGTCGGTTGGCTCCGGCCGACAGGGCCCCTCCCCGCGAGCGACCCCCGTTGCCGCCCGATTCCCCCGTATCCCCCGTGATCCCCCTGTGCGAGCGATCCCCCGTGCCGCTCACATTCTTCATTTCACCGGGTCGCGCATTGTTTGGCAGGGGTGTTCCGGCGGCCAAACAATGGCCGGAGGCAATCTCTCCGCTTCGTCGGCCGTCGCGTAGGTTGGCCGTTCGACGTCGTACGGGGGTGCTGGGAAGGGAACGGAACCGTGGCGGGGCGTAGAGAGGTGCCGGTCGATCCTGGGGCCGGGCCGGTGCAGCGGTTCGCCTTCGAGTTGCGGAAGTTGCGGACGGAGGCGGGTGGGCTCACCTATCGGGTGATGGCCGAGCGGGCCGGTTACTCGATCACCACGCTGTCCCAGGCGGCGGGCGGGGAGCAGTTGCCCACGCTGCCGGTGACGCTCGCGTTCGCGGCGGCCTGCGGGGGCGACCCCGGGGAGTGGGAGGAGCGGTGGCGGCAGGCCGTCGAGGAAGTCGCCGCCCAAGAAGCCGGGGAGGACGAGGAGGGGGCCGAGCCGCCGTACCGGGGGCTGGCCCGGTTCGGGACCGGTGACAGCGGGCTGTTCTTCGGCCGGGAGCGGCTGACCCGGGAGCTGGTCGCGCTGATGGGCCGACGCCGGTTCGCGGCGGTGTTCGGACCGTCCGGGATCGGCAAGTCGTCGCTGCTGCGCGCCGGGTTGATCCCTGTGCTGCGGGAGGCGAAGGGGGAGGGGCCGAAGCTCTCCGGGATACGGATTCTCACGCCCGGCGATCAACTCTCCCGGACGTACGACATCGTCGAGGACGCCGTTGCCTCCAGCGGGGGCGGCGGTACGCGTGGGGTCGGCGACGGCCGTGGGGATGGCCACTCCCGTGGGGTCGGCGACGGCCGTAGGGGCGGTGACAGCCGTGGGGATGGCCAATCCCCTGAGGGCGGCGACTCCCGTGGGGATGGCCACTCCCGTGGGGTCGGCGACGGCCGTAGGGGCGGTGACAGCCGTGGGGATGGCCACTCCCGTGGGGACGGCGACTCCCGTGGGGATGGCCACTCCCGTGGGGTCGGCGACTCCCGTGGGGATGGCCACTCCCGTGGGGTCGGCGACGGCCGTAGGGGCGGTGACAGCCGTGGGGATGGCCAATCCCCTGAGGGCGGCGACGGCCGTGGGGACGGCGGCCCCCGTGGGGACGGCGACTCCCGTGGGGATGGCCAATCCGCTGAGGGCGGCGACTCCCGTGGGGGCGGCGACTCCCGTGGGGACGGTGGCCCCCGTGGGGACGGCGACTCCCGTGGGGATGGCCAATCCGCTGAGGGCGGCGACTCCCGTGGGGACGGTGGCCCCCGTAGGGACGGTGGCACCCGTGAGGTCGGTGACACCCTCGTCATCATCGACCAGTTCGAGGAGGTCTTCACCCTCTGCCATGACTCCGCCGAGCGGGCCCGGTTCATCGATCTGTTGTTGACCGCCCGGGAGCCGGGGAGCCGGTTGCGGGTGCTGATCGCCGTGCGGGCGGATTTCTACGGGCGTTGTGCCGAGCATCGGGAGCTGGCGGAGGCGTTGGGGGACGCCAATCTGCTGGCGGGGCCGATGAGTTCGGCGGAGTTGCGGGATGTCGTCGTCAAGCCGGCGGCCGGGGCCGGGCTGACCGTGGAGCGGGCGCTGACGACGCGGCTGGTGGAGGAGATCAGCGATGAGCCCGGCGGGTTGCCGTTGCTGTCGCATGTGTTGCTGGAGACCTGGCGGCGCAGACGGGGCAAGACGCTCACTCTGGCCGGGTACGAGGCCGCCGGTGGGCTCGAAGGGGCCATCGCGAAGACCGCCGAGGACATCCACAGCGGCTTCGACGAGGGCGAGGCGGCCATCGCCAGGCGGATGTTGCTGCGGCTGATCTCGCCCGGCGACGGCACCCCGGACACCCGGCGGCCCGCCACCCGGGCCGAGTTGGGGACGACCGGCACGGCCACGGGCACCGGCGGCCGGGCGGTCGCCCAGGTGCTGGAGGCGTTCACCCGGGGCCGGTTGCTCACACTCGACGACTCCGCCGTTCCCGACGACGCCGGCGTGGAGCTGGCCCATGAGGCGCTCATCACCGCGTGGCCCCGGTTGCGCGGCTGGATCGAGGAGGACCGGGACCGGCTGCGGGCGCATCGGCAGCTGACGGAGGCGGCCAGGGCCTGGGAGGAGCTGGGGCGGGACGCGGGGGCGCTGTACCGGGGGAGCCGGTTGGCCACGGCGCGCGAGTACTTCGGCGGTCAGGAGCACAGCGACGACCTCACCGCTCTGGAAGCCGCCTTCCTCGGCGCCAGTGTCGCCGCACTCGAACAGGAGGAGCGGGCCGCCGCCCGCACCACGCGTCGGCTGCGTGTCCTCGTCACCGCCCTCGCCGGTCTCCTCGCCCTCGCCCTGACCGCCACGGCCGTCGCCTACTCACAGCGCCAGGCCGCCGTCGACGCCCAACGCCAGGGCCTGTCACGCCAGTTGGCCGCCCAGTCCACCGCCCTGCTGGACAGCGACACCGACCTGGCCGCACTCCTCGCCATCAAGGCGTACCGCACGAGCCCGACCCGCGAGGCCACCCGGAGCCTGTACGCCGCCTCGGCCGTGCCGCTCGAACACCGGCTGACCGGCCACACCGGCACCGTGAGCACGCTCACCTACAGCCCCGATGGCGGGACGCTCGTCACCGGCAGCTTCGACGGCACGGCACGACTGTGGGACACGGCGACGGGACGTACCCGGAAGGTGCTCAGCGCAGGCGGTTCCGCTCTCGTACGCGGTGTGGCCTACAGCCCGGACGGCAGGAGTCTCATCACCAGCGGCAGCGAGGAGGCGCGGCTGCGGGACGCGACGACCGGGCGGGTGCGGGCCACGCTCACGGTCAAGGTGGGCGAGGAGAACAGCCTGGCCGGGGTCGGATTCTCCCATGACGGCCGGGCGTTGGCCGTACGGGAGACCGGGGAGGTGTACGACGTGGCCGACCGCCGGGTCGTCACGCGCCTCAAGGCCCCCACCGGCCTGGAGATGGCCGCCGCGTTCTCCCCGGACGGGCGCACCCTCGCCACCAGCACCCGGGACCATACGGCCCAGCTGTCGGACCTTGGCACCGGGCGGGTGCTGTTCACGCTCAAGAGCGGTACGGGGGTGGTGAGTTCGCTGGCGTTCAGCGATGACGGCAAGACCCTCGCCACCGGCACCGAGGACGGCACGGTCCACCTCTGGAACACCGCCGATGGCACCCTGCGGACCACCCTCACCAGTGCCAGCAGCCGCGTGGAGACCATGGACTTCGCCCCGGACGGCGACACGTTGGCCGCCGGCAGCTACGACGGCACGGTGCGGTTGTGGGACCTCGCCTCCGGGCGGACCACGACCACCCTCACCGGCCATCTCACCCCCGTGATGTCGGTGGCGTTCAGCCCGGACGGCAAGCGGGTGGCGGCGGGCAACGAGGCAAGCCAGTTCGCGGGCCGCGACCGGGTGAGCGTACGGGTGTGGAACGTGAGCGGGCATCGGCCCCGGACGACGGTGACCGTCCCCGGCGGCAGGCTCCGGTCGTTGGCGTACGGCCCCGAAGGCGACACGCTCGCCCTCGCCAGCGTCGACGACACGAGCATGGGCGCGAAATTCATGAACATCGAGGGCACGGTGCGGCTGTGGGACACGGCCACCCGCCGCACCGAGGCCACACTCGACGGCGAGTTGGCCATGGTCGAGTCCCTGCTCCACAGCCCCGATGGCAAGACCCTCATCCTCACCGACGACGCCAGGGTCGAGCTGTGGGACGTCACCGGCCGCCGACTGCGGAGCACGCTCCCGAGCGAGTTCGTCAACAACATGGCGTTGAGCCCTGACGGAAAGACCCTGGTGACGGTAGGCGACGGGCTGACCCTGTGGGATGTGGAGACCGGCCGCGCACGGGTCTCCTTCCCCCGCTACGACCAAGGCGGGCCGGTGGCCTTCAGCCCCACCGGTGACGTCTTCGCCCTCGGCGGAGGCGACGACGAGAAGATCCAGCTCCGCGACGCCGCCACCGGCCGGGTCCGTACGACCCTCACGGACCCCGCCGCGCGCCCCACCCCCACGCCCACCTCGGCCGACGACTTCGTCATGTACCGGCAGGTCGAGTCCCTGTCGTTCAGCCCGGACGGCCGTACGCTCGCCTCCGGCAGCTCCGATGGCACGGCCCGTCTGTGGAACACCGACACCGGGCGCCTCGACAACACCCTCACCGCCGGTACCTCGGAAGCGCCGGTCAAGGTGGTGTTCAGCCCGGACGGCCGCACACTGGCGACCGCCGCGATGAACAGCACGGTCCGTCTGTGGGACGTCGACACGGGGTTCGCCCGCGCGAGCCTCGCCGGTCACTCCGGCGGGCCCGACGCGATGGCCTTCAGCCCCGATGGCCACACCCTCGCCACGGGCGACTCCGAGGGCCGCCTACGCCTGTGGGACGCGTCGCTCCCCGGACCGGGGCAGGCGATCACCGGCATCTGCCGGGCGGTCCAGCGGGATTTGAGCGAGCAGGAGAGGGCGCTGTATCTGCCGGAGGGGGAGAGTTCAGGCGGAGCCTGCTGAGGCCGCCGTCCAACTGAGGAAGCTGTTGAACGCGGCGGGGGTGAGGGTGAGTTGTGGCCCCGCCGGGTTCTTTGAGTCGCGGATGGATATGGAGGGGGTGGGGGGTAGGGCGACTTCCACGCACTCGCCGCCTTCTTCGGTGGAGTAGCTGGACTTACGCCAGGCGAGGGGGCCGAGGGGGGCGCATTCGATGCACTCGCCGCCTTCGTCGCTGGAGAAGCTGGACCTACGCCACTGGGTCCATGCCGCGATCGCGTTGTTCTTCATAGCGTTCCTCCATCACCCGTCGGATCAGCTCCGCCGAGTCTTTCAGGGAGAGGGCGGCGGCTCGAAGATGATCGTAACGGAGCGCAGCGTTTTGAAAGAGGTCCGGGTCAGCACTCGAATACCCAGTCCCGATGCCCTCCCTATAGATGATGTCCGGGTCGTTCGCGCATCGGAAGAGTGTGTATGAGCCTGCTAGTCCCGCGTGCGCGCCGACGTCGAAGGGCAGGATCTGGATGTTGATCCGAGGGTTCGTCTCGAAGGCCAACAGTTTCTGAAGTTGGCCTCGCATGACGTCGGCGCCGCCCATCTTCTGGTACAGCACAGCCTCGCCGAGGATCACCCACAGAACCGGCGCCTGCTCCTTTTCGAGGATGCGCTGGCGTGCCAGCCGTACGGCGAGGCGGTTCTCCTTGCCGTTCGGGTCGAAGCCGCCCATCACGGCGTCGGCGTAGTCCTCGGACTGGAGCAGGCCGTGGACCACGGAGTTCTGGTAGGCGCAGATCTCGTACGCGCGTTCCTCGATCTCCGCCACCTCCCGGAACCAGGCCGGTAGTTGACTGCGGATCACCAGCGGATGGAGGCGCGTGAACATTCCATCGGTCCCCAGCGCCGCATCCGATCGCTCGCTGAAGCCCAGTGTCGGGACTTTCTTCGCCGTCTCGATCTGGCCAACCAGCGACGAGGTATAGCCGAGGACTTGCCCCAACTGCTTCTGCGTCAGGCACGCACCCTCGCGGCAGCGCCGCAACTCGTAGCCGTAGAAGTGGAGTGGCGAGGCGCTGGGGTCGAGGTCGTCAAGCTGGGTGGTGTTGGTCATGTGCGTGCAGCTCCCTACTTGAAGCCTAAAGCGAACCCTTTCACGGGTTGCGCCCAATCTGTCGCTCACAGTAGTGGCGTTGCGTCACGCTTGTGGTGTGAACGGCTACTTTCCTTCGCTGATTCTGGGGTGGATTCCCCCTCCCCAGCACCGGATGACCCTCACCGTTGGTGATCACTCGGCCCACCACATCCGCTTTATCTGTCGCTCTCTCCTCGATGAGTGGGACATGGCCGAACTGTCCGATGCCGTCGAACTCGGCATCACCGAGCTGCTCTCCAACGTCGTACGGCATGTACCGGACCGGCGGGCCACGGTGCTCGTGCGGAAGGTCGAGTCCGGGGTGCGCGTCGAGGTCGGGGACGGAGTGGTGCAACGGCCCGTCGTACGGCACGACTTGGCGCCCGACTCCGAACGCGGGCGCGGGCTCGTGCTGTTGGACGCCGTCGTCGACAAGTGGGGCGTGGGGCATCGGCTCGAAGGGGGCAAGACGGTGTGGTTCGAGTGCCGCAACGGCAGCGACGACGGCAGTGACAACGGCAGTGGAGAGGCGGGCGTGTGATGGGTGACCGCGAGTACCGGGGTCCGGTGGTCGTCGTCGGGCTGGACGCCTGGCGGCGGCCCGTGCTGTTCCAGGGCGACCGGTACGACTGGGAGGTGTTCGTGGCGACCGGGGGCCGGGTCACGCCGGTGACCGCGGGTCGGGGCCGGTGCTGCGGAGGTACGCCAGTACGGCCAGCACCCGCAGATTGACGTGGGCCCGCTCGTGGCTCTCGGGGTGGGGCAGGCCCAGTTTCTGGGAGATCGCGGTCACTCGTTTCTCCACCGTCTTCAGGCTGTAGCTGAGGCGGGAGGCGATGGACGTGTTGGAGTGGCCCTCGGCCATGAGGGCCAGTACCCGGCGTTCGACGGGGACCAGCGCGGCCAGCGGGTCGGTCGTACGGGGGCGGGTGAGGACCCGTTGGACGACCTCGGGGTCCACCACGACCTCCCCGGACGAGACCCGCTTGATCGCGTCGACGAGCCGGTCGGGGTCCCGGACCCGGTCCTTGATCAGATAACCGACGGCGTGGTCCGCCGCGTTGAGCAGCCGCATCGCGTACGACGTCTCCGCGTAGTGGGAGAGGACGAGCAGGCCGGTGGCGGGGTGGTCGGCCCGGATGCGCTCGGCGGCCTGAAGGCCCTCGTCGCGGTGGTCGGGCGGCATACGGATGTCCAGTATGGCGACATCGGGTGGGTCGGCGGCCACCGCCTGGAGCACCTCGGGGAGGGTGGCCGCCTGCGCGATCACCGTGAAACCCCGTCCCGTGAGCGTGTCGGCCAGCATGTGCCGCAGGAGGCCGGAGTCCTCGGCGATCACGATCCGCATGGCAGCTCCGCGAGGAGTTGGGTGCCGGTTCCTCGCGGGCTGTGCACGCGCAGCCGTCCGCCGAGGGCGCCGACGCGGTCTTCGAGGCCGCGCAGCCCGGTGCCACGGGTGGGGTCGGCGCCGCCGGTGCCGTCGTCGGTGACCCGGATGAGGAGGAGGGGCGGTCCGGCCGCCGATCGGTGGGGTGTGCCGGTGTTGTCCGGGGACTCGGCGGTGCCGGCCGTGTGGGGGGTCTCGGCGGGCCGTAACTCCACCCGCACCTGAACCCGGGTCGCCTCCGCGTGCTTGTACACGTTGCTCAAGGCCTCCGTGATGATGAAGTACGCGGTGCGTTCCAGGTGTTCGGAGAGCCGGTCGTCTGGGATGTCGGCCAGGATCGGCAACGGGGCGCGCTCGGCGAGGACTTCGACGGCGGCGGCTAGGGTCTGTCGTTTGGATCACGCCGGCTTCGGACTAGGGCGCCTTGATGCTGCCGGTGAGCGGGGTGTGGTGCGTGCAGCTGCAAGGCGGAGGAGGGCGTCAACGCGGAGCGTTGGCAACCGACGACAACGCCGCTGGGGGTCCCCCCACGCCCTTAAGGCAGTGGGGGAGTGCGTGCCACGCCCCGCGGCCCAGGCGTGATCCAAACGACAGGCCCTGGGCCCTGCTCGGCGAGCGCGGGAGGGTGGATGCCCTCGGCGAGGGCGCGCAGCTCGCGCAGTACCTCGGTGAGGTGGGCGGAGGCGGCGGCGAGGTCATCGCCGTAGGGGCCGCCGTGAGGACCGCCGGTGGTGCCGCCGTCACCGCCGTGGACATGGGCGGCGGCTCGGTCCACCAGCATCGAGATGACCAGCAGCTTGTGCTGGACCCCGTCGTGCAGGTCCCGCTGGATACGGCGGCGTTCGGCGTCGGCGGCCAGGACGAGCCGGGCGCGTGAGGCCCGTACCTCTTCTAGCTGGGCGCGCTGGGCCGCCAGCAGCCGGGCGTTGTCGAGGGCGAGCCCGGCCGCCGCCAACACCGTGTCGACCAGCGGGCGTTGCTCGCTCAGCGCCGGGTCGTGCACGACGAGGGCGAGCGGTTCGCCGCGTCGGACGACCGGGGTGACATGGCTGTCGGCGGTGTCCTCGGGCGGGTGCCCGGCGATGAGCCCGTCCGCCCTTACGTACCGGGGGCGGTCGCTGCCGGCGTCCATCACCTCCGCCTCCGGGAACCACAGCTCCAGCCCCGGATCGCCCAGCGCCTCGGCGATGGCCTCCCGCACATGCTCCGGCTCGGCGGACTCCTCCAGCCGTACGACGAGATCGGCGACCCGGACCCGGGACATCCGCACCCGTACCAGGCCCGCCGCCAGCGCGACCGGCGTGACGATCAGGCCGTGCGCGTACCCGAGCAGCGCGAACCGCTGGATGTCCGGCGCCGCGCGCAGCGCCGCCGCGCCCGCCCCCAGCACCACCACGAGCCCCAGCCCCAGCATCGTCGTCCACACCGGCGCGTACGCCCGGCGCACCGGCCGCCCGGCCGTGGCCCAGCGGCGTACGACGAGGGCGGCGGTCAGCACGGTCAGCAGGGCGACCGTCGCGCTGCCGATCGGCGACCAGATCGTGTACGGCGCTTCCGGGTCGCCCCACTGCTGGGGCTGCGGCGGGTACTCGGCGACGTACCGGACGATCTGCGTACCGACCGACGCCGCGTACAGCAGGGCGACGACGATCCGCTCGTGGCGGTGGTGGAGACGGCCGGAGGGCAGGGCCAGGACCAGGTGGCCGATGGCGGCGTAGGTGAGGTGGTAGGCGCAGAAGCCGATCGCGAACAGGGTTTCGCTGTCGCTGAGTTGGAGGTCACCGATGTACCAGGTGAACCCGACGAGCATCATCAGCGGCCCGGTGCCGTTCGCCGGGCGGCGCAGCCGCAGGGCCGCGCCGCAGAGGATGAACGAGACACCGGCCAACTGCACGGGAATCCACAGCCAGTGGGGGTACGGGGCGGTGTACCAGGTGCCGTGGAGCGCGGTGAGGGCGAGCAGGACACCGGCCGCGCCGAGCGCGCGCGGCGTACGGGTCTCGGTGCCGGAGGCGGGCGGGGTGGCGCGTGCGCCGGGTGTGTGCCGGGTGGTGCGAGTGCCGGGCGTGGGCCGGGTGGCGCGAGCGCCGGACGGCCATAGGGAGAAGGGCACGCGCGTCTGGCCTGCTCGCATGCAGCCATTGTGGATGCCGGGGGCCCGCTTTGTACCGGGAAGAGAGGGAAAACCCGCCGCCGGTTGGAGGGTTGCCCCCGCAGAGCCGCCGGCCGCCCGCTGCGAACCTGAAGACGCACCACCTCGGGGGAGAACGGGGGTACGGGGGAGTACGGGGGAAGGGAGAAGGCGGCGGGCCCGGGGGGACGGGACCGCCGCCTTCAGCTATGGGCGCCTTGGGCGATGGGTGCCTTCGGCTGGGGGTGCCTTCGGCCTTGGTGGGCCGGGGCGGGGAGCGTCAGCGCTTGCCGTTGACGAAGCCGTGGCTCCAGGCGTGGTCGCCGAGGCCGATGGCGACCTGGACCTTGTTCACGGCCTTGGTGCCGGCGCTCTTGACCTTGGGCGTGGCCGTCCAGTTGGTCACACCGTCGAGCATGTTGGCCTCGGGCTCGATCTTGCTCTTCGCGGCCTTGAAGGCGAACGCGGCGTTGTGGTTGACGCCCTTGTTGCTGACCTTCTGGCCCTTGCCGTTGATGATGTGGTCCTTGCCGGTCTGGTACGTCAGCTGGGTCGTCACGCTGGTGACCTGGATGCCGAAGATGCGCTCGCTCGCGGTGACGGTCAGGTTGAGCGTGGTGGTGCCGTTCGAGGCCTTGCGGGCGGTGGAGGCCACGGTGCTGACGAAGGCGACCTCCTTCTTCTTGTCGAAGTAGACCGTCTTCGTACCGCCCTTGGCGGCCGAACCGCTGTGGTCGGCCTTGAACGCCTTGATGACGGCGGCGTTCTGCAGGTAGTTCACGAACGTCTGCTGCTTGGCCTTGGACAGCTTGCCGAACTTCGCGAGCGTGGCGGCGCCGCCCGGGGCCTTCTTCAGCCAGGCCTTGTACGCGGACACGGTCAGCTTCGAGGGCGCGGCGGCGGCCTTGGCGGTGGCCTGATCGGCGGCGAAGGCCTGACCGGCGCCGCCGACCATGGCGACGGAAGCGGCGGTGGCGATGGCGACGGCGGTGATGCGGTTGTGCACGTGTTGTCCCTTTGTCGGGCTGCGGTCCCTGCGGCGGAACCCGCGGTGGTGTTTGCTGCCGCGACGAAATTACGGGCGTGCGCTGTGGGGCGAAATTGTCTCTTGGGGCACTGTCCAGGAGGGCAGTACGAAGGCGGCGGCCCGGGGCGGGACGAAGGCGGCGGCCCTGGCATGGCGATGGTGGCGGCCCCGGGCATGGCGAAGGCGGCGGCCCTGGCATGGCGATGGTGGCGGCCCCGGGCATGGCGAAGGCGGCGGCCCGGGAATCCGGGGCCGCCGCCTTCAGCTGCTCAACCGCTGCTCGACCGCTGCGGGGCCGATCAGTACCAGTTGTGGGACTGCCAGAAGTTCCAGGCGCCACAGGGGCTGCCGTAGCGGTCCTTCATGTAGTCCAGGCCCCACTTGATCTGGGTCTTGGGGTTGGTCTTCCAGTCGGAGCCGGCGGAGGCCATCTTGGAGCCGGGGAGCGCCTGGACCAGGCCGTAGGCGCCGGAGGAGGAGTTGGTCGCCTTGAAGTTCCAGTCGCTCTCGTGGTCGACGATCTTGGCGAAGCAGCTGTACTGGGCCGAGTTCCCGATCATCTTCTTCGCGGTCGCCTGAGCCTGGGAGGCCTCCGACGCGGCCTGGGCGGGCGCGGCGACGAGGAGCGTACCGGCGGTGGCGGCGCTGAGGACGACACCGGCGAGGGCCTTCTTCGGAGTGGCGATGCGGCGGAGAACGGTGAAGGACACGGGGAACCTTTTCTTCGGGGACATGGCTGTCGCGGGCATGCCTTCACCACGTGATGTGTGGTGGGGGCGTACGTCGGCGCCGAGGCCGGGTGGGCTCGTCGGCGCCGTTGCGACTCGTCCAGAGAAGCAGCCGGGCGAAGCGTCCGCAATCACCCCTTTTGCTAGTTGTGGCCGTATGTGCCGCGAACACCCCTTCTGTGACGTGCCTCTCAATCCGCAGGTCAGAGGCCATTCCGTCATGCCCACGCCACCCCATTGGATCTACGACCCCGCCTCGTATGTGACGTGCCTCCTATGGGGTGGTTCACGGCTCCACTGACGGAGGGTGAGCGGAACACGGCACACCGTCGACGGATCGACCGCCCCGAATGTGACCGCGCTCTCCCGGATCGGTGGGTAGGTTCGCCGCATGAGGACGGGGAGACTGCTCGGCTCCGGGCGCACGGCGGATGTGTACGAGATCGAGGACGCCGGGAGTGGTCGCGGCGGGGCATGGGTGCTGCGCCGGTACCGCGACGGCCGGGGTGACGCGCTCGCCGAGGCGGAGGTCATGGAGCACGTACGCGGCCACGGCTACCCGGTCCCCCGGGTCCGCGAGGCGACCCGCACGGACCTGGTCCTGGAACGCCTGACGGGCCCGACCCTGGTGGACGCGATCACGGCGGGCACCCTGCGCCCACCCGAGGCGGGCACCCTCCTGGCCCGCCTCCTCCACGACCTCCACGCCGTCCCGCCCCGCCGCTCCACGTCCCCCGAGGCCCGCATCCTCCACCTCGACCTGCACCCCGAGAACGTCCTCCTCACGCCCCGCGGCCCCGTCGTCATCGACTGGGACAACACCGAGGAGGGGTCGCCCGGACTCGACTGGGGCATGTCGGCGGTGATCCTCGCGCAGGTCGCGGTCGCGGAGGGTGATCCACGGGCGGGGGTGGCCCATGCGGTCCTCGTCGGTCTGCTGGATCGGCGGGGTGGCGCCCCCGGCCTGACGGCGGAGGGCCTGGCCGAGGCCCGGAGCAGGCGGTCCGCCGACGCGACGATGAGCGATCACGAGGTCCGGCTCCTGGGCCGGGCCGAGGAACTGATCCGGTCCCTGTGCGACCCGCCGCTGCCGCCGCGGTGAACGGCGACGACCGAGACCGGGTAATGCGGTTGAGGGGCGTCGGTGTCGTGGCTACTGTTCCGCGGGTGACGAGTCCCGAGTCCAACAGAGCGCAGCCGCCGGTCGCCCGGCGGCGAGTCGCGTACTGACATCTGGTCGTGTACTGACACACGGCCGAGTACTGACACCTGACCGTTCGTTACGGCGGTCGGGCTCGCCCCAGCGGCCGGACGTGCCCTTCGCGTGGTCCGGTGTCTTGTCGTTGGCTTGTGGATGCCCTGTCGATGCCCGGCGCGCGGATGTCTCTGACCGCGTCTTCCTCGCTGGAGTCGACTCTTGCCGTTCTTTCTCTACGTCCTCGGCCTTGCCGTGTTCGCGCAAGGCACCTCGGAATTCATGCTGGCCGGGCTCGTGCCGGGCATCGCTCGCGAGCTGTCCGTGTCCGTGGGGGCCGCCGCGAGCCTGACCTCGGCGTATGCGGTCGGGATGATCGTCGGCGCCCCGGCCATGGCTGTGCTGAGCGCCCGTTGGCCACGCAGGCCCGCGCTGGCCGGGTTCCTGGCCGCGTTCGTCGTCGTCCATGTGGTGGGCGCGGTCAGTACGAGCTTCCCCGTGCTCTTCGGGACGCGGGTCGTCGCCGCCGTCGTCAACGCCGGGTTCCTGGCGGTGGCGATGACCCTCGCGACGGAACTGGTGGCTCCCGGCCGACGGGCCAGGGCCACCGCGATCCTGCTGTCCGGGGTGACCCTGGCCTGCGTCATCGGCGTACCCGCCGGCGCGCTCCTCGGCGAACGGACCGGCTGGCGCTCGGTGTTCTGGGCGGTCGCCGCGCTGTGCCTGCCGGCGCTGGCGTTGGTGTTCCGGTCGGCACGGCCGGGGGAGCGGGCCGCGGCCTCCGGGGGCTCCCCGGCCCGGCGTCAGGTTGGGCCGTCCCTCCGGCGCGAGGTACGGGAGTTGGGCTCCCGCCCCGTACGGCTGGCGCTCACCCTCGCCGCCCTCGTCAACGGCGCCACCTTCGCGACCTTCGCCTACCTCGGCGTCATCGCGACGGACGTGGCCCACCTGCCCGGTATCGCGGTCCCCGGGCTGCTCGCCGCGTTCGGCGCCGGCGCGTTCATCGGCGTGACGGCGGCCGGGCGGCTCGGGGACGGACGGTTGGGGGACGGGCGGTGGGGGCGGGGCCTGGTCCGCGCGCTGTACGTCCTGCCGGTCGGCTGGGCGGTGCTGGGGGCGACCAGCGCGTACCCCGCACCGCTCTTCCTCGCGGCCGTCGTGCAGGGCGCGCTGTCCTTCGGGATCGGATCGGCGCTCGTGCACCACGTCATGGTCGTGGCGTCCCGCGCCCCCTCGCTGAACGGTTCGTTCGCCACGGTCGCCTTGAACGTCGGCGCGTTCGCGGGCCCGCTGCTGGCGGGCGCCGCGACCGAGGCGACGCTCGATGCCCGATGGGCGGTATGGACCAGCGTCGCGCTGGCGGGGGCTGCCGGGGCGGTCTGGTTGGCCGGGCGCGCTCCCGATGCACGATCCCGCATCCGCACCCGGCCCGTCACACCGCGACGTAAGTGACCGGCTCGCTCCCCGCCACCGCCTCCGCGCGCCCCAGCTTCACCAGTCGCCGCAGATGGGCCTCGGCCTCCGAGACGGCGATGTTGCGGGAGCCGAAGGGGATGTCGGACCAGGGGCGGTTCCACTCCATGCGCTCGGCGAGTTGCCAGGCGGTGAGGGGAGTGGAGAGGAGGGTGAGGAGGTCGGCGAGGCGGGAGTCGTGGTGGGCCAGCAACTCCCGTACGCGGGCGGGGGCGTCCGTGAACGCGTGCTGGTGGGCGGGGAGTACCTCGGCGGGGGCGAGGCGGCCGACGCGTTCGAGGGAGTCGAGGTAGTCCCCGAGCGGGTCGGTCACCGTGGTGTCGTCGGGGTCCTCGTACAGGCCGATGTGCGGGGTGATCTCGGGGAGGAGGTGGTCACCCGAGAACAGGCGGCCGTGGCCGGAGAGTTGGGCCGGGTGGGCCTCCTCCAGGTGGAGACAGACATGGCCGGGGGTGTGTCCCGGCGTCCAGATCGCGCGGAGCCGGCGGCCGGGGAGGCCGAGGAGTTCGCCGGGGACGATCTCGCGGTCGGGCACGGCGGGGGCGAAACCGGGGAGGTTGCGTGGGGTGCGGGGCGTGCGGAGGGGCGCGAGATGGTCCTCGGGGGCGCCCGCCGCGATGAGTTTGGCCGTCATGTACGCGTACCAGCGGCCGGGGTCGGTGCTCCGGGTGCGCCGTACGATCGCGCTGTCGGCGGCGTGCATCGCGATCCACGCGCCGGATGCCTCGCGTACGGCCCCCGACAGCCCGTGGTGGTCGGGGTGGTGGTGGGTGATGACGACACCGTGGATCTCGGAGACCGACGTACCGCATGCCGCGAGCCCCGCCACAAGGGTGTCCCAGGACCCCGGATCGTCCCACCCGGTATCGACCAACACCGGCCCACGATCGGTGTCGACGACATAGACGAGGGTATGGCCGAGCGGATTGTCAGGAATCGGCACCCTGACCGACCGCACACCGCCACCGTGGTCGTACACCTGCGCCATGGGGCCCCCATTCGCTGTGTCCCGCCCAACTATAACTAGAACTTGTTGCAGCAGGGTCGCGCCCCTGAAAGGGGCGCGGGGAACTGCGCGAGCAACCACATCCAATCCGCACCCGCCACAACTCCCCAGCGGCCCGAGCTAATAGGCGCCCGGCACAACCTGCGGAGCAACCCGTGGACTCCTCCAACTGGAACTGGTATCAGTTCCATATCTGATGGATAGTCAGAAGCGAACGTCCCCGGGGAGGCAGTCGGCCATGACCGAACTCGTGGAACACGGACAGCTGTTCATCGGCGGGGAGTTGACCGACCCCCTGGGCACGGACGTCATCGAAGTCGTCTCACCGCACACGGCCGAGGTCATCGGCCGAGTCCCGCACGCCTCACGGGCGGACGTCGACCGCGCGGTGGCGGCGGCGAGGCGCGCGTTCGACGAGGGCCCCTGGCCGCGTATGACGCTCGAAGAGCGGATCGCGGTCGTGACGCGCATCAAGGACGCCTTCGCCGTACGGCACGAGGAGTTCGCCCGCCTGATCAGCGCGCAGAACGGCACCCCGTACACCTCCAGCGTGATGGTGCAGGCGCTCGCCTCGCTGATGGTGTGGGACGCGGCGATCACGACGGCGCGCGGCTTCACGTACGAGGAGCACCGGGACGGTGTGCTCGGGAAGATCCTGGTGCGGCGGGAGCCCGTCGGGGTGGTCGCGGCGGTCGTGCCGTGGAACGTCCCGCAGTTCACCGCCGCCGCCAAACTCGCCCCGGCGCTGCTCGCCGGCTGCCCCGCGATCCTGAAGGTGTCGCCCGAAACCCCGCTGGACGCCTATCTGCTGGCGGAGATCGCGGCGGAGGCGGGCCTTCCGGAGGGGGTGCTGTCCATCCTGCCCGCCGACCGGGAGGTCAGTGAGTACCTGGTCGGGCATCCGGGCGTGGACAAGGTCTCCTTCACGGGGTCGGTCGCGGCCGGCAAACGGGTCATGGAGGTCGCCGCGCGCAATCTCACGCGCGTGACGCTGGAGTTGGGTGGCAAGTCGGCGGCGGTGATCCTGCCGGACGCCGACGCCCAGACGGCCGTGGCCGGTATCGCCCCCTTCGCCTGGATGATCAACGGCCAGGCGTGTGTGGCCCAGACCCGCATCCTCGTCCCGCGCAGCCGTTACGACGAGTTCGCGGAGGCGTTCGCGGCGGTCGCGAGCGCGCTGAAGATCGGCGATCCACTCGACCCGGCGACGGAACTCGGCCCGCTGGTCGCCCAACGGCAGCAGCGCCGCAGCCTCGACTACATCCGGATCGGCCAGGAGGAGGGCGCCAAGATCCTCACCGGCGGAGGCCGCCCCGCCGGACTCGACCAGGGCTGGTACGTCGAGGCCACCCTCTTCGGCGACGTCGACAACACCATGCGCATCGCCCGCGAGGAGATCTTCGGCCCGGTCATCTGCCTCCTCCCGTACGGGGACGAGGCGGACGCCGTCCGGATCGCCAACGACTCCGAGTACGGGCTGAGCGGAAGTGTGTGGACGGCGGACACGGAACGGGGCATCGACGTCGCCCGCCGCGTCCGGACGGGAACGTACTCGGTCAACACCTTCAGCCTGGACATGCTCGGCCCGTTCGGCGGCTACAAGAACTCCGGGCTGGGGAGGGAGTTCGGCCCCGAGGGATACGGCGAGTTCCTGGAACACAAGATGATCCACCTGCCCCCCGGCTACGAGCCGCCCACCGACACCGACACCGACACCGGCGCCGGTGTCGCCGCGGGGAAGGGCGTCGGCTGATGGGCGACCGCTGGCACCTGGAAGTCGACCGCTCCCTCTGCATCGGCTCCGCCCAGTGCACCCACCACGCCCCCGACACCTTCCGCCTCGACTCCGCCATGCAGTCCCACCCCACCACCCCGGAGACCGACGCCCACGAACACATCCTGAACGCCGCCGAGGGCTGCCCGGTCGAGGCCATCACGATCACCCTGCTGGACAGCGGGGAGCCGGTGTTCCCGCCGGAGGAGTAGACGGCCTCCGCGCACGCGGGGCCCGCCTCAGGTTTCGAGGCGGCGGCGGTCCTCCTCGTCCCACTTGCGGGTGTCGCGGGGCTCCACGTACGGCTCCTTCTCGGTGGGGTGGCCGCCGGCGACGGCGCGTTGGCGGGAGAGTTCCGCGTCGCACTCCAGTCCCAGGAGGATCGCCAGATTGGTGATCCACAGCCAGACCAGGAAGATGATCAAACCGGCGAAGGTACCGTAAGTCCTGTTGTACGAGCCGAAGTTCGCCACGTACACCGCGAACCCGGCCGAGGCGGCCATCCAGATCAGCAGGGCCAGGAAACTGCCCGGTGTGATCCAGCGGAAGCCGCGGACCCGGGCGTTCGGTGTCGCCCAGTACAGGATCGCGATCATCAGCGTGACCAGCAGCGCCAGCAGGGGCCACTTCGCGATCGACCACACGGTGAGCGCCGTGTCGCCGATGCCCAGGGTCGAGCCGATCTCCCGGGCCAACGCGCCGGTGAACACGACGATCACCGAGGCGATCGCCGCCATCACCATCAGTGCCACAGTCACACCGACGCGCACGGGCAGCACCTTCCACACCGGGCGCCCCTCCGGGATGTCGTAGACCGCGTTGGCGCTTCTGATGAACGCGGCGACGTAGCCGGAGGCCGCCCATATCGCGAGCAGCAGACCCACGATCGCCATGGCCGAGCCGAGGCCGGCGTTGCCCTGCATCTGCTCCACCGCGCTCCGCAGCACATCCCGCGCGGCGCCCGGGGCCAGGTTGTCGATGTTGTCCAGCACCTGCTGGGTCGTCGACCGCCCGACGACGCCGAGCAGCGAGATCAGGGCCAGGAGCATGGGGAACAGGGCGAGGAGCCCGTAGTACGTCAGCGCCGCGGCCCGATCGGTCAGCTCGTCCTTCCTGAACTCCTTGACCGTGCCTTTCAGCACCGCCGTCCAGGAGCGTTTGGGCAGGTCGGTCGGGCTGTCCGGCGCCTGCCGCTCCACCTGCTCGGCCGGACCGGCGTCGCGTCCGGCGAACTTCGTATGCCGTTTCAGGGTGCGTGTCATTCCCCCCGGGTATCCGGGCGGGCCCGGCCGTACCACATGGGTAAAAAATTCTGTTCGCGGGGTTGCATCCCTGTATGTCTGTTCTATTCTGAAAGTAGACCTACGAGGCGAGTGAGGGAGTCCGACCGGAGTAGCCGACATCCGCGAGAGGCAAGTACTTCCGCTGGTGCCGACGTCGACGGTAGGGCTGAGAGGCCGAAGGGCAGCAGGACAGGGCCCGACGGCGACCCCCATTACCTGATCCGGGTAATACCGGCGCAGGGAACCCGTCTCGTAGGTCGTTTCGTGTGCGCGGCGTCTTTTCGCGCGCCGGTTCCTTCGGCTTCCTTCGCGCTTCCTCCGTGCGCCCGCGTCTCAGGTCCGCTGATCCGGCGCCGTCAGGTCGATCAGGCGGCAGACCGTTTCGATGTCGATCTTCACCTGGGCGATGGAGGCGCGGCCCGAGAGCCAGGTGATCAGGGCCGAGTGCCAGGTGTGTTCGATGACGCGGACCGCCGAGAGCTGCTCCGGGGTGGGGTGGTCCAGGCCCATCGCGTCGAGGATGATCGCCGTCGTCTGGTGGGAGACCTGGTCGACCTCGGGGCTGACGCTGCGGTCGGCGAAGGTGAGGGCGCGGACCATGGCGTCGGCGAGATGGGGCTCGCGTTGCAGGGCGCGGAAGGCCCGCATCAGGGTTTCCGACACGCGCTCCGCCGCCGTCTCGCCCGTCGGCGGTTTTTTGCGGAGCGTTCCGTGCATGTGCTCCAGCTGTGCCTGCATCGTCGCCACCAGCAGGTGGATCTTCGACGGGAAGTAGCGGTACAGGGTGCCCAGGGCCACCTGGGAGGACTCCGCGACCTCGCGCATCTGGACCGCGTCGAAACCGCCCCGGCTGGCGAGTTGCGCGCTCGCGTGCAGAATGCGTCGGCGGCGGGCCTCCTGGCGCTCCGTGAGCGGCGGGGCGTCCTGCTGTGCGCTACTGGCTTCCACCTTGACTTCCGCGGGCATCGTTCTCGTTCCGTGACGGTCGTGAGGGTCGGTGAGTCGTGACGGTCGGTGAGGGTGTGCGATCAGACAGCATGCCAGGGCGTCGGCGCCGTTCTACCCACGCGCCTGCCGTGGCGTGAATCACCTGATCCACCCCTCACAGCGGTTCTACCAGCCGGTAGATTCAAAGCCTCTTGAACGATCAACTCTGAAACTTGTTCTAGATTACCGTCTCGTCGTAATCTCACGGGAAATCGCAGTGAGAAGGGGGCCAGGAGTGACCGCTGAGGCCAGTCAGGCGGGGTCCCGGCATGACCTCGCTGCCGACGGCGGGCGACCGCTCACCATCGCGCTCCTCACCTATAAAGGGAACCCGTTCTGCGGCGGCCAGGGCGTCTACGTACGGCACCTTTCGCGGGAGCTGGCCCGTCTCGGGCACCGCGTCGAGGTGATCGGCTCCCAGCCGTACCCGGTGCTCGACGAGGGCGCCGAGTACGCCGACCGGCTGTCCCTGACCGAGTTGCCGAGCCTGGACCTGTACCGGCAGCCCGACCCCTTCCGAACGCCGAAGCGCGACGAGTACCGCGACTGGGTCGACGCCCTCGAAGTGGCCACCATGTGGACCGGAGGGTTCCCCGAGCCGCTGACCTTCTCGCTCCGCGCCCGACGCCATCTACGGGCCCGACGCGGCGAGTTCGACGTCGTGCACGACAACCAGACCCTCGGGTACGGGCTGTTGGGGGACATCGGCGCGCCCCTCGTCACCACCATCCACCACCCCATCACCGTCGACCGGCAGTTGGAGCTGGACGCCGCCGAGGGCCGGCAGCGGCGGATGTCCGTACGCCGCTGGTACGCCTTCACGCGGATGCAGAAGCGGGTGGCCCGGCGGCTGCCGTCCGTGCTCACCGTCTCCGGCACGTCGAGGCAGGAGATCGTCGACCACCTCGGCGTACGGGACGACCGTATCCACGTCGTGCACATCGGCGCCGACACCGACCTCTTCTCGCCCGATCCGTCCGTGGCCCGAATACCGGGCAGGATCGTCACCACCTCCAGCGCCGACGTCCCGCTGAAGGGGCTCGTCTTCCTCGTCGAGGCGCTCGGCAAGGTGCGCACCGAACACCCGGCCGCCCACCTCGTCGTCGTCGGCAAGCGCGCCGAGGACGGGCCCGTCGCCCAGGCCATCGAACGGTACGGCCTCGAAGGCGCCGTCGAGTTCGTCAAGGGCATCTCCGACGCCGAGCTGGTCGACCTGGTCCGCTCCGCCGAGGTCTCCTGCGTCCCCTCGCTGTACGAGGGGTTCTCACTGCCCGCCGCCGAGGCCATGGCCACCGGTACGCCCCTGGTCGCCACCACCGGCGGGGCCATCCCCGAGGTCGCCGGGGCCGACGGCGAGACCTGTCTCGCGGTGCCCCCGGGCGACGCGGGCGCCCTGGCCACCGGGCTCAGCCGGCTCCTGGGCGACGCCGGTCTGCGCGAGCGGCTCGGCCACGCCGGACGCGAACGGGTGCTACGGCACTTCACCTGGGCCCGGGCCGCCGAGGGCACGGTGGCCCGCTACCGCGAGGCGATCGAGTCCGCGACCCCCATCAGCGGCGTCCACTCCGCCACCCCCACCAGTGACACCGGCGTCTACCCCGAAAGCAGGGCCACGTGCTGACCGTCGACTTCTCCCGGTTCCCCCTCGCCCCGGGGGACCGTGTCCTGGACCTCGGCTGTGGAGCGGGCCGGCACGCCTTCGAGTGCTACCGGCGCGGCGCCCAGGTCGTGGCCCTCGACCAGAACGGCGAGGAGATCCGCGAGGTCGCCAAGTGGTTCGCCGCGATGAAGGAGGCCGGGGAGGCACCCGAGGGCGCCACCGCCACCGCGATGGAGGGCGACGCCCTCGCCCTCCCCTTCCCCGACGAGTCCTTCGACGTCGTCATCATCTCCGAGGTCATGGAGCACATCCCCGACGACAAGGGGGTGCTCGCCGAGATGGTGCGCGTGCTGCGGCCCGGCGGACGCATCGCCATCACCGTGCCGCGCTACGGCCCCGAGAAGGTCTGCTGGGCGCTGTCCGACGCGTACCACGAGGTCGAGGGCGGCCATATCCGCATCTACAAGGCGGACGAGCTGATCGGCAAGGTCCGCGAGGCCGGTCTGAGGCCCTACGGCACCCATCACGCGCACGCGCTGCACTCGCCGTACTGGTGGCTGAAGTGCGCGTTCGGCGTCGACAACGACAAGGCGCTGCCCGTGCGGGCGTACCACCAGCTGCTCGTCTGGGACATCATGAAGAAGCCGCTCGCCACGCGGGTCGCCGAGCAGGCGCTCAATCCGCTGATCGGCAAGAGTTTCGTGGTGTACGCGACCAAGCCGCATCTGCCTACGGTGAGTTCTCAGGCGGTCGGTAAGTGACCACGCCCCGGACAGAACACCTCGTCCTGCCCGGGGTCCTCACCGCCGAGCAGGCCGCCGCGACCGTACGCGGGCTCCTCGCCGTACAGCGGGAGGACGGCGCCATACCGTGGTTCCGCGGGCACCATCTGGACCCCTGGGACCACACCGAGGCCGCGATGGCCCTGGACGCGGCCGGTGAGCACGACGCCGCCGAGCGCGCCTATGAATGGCTGCGACGGCACCAGAACGAGGACGGCTCCTGGTACGCCGCCTACACCGACGGCGACGCCGACGCCGTCACCGACCGCGGACGCGAGTCCAACTTCGTCGCGTACATCGCCGTCGGCGTCTGGCACCACTACCTCGCCACCGGCGACGACACCTTCCTCGACCGCATGTGGCCGAGCGTCTACGCGGCCGTGGAGTTCGTGCTGGGGCTTCAGCAGCAGGGCGGGCAGGTCGGGTGGAAGCGGGAGGACGACGGCACGGCCGTCACCGACGCCCTGCTCACCGGGTCCTGCTCCATCCACCACGCGCTGCGCTGCGCGCTCGCCATCGCCGAGCAGCGGGAGGAACCGCAGCCGGACTGGGAGTTGGCGGTGGGGGTGCTGCGGCATGCGATACGGCGGCATCCCGAGCGGTTCCTCGACAAGGGCCGTTACTCCATGGACTGGTACTACCCCGTGCTGGGTGGGGCGTTGACGGGGGCGGAGGCCAAGGCGCGTATCGAGGAGGGGTGGGAGCGGTTCGTCGTGCCCGGGTTGGGGGTGCGGTGTGTGGTTCCCAATCCTTGGGTGACGGGTGGGGAGTCCGCCGAGCTCGCGTTGGCGCTGTGGGTGATGGGGGAGTCGGATCGGGCGTTGGAGATCCTGCAGTCCATTCAGCATCTGCGGGATGCCGGTACCGGGTTGTACTGGACGGGGTTCGTGTTCGAGGACCGGGCCGTCTGGCCGGAGGAGTTGACGTCGTGGACCGCGGGGGCGTTGGTGCTGGCTGTGGCGGCGTTGGGGGGAGACGAGGCGACGTGTGCGGTGTTCGGTGGGGAGAGGTTGCCTCGGGGGCTTGATGACGCGGGGTGTTGTTGAGTTTTCTCTCGCCCCCGCCGCCCCTACCCGTCCCATCCCCAGGGGCTGCGCCCCGTTGACCCCCTGCCTAATAGCTCGGGGGTGGGGGTTGTGGGGCGGGTGCGGGTGGGTGGGGGCTGGTCGCGCAGTTCCCCGCGCCCCTAAAAGACCTGGGGGCACCCCGTGCTTTTAAGGGGCGCGGGGAACTGCGCGAGCAACCACACACCACCCGCAGTCGCCGAAATTACACTGCCCCCCGAGCTATTCGGCGCTCAGGAGTTGAGTTCGGCGAGTACGCGCAGCGTGTGGGGGTCGGGGGACATGGCCAGCAGGTCGGTGACCGGGCCCTTTCGCCATGACTCCAGTCGCTCCGCGATGCGTTCCCTCGGGCCGACTAGTGAGATCTCGTCGGCGAACGCGTCCGGTACGGCGAGTACCGCCTCCTCGCGTCGCCCCTCCAGGAACAGCCGTTGGATGCGGCGGGCCTCCTCCTCGTAGCCCATGCGGGCCATGAGGTCGGCGTGGAAGTTGCGTTTGGCGTGGCCCATTCCGCCGATGTAGAAGCCGAGCATGGCCTTGACGGGCAGCAAGCCCTCGGCGATGTCGTCGCACACCGTGACCCGGGCCATGGGGGCGACGAGGAAGTCCTCGGGCGCGTCCGTCAGCGCGGTCTCGTACATCTCCGTCCGGCTCGGCGACCAGTACAGCGGAAGCCAGCCGTCGGCGATGCGGGCGGTCTGCGCGATGTTCTTGGGGCCCTCGGCGCCGAGGAGGATCGGGAGGTCGGGGCGGAGGGGGTGGGTGATGGACTTGAGGGGTTTGCCGAGACCGGTGCTGGAGCCGCCCGGGGCCGCGTTCGGTTCGTTGCCGTACGGGAGCGGGTGGAAGCGGCCGTTCAGTTGAACGGGGGCCTCGCGTCTGAGGACTTGGCGTACGACATCGACGTACTCCCTCGTCGCGGTGAGCGGGGAGGACGGGAACGGGCGGCCGTACCAGCCCTCCACCACCTGCGGGCCGGAGAGGCCGAGGCCGAGGAGGACACGGCCGCCGGACAGGTGGTCCAGGGTGAGGGCGTGCATCGCGGTGGTGGTCGGTGAACGGGCGGCCATCTGCGCGATCGCCGTGCCCAGTTTGATGCGTGAGGTGTGCGCGGCGATCCAGGTGAGCGGGGTGAACACGTCCGAGCCCCAGGACTCGGAGGTCCAGACGGAGTCGTAGCCGAGCCGTTCGGCCTCCCGCGCGAGCGGGATGTGGTCGGGCGAGGGGCCGCGCCCCCAGTAGCCGAGTACGAGACCGAGCCGCATGCGCCAGCCTCCGGTTCTGTTCTGACGGTGCGTCAGCTTAGGGGTGGGGCTGCGACTGTACGACAACGGCCCCGCACCCGAAAGGGGTGAGGGGCCGTGCGGGCTTGTGGTGCGGGTCAGCCGCGCTGGATGCCGCTGGTGTCCTGGAGGACACCGCGACGGCCGTCCTGGGTCTGGGCCACCAGCGCGGGGCCGCGCTGCTCGACCGCCAGGTACCAGGTACCCGGGGCCAGTTCGGCGATGGTCGACTGGGAACCGTCCTCCGCGAACAGCGGGCGGGCCACCGGGACGGCGAACCAGAACGGCGAGAAGTCGGCGGCCGGCGGCTGCTGCTGCGGAGCCGCTGCGGCCTGCTGCGGACCACCGAACGGCGCACCCGGCCCCGGCTGCCCCGGCTGTCCAGGCTGCGGCTGACCCGCACCGAACGGCGCCTGCGCACCGGCACCCGGGTAGCCGTAACCACCGGGCGGCTGAGCACCGTAGGGCTGCGGCGCGGCCGGGCGCGGGGCGCCCACCAGCGCGGCCTTGAGGGCGGGGACGAGGGGGGTGGCGACAGCCGCGGCGGCCATGATCAGGGTGGCGATCAGGGCGAGGATGAGGCCGGTGCCGGACTCGAAGCCACTGTCCGAGTCGGTGCCGATGTTGTCCATGCCGGAGGCCGGGTCGAAGATGTTGCCGAGCGCGCTCCAGGCCGCGAAGACCGTGAAGGCGATACCGAACTGGCCGAGGTCGAGACCCGCGACCTTGGGCGCCTGCGGCAGACCCCGGGCGACGACGATGAAGGCGGCACCGAAGATCCCCGCGAGGAAGACGCTGAGCAGGGTCGGCCCGCTCTCCCAGGCGTTCGGGATGTCGTAGCTGTCGGGAACCCCGTCGATGGAGTAGAGCTCGAGGAACGACGCGATGAACAGCAATACCGCTGCTCCGATCACGACGCCGTCGCCTCTGGTGAGGGAGCGGATATTCACTTCAGGTCCTTCGTCAGTCGTCTCGTCATCGGTGGAGGCGTCGCTGTCACCATGTCGCCCTCAGGCCCAGGTGGGAAGCGCGGGGGTGGCCCCTCATCGTAGGACGACCATATCGCCCGTCCGACGTGGGTGTCCGCCGGGATCTGTCCGACGATCACGACCCGCCCGCTACCCTCGCAGGAATCTCACGATTCCCTCAGAGATCCCAGAAACGCGCTGGAGAATCCCTGTGCCCCGTTCTGCCGCCAGGCACCCGCTGATCGGCCGGTGCCGCGTCATGGATACCGCGCGAACCGGCGCACTCGGTGAACACCATCGGAACTGTTGAGAGATTGAGACCGCCCAGGTCCCGATGTGTGACGGGGGACGGGGTTTGGCTCACATCTCCAGGAAGCCCGTGATGCCGTCCGAGATTCCCTGGGCCGCTTTTTGGCGCCAGTCGGGGCTGGTGAGGAGGGCGGCGTCCTGGGGGTCGCGCATGTTGCCGCATTCGATGAAGACCTTGGGGACGGTGGAGAGGTTGAGGCCGCCGAGGTCGGTGCGGGTGTCGAGGCCGGTGCCGTCGCCGATGTAGTTGGAGGGGGCGCTGCCGGTGGCGCGTACGAACTTGCCGGCGATACGGACGCCGAGGTCGTGGGAGGAGTCGACGATGGGGCGGGTGTCGGCGGCGCCCTCGTGCACCGCGCCCGGCAGGATGACGTGGAAGCCGCGGTTGCCGGTGCCCGAACCGTCCGCGTGGATCGACACCACCGCGTCCGCCTTCGCCTCGTTCCCGATCCGCGCCCGCTCGTCGATGCACGGGCCCCAGGACCGGTCGCCGTCCTGTGTGAACTTCACGGTGGCGCCTTGGGCCTGGAGGATCTCCCGCACCCGCCGCGACACGTCCAGCGTGAACTTCGCCTCCAGGTAACCGTCGTTGGTCGACGTCCCCGTCGTGTCGCACTCCTTCATCGTCGTACCGATGTTCACCTTGCGGTTGATCTCGGCCGTGTGCTGGAAGTTGCCCGGGTTGTGGCCCGGGTCGATGACGACGACCTTGCCCTTGAGGGGGCCGTCGGCGGCCGGTGCGGAGGGCGATGGGGTGGGGGTGCCGCCGTCCTTGCCGGCGTCGTCGGAGGGCGGCGTGGGGCTTGTCGGGGGCGGGGTCGTCGATCGGGGCTGGGGAGCCGCCGCGCGGTCGGACCCGTCGCCGCCGTTCCCCGAGGCGCCGACGGCCTGCCAGACACCCCAACCGGCCACCGCCCCCACCGTGACCGCGGCCACCGCCACGGTCAGCGGACGACGGAGGGCGGAACGGCGCTGCTGGGGCGGATCGAAGTCCGGACCTACGTACGACACGCCTGCCACCATACGGGGCCCACGCCGCCGGCACCGGCTACGGCACCACCGGACCCCGTTTCGAGATGCCGTGGCGTTTCCCCGCCCCCGGCCCCGCTGACCCTGTCGGCCCTCGAATGGGCGTATTCGTCGTCGCCGGATAGAGTCGTGCAGTTACGTCTGGTTGTGGGGCAGGGCTTCGCCGCGCGACGCGCGCGGCCCTGTGGGGAGGGCCTGTAGCGGATGAGTCGTCGTTCCAACGGGTTGGTCGGGATCTGGGCCGAGGCACAGCGTCAGCAGCAGCGCCAGTTGGAGGCGCGGGCCAGGCAGCAGCGGGAGTACGAGCGCCAACAGCGTGCGCACGAGCGGGAGTTGGCTCGTAGTCAACGCGAGCAGCAGGCGGCGTACCGTGCGCATCGCGAGGCCGAGGCCCGGCGGCGCAGCCAGGAGCTCGACGCGGCCGTCGATGGCTTGGAGAGGCTGCTCGTCGCGGGGTGCCGGGCGCCGGCGTTCCGGGCGGGCTCGCTCACCCGGTCCGAGCAACTGGAGCCGTTCGCCCCCGGCCCGCTCGCCCACCCCGTGCCCATGCCGGACCCCAACCACTACCAGGCCCAGCCCGGTGGATGGGGCGCCCAGCGTCGTGCCCAGGCTCAGGCCGAGGCGCGGGCCCGTTTCGAGCACGACTGGCACGCCGCCCAGGCCGCGGAGGCCCAGCGGCAGCACCAACTGGCCCAGTACCAGCGGCAGTACGACGAGTGGGCGGAGGGTCGCAGGGCCGAGATCCGGCGCCACAACGCCGGGATCATCGAGATGACCACGGCTCTGCGCGGTGGCGACCCCGACGCCGTCGTCGACTACTTCTCCGCCGCCCTCTACGCCTCCGCCGCCTGGCCCGACGGCTTCCCGCGCCGCGTCTCGGCCGCGTACGACTCCGCCGCCCGCCAACTCGTCCTGGACTGGGAGCTGCCCCGCTACGACGTCGTCCCCGAGGCGAAGTCCGTCGTCTACATGCCGAGCACCGACCAGGACAAGGAGCGGCCCCGCCCGGTCACCCAGCGGCGCTCCCTCTACCGGGACGTCCTCGCCCAGTGCGCCCTGCTGGTGCTGCACGATCTCTTCGCCGCCGACGAGTTCGGCGCGCTGGAGTCGGTCGCGTTGAACGGGTTCGTCGATGATCACGATCCGGCCACCGGGCGGCGTACCGAGATCTTCCTGCTGACCGTCATGGCCTCGCGTTCGGTGTTTGCCGGGCTGCATCTGGCGCAGGTCAGCGCGGTCGACTGTCTTTCGGACGGGCTGCGTGGGCAGCTGTCCGCCAAGCCGGACCAGCGCGCGCCCGTACGGCCCGGCCGGCGGCCCGACGACGTCGGCAACGGCGTCGTCACCCACGGCGGCGACGAGGAACCCGATCTGCTGGAGATGGACCCGCTCGCCTTCGAGGCGCTGGTCGCGGAGCTGTTCCGGGCCATGGGGATGCAGGCGGTGACTACTCAGCGCTCGAACGACGGCGGTGTCGATGTCGACGCCCTCGACCCCACGCCGATCCGGGGCGGCAAGATCGTCGTCCAGGTCAAGCGCTACCGCAACACCGTGCCGCCGACCGCCGTCCGCGACCTCTACGGCACCGTCCAGGCCAACGGCGCCAACAAGGGTGTCCTTGTGACCACCTCCAAGTTCGGGCCCGGCTCCCACACCTTCGCGAACGGCAAGCCGCTCGAACTCGTCTCCGGCGCCGAGCTCGTCGACCTTCTGCATCGGCATGGGCTGCGGGGGCGCCTGGGGGCGGGGGGCCGGGGGCCCGTTCCCGCCCAGCGCACGGCAGCGGACCCTCGGGTGTCGGCGGGGGCGGCCGCTGATCCCCGGGTCCCGGCAGGGGCGGGTCCGGACGCCCGGGTCCCGGCAGGGGCCGGTCCGGACGCCCGGGTGTCGGCAGCCATGGGTCCGGACGGCGGTGGGGGCGCGGCCTCCGCCGGGGGCTCGGACGACCACAGCGTGCTCGGCATGTCCTGGGGTGGTGGAGTCGCCCTCGATGTCTGCGCGCTCGTCTGCCACGGCAACCGCGTTCTGAGCGACGACCACTTCGTCTTCTTCAACAACTCCCACACCCCTGACGGCGCCGTCCGGGCCCTGTCCGCCGTCGCCCCGCCCGACAAGGCCGCGATCCAGGTGTCGTTCGACGCGCTCCCGGCCACGGCCGATCGGCTGGTCCTGGTGGCGGCGGTCGATCCGGCCGTGAACCCCGACGCCGATCTGTCCGGCTTCACCGATGCCCGTATCCGACTCCTGGACGCCTCACGGGCCGAACAGGGCACGCTCGACGTCTCCGACGGCCGGCCCGGCGAGACCGCCCTGGTCCTCGGGTCGTTCCGCCGGCGGGCGGGGGGCGACTGGGACTTCGTGCTCGGTGGGAGGGGGTATCGGGGTGGGCTGGAGGAGCTTGTCCAGGACTTCGGGATCGATGTGGAGTAGGGGCTCGGGATGGGGCGGAGTAGGGGTTTCGGGATCGGTGTGGCTTGGGTCAGATGCCCGTGCCCGTGCGTCGTAGGACCCTCAGCGAGTTCTGCTCGGATACTTCCGTGAAGGCGCCGGAGGCGAGGGCGCGGAGGTAGATGCGGTACGGGGCCTGGCCGGTGAACTCGTCCACGGGGTTCGGGAAGACGTCGTGGATGACGAGGAGGCCGTTGGCGGCGATGTGGGGGGCCCAGCCCTCGTAGTCGGCGGTGGCGTGTTCGTCTGTGTGGCCGCCGTCTATGAAGACGAGGGCGAGCGGGGTTTTCCAGAAGGCGGCGACCTGGGGGGAGCGGCCCACTACGGCGACCACGTGATCCTCCAGGCCCGCTCTGTGGAGGGTGCGGCGGAACGTGGGGAGCGTGTCCATGCGGCCGACCTCGGGGTCGACGGTGTCCTTGTCGTGGTAGTCCCACCCCGGCTGCTGCTCCTCGCTGCCCCGGTGGTGGTCGACGGTGATCGCCGTGGTCCCGGACTGGCGGGCGGCGTCGGCCAGCAGGATCGTGGAGCGACCGCAGTACGTACCGACCTCCAGCAGTGGCAGCGCCAAGCGCCCTGCTTCTACGGCCGCCGCGTAGAGGGCCAGCCCCTCATCCACGGGCATGAACCCCTTGGCCGCCTCGAACGCGGTGAGGATCTCCGGCTTGGGCGCCTCGGACATGGGGTCCTCCGTGGTTGTCGTGCCTGGTGGTCGTGTGGGGGCCAATGCTGTCACGGGGCACTGACAGGCGGTCGGGGGGCGCGTGGGGTGGGTGGGGTGGGGCGGGGCCGGGCCGGTGTGTCAGTCCGTCGCAGGCGGGACGTACTGCTCGGGGGTTGGATGGCGTGAACTTTGCTGAGCC
>NZ_JBSFVY010000022.1:0-144381 GCF_053592555.1 Streptomyces sp. NPDC002643
CTACGAACGCAAGGCCGAACACTTCCTGGCCTTCACCGCCATCGCCTGCAGCCTCATCTGCTACCGCAGACTCACCAAATGAGACGACGCCTTAGCCGATCCGGCTCCCGGAGGGGCGACGGTGCGTCACCAGCCGGCTCCCCATCACCGGCCACCTCCATGAGCAGGTACGTCCGCCACCCAGGCTGAACGAATTGAACAATTTGGTCAGTTTGGCTAACCTGGAATCATGAGCGTGAGCATGCATCGCCGCATCGAGCGTGCGGCCGTGGGCTCCGGTGGCTTCGACACGACCCCGCTGAACCGGGCCACCCTCACCGGGCGGAGTCGGCGCGCCGCGGTGAGACCCCGGCCGGGCAGTTCCCGCCCGGCATGAGTGGTGTCGCAATCCCTGTCCCGACATCAGCGGATCGCCCACCCCATCGGTGCGCCGCAACCGCGCCAGAGCAATGGTGCGCAGCCGAATACGGCCGCGCGTGCTCTCGCCGTCGCGGCGAGTTTCCCAGCACGGTGCCGGCACTTTTCATCCGGTGAATGCCAGGCGTGCGCCATCGGCTGAGTCCCGTCGGCGCCGAACCCTCCACGCACGCATCCCGAAAGGAATTCCCATGGCCGAAAGCATCAACAGCAAACCCGTTCCGCGCAGCGTTCTCATCTTCGGCGCGTCCGGTCACATCGGCAGGCCACTGGCTGAATTTCTCCGCCGCGAGGCACCGCAGATCCAACTGCGCCTGGTGAGCAGCAAGCCGGAGCGCGTCGACGATCTTCGCCGCGGCTTCCCCGAGGCCGAGGTGGTTGTCGCGGACTACTTCGACCTCCCCTCGCTTGAATCCGCCGTGCAGGGGATAGAGGGAGTCTTCGTCAACACCCCCGGCGGAACGGACGAACGGCCCGCCATGACGAACATGGTGGCCGCCCTCCAGCACGCGGGCACCGCGATCCACGTCCTGCGCACCGTCGGCATGCAGCCGGAGGCCAACCAACGGCGCATCCCGCAGTCCATCCGCGACAACAGGCTCGGACTGCCCGTTCAGCATCCGGTCGTCAAGCACATTCTTGACGAGAGCGGCCTGCCGGTGACCTATCTCAACATCGGCGCCACGTTCATGGACAATTTCTTCTGGATGAAGGAGGGCCTGAGTCGCGAACGCAAGCTCATCTGGCACAACCGCCTGATCCCCTTCATCGACCCGCGCGATATCGCCGAAGTCGCGGGACGCCTGCTCCTCTCCGACAACCATCGGCACATCGGCCAGTTCCACACCCTGAACAACGGCCACGATCTCATGCGCTTCAGTGAGGTCGCCGAGCTCATGAGCGAGGTCTTCGGGGAGAAGATCACTTACGACGGCAGCGAGGAAGCCTTCCTCAAGGCGTATTCCGGCCGGCTCGGCCCGCTCGTTTCGACTTTCTGGGAGTTCTTCGAGTACGAGAGGGAGAACGAAGTCGTCTGGGCCCGCAACGATTTCGTCGAGCGCACACTCGGGCGCAAGCCGATCACCGTACGGGAATGGCTGCGGGAACACGCCGAGCCTCTGTTGAAGTGAGCAGTACCGCGACACCGACGTGAGCGTCGCCGCCCCGCGACCGCTCACGGCCACAGAACGCCGAAGCCGCCGGCTCCGGCACGCCGATCACATATCCGTCGGCCATGGGGGAATCCCCGGACGGTCAGGATGCGTGGTCGGCGTTCGCGCGCGGCCGTGCTCGACCAGCGGTCGACTCTCGCCATGGATTCCCGACCGCCGAAGGTTGCCGCAGGCGACACCCATCGCTCCTTGGAGGCTCCTCGCAGCCCCGAGACGCCCGCACGCCCGACCGCCCGTCACCCACACAGCGAAGTGACCCACATCACGAACTGACCAGATGACGAATCTGGTCAGTTCCTCTAACATGGAGGGCATGGAGATCACGAACAGCAACAGCAAGAACCGCCGGGCACTGGTTGTGGGTCTGGGGATCAGCGGGATCGCGACCGCCCTGCGGTTGAAGCAGGTCGGCTGGACCCCGGTCATCGTCGAGAGGGCCCCGGCGCGGCGCACCGGTGGATACTTCATCGCTCTCTTCGGCGGGGGGCGGCCTCCCGCCGAACGCCTGGGCATCCTGGACAATCTGCAGGACCGGATACCCGTCGGCGGCCGTCAGTACGAGATCGACCGCGCGGGGAACCGGAGGCTCGGTCTGGGTTACGGAGACCTGCCCGGCAGCCCCTGGATGATGGTGCGCGGCGATGTGGAGGAGGCCGCCTTCGCGGCCCTTCCCAAGGACGTGGAGATCCGTTACTCGACCGTGCCGACCCGGATCGAGCAGGACGCCGAGGGTGTGGACGTCACGCTGACCGACACCTCGGACGACACCACTGTCACCGAGCGGTTCGATCTGGTGGTCGGCGCGGACGGACTGCGCTCCACCGTGCGGTCCCTCGTCTTCGGCCCGCATGAGAAGTACCTGCACCGGCTGAACTACATGGCGGTCGCCTTCCAGCTCCCCGGCCCGCTCAGCGAGATCCATCCGGACGACGGGGCGATCCTGATGGAACCCAACCGGTCGATGTGGCTCTTCCCCTTCGCGGGCAGTCCTCAGACGGTGCTGATGAGCTACCACACCGACGATGTCGACGCCGAGTTCACCGAGCCGCCGGCCACGCGGGTGCGCGCGGCGTTCGGCACCGAGCCCACCGGCCGGGTGCTCGGCGAGGTGCTGGACGCTCTGGACAAGGCGGACGACCTGCTGTTCGACTCGGTCGAGCAGACACGCATGGACCGCTGGCAGCGCGGCCGGGTCGTGCTGGTCGGTGACTCGGCCTGGTGCGTCAGCCTCTACGCGGGCATGGGCGTCTCGATGGGGATCACCGGCGCGGACCTGCTCGGGACCATGCTGGAGCGCCACTCGGAGGTGCGCCACGCCCTGGCCGCCTGGGAGCAGGCGCTGCGGCCCCACGTCGACGTGTTCCAGGAGAACGGGGTCCAGCAGCGCATGTTCTTCGTCCCGGCCAACAACAAGGAGCTGGCTCTGCGCAAGGCCATGAACGTGGGGATGCGGCTCCCCGGCACCTCGCACCTGCTGAAGCAGTTGCAGGCCAGGGACAAGGCGGGCCGGCTGAAGGACACGGACCTCGCCCTAGCATGAGGCCGGTCCCGCTCCCCGGGACCACCTCTTAGTACAGGCAAGGACGCGACCATGACTGCATCGGCTGAACACGACTCCGCGACGGCCACCCGAATCCTCGCCGCCGCCAGGGACCTGGTCCTCAAACGCGGCGTCAAGGGCCTGACCGTGGCCGAGATCGCGGAGAAGGCGCACGTCGGCAAGGGCACGGCGTATCTGTACTGGGGCACCAAGCAGGACCTGCTGTTCGGCCTGTTCGCCCGGGACTTCCTGGCCGTCCTCGACGACGGGATCGACACGCTGAGCGCCGATCACGAACAGTGCCGCCCGCACCGGCTCTGCCCACAGCTCATCCGCGGCGCCGTCGACCGCCCGTTCGTTCAGGCCCTGCAGACCGGCGACGCCGACCTGCTGGGTGTCCTCACCCAGCAGCCACGCAGCATGGAACTGCTCGACCTGGCGGGCCCCGCCGCGCTGATGTACACCGTGCTGCCGGTGTGGCGCCGGCACCGGCTCGTCCGTACCGACTGGCCCCTCGACGAACAGGCCTACGCGCTTCAGGCGCTGATGGGTGGCTTCCTCAGCAACGTCACCCGCCCGCAGACCCCTCAGAGCATCACCGTCGCCGACCCCTACGCGGTCATCGCGACCGCCGTGACGGCCCTGCTGGGTCCCGAGGAAGCCGACCCTGCCGAGGTCCGCGCGACCGCCGAAGAAGGCATGCGGGCGCTGCGCGAGAAGCGCGCGGCCGTCGTCGCGCTGATCACGGCCAACCAGGAGACCAAACAGAGTTAGCCACCGGAACGGTTCCGGTGCGAGAGATCAACGGAGGCAGTGTCATGACTCAGGCGATTGAGACGGTCACGAAGGCCGGATCGACCAACCCGAACGAGACCGTGATCGACCGCTACATCAGGATCTTCGACCGCGTGGCGCACGACCGCGGCGTGCTGGAGGAGCTGTTCGAGCTCTTCGCGCCGGACGCCACCGTGCAGCTCGCCCAGTTCCTCGAACCGGTGACCGGCCTGCCCGCGATCAAGGAGCTCTACCGGAACCTCACCTCGTCGATGGTGGACAGCCAGCACATGTGGAAGAGCACCGTGCTCGACGACGGCAGGATCGAGTGCCACTGGGCCCAGGTGGGACGCGGCAAGGACGGCCGCCTCGCGACCGGGCAAGGCCACGAGTTCGCGACCGTCAACGCCGAGGGACTGATCACGGACCTGCGTAACACCATGGTGGAGCCCACGGGCTGGGCCTGACCCGCCCGGGCCGACGAGGCCCCCTTACGAAGCGATGCTGAGGACCCCCGGCCTTCCCGGCCGGGGGTCTTTTCGTCCAGTGGGGCGGGTTCTGCGGGGGGCGGGTTCTGTGGGGCAGACCGAAGACCCCCGGCCGGGAAGGCCGGGGGTCTTGTTCTGCGGGTCAGCTCGTGTGGGTCAGGCAGGCCGCGTCGGTGAACCGAATGTCTCGGCGACCCAGTCGGCGATGAAGTCGGTGGCGTTGTGCGGGCCGTCCAGGTGGACGTGCTCGACGCCTCCCTCGCGCTCGGTGTAGATCTTCAGTTCGCGCTTGGGGCTGTTGACGGCCTGCTCGTAGCTGCGGTGGGCGTACTCGACGGGAATCTGCCGGTCGTTCACGCCGTGGGTGATGAGGAAGGGGACGGTGATCTTCTCGACCACTCCGTCCAGGGTGACCTCCTCGACCGCCTTCATGAACTCGGAGAGGTCCTCGTGCCCCCACACCCACATCACGTGGTCCCAGTAGTGCGGTACCGGGCGCTCACCCTCGCGTTCCAGGCGGCGCCTCTGCATCTCGCCCCAGTCGTGGTTGGCGCCCCAGGCGACACACAGCTTGAGCCGCTTCTCGAAGGCGGCGGCCCTCGGCGCGTAGTAGCCGCCGAGCGACCAGCCGACGATGCCGATCCGGTCCGCGTCGACGTCCTGCCGGGTCTGAAGGTGGTCGACGCAGGCGGCGGCCCAGTCCTCGGCCCGCACGGTTGCCGTCAGCCCGTTCAGCCGCAGTGCCCCTCCGGTACCTGGCTGGTCGACCATGAGGGTCGCGACACCACGGCGGGCCATGGCCTGCGGAAACCCGGAGAACAGCATGCTCTCCTTGAAGCTGTCCAGGCCGTTGCACTGGATCACGCAGGGCGCGGGCGAGCCGTCCGCGGTGCGGGCCGGCATGTAGTACGCGGGCAGGGTCGAGTCGCCGTACGGGATCTCGACGATCTCGATGTCCTCTCCGCCGAGCTTGATGGCCCGGTGGTGCAGGCCCACCGCCCGCTGGTAGACGGCGAGTCGTCCGGGCGAGCCGGGAGCCTGCATGCGCTCGGCGAGGATCAGGTAGGAGCCGGCCCGGTGGTACTTGGCGGCGGCGCTGAAGTGCCGGCCCGCCGCCTCGTCCAGTTCGGCGAGTTCGACGAGGTTGTCGGCGACGGCGGTCCAGGCGGCGAGGAAGTCCTCGGTGCCCGCGTCCTCGCCGCGCCGGGCCGCCTCCCTCAGGGGGCGGCAGGCTCGGTCCACCTCGTCGATCGTGCCGCCGCTGTTCAGCACGGCGACGACGGAGAGGTTCCATGTGTAGTTGCCGGGAAAGTACTCGTACATGTCTGTGTCCCTAGGGCCGGTGTGTACGGAAATCAGTGGTGGGGCCGGCTGACGTCTCACACCGGAGGGGCGACGAAGACGGGGTCGGGCAGGTCGGCGGGCGACTTGGCCATCATGTCCTCGACCGAGTTGGCCGTGCCCCACTGGTCCTGCACCATCGGGTCGCTGAAGTCGTAGATGTGCGGATGCCAGGTGTCCTCGTCGAGCAGCTCCAACTCGGTCGTGTACTCCATGACGTTGGCGCTGGGGTCGATGAAGTAGCTGAAGGTGTTGTCACCGCCCAGGTGACGGCCCGGCCCCCACATCAGCTCCACGCCCGCCCGCTTCAGCCGGCCGGTGCCGCGCAGGTACTCGTCGATGCCGCGCAGTTCGAAGGAGACGTGGTGCAGTGAGGCGTGCCGGCCGCGCGCGATGGCGAAGCTGTGGTGCCGGGGGTTGCAGCGCATGAACCACATGGCGCCGCCGATCTTCGGGTGGGTGAGGGTGTCGGAGAGGGCGAAGTCCAGGTGCTTCTCGTAGAACGCGACCAGGACTTCGGGGTCGGGCGAGTTGATGACCACGTGCGACAGCCGCACCGGCACCGACTCCTTCTCCTCCACCTGACGGTGGGCCCGGGCGGCCACGTCCGCGGAGACCTCGACGACGCGGCCGTCCGGGTCGAAGAAGCGGAATCCGTAGCCGCCGCCGGGAGTGTCGAGCTTCCCCGGTTCGGTGATCAGCCGTACGTCCGCCAGTGTCAGACGGGCGGCGAGCGCGTCGACGTCACTCGCCGTGGCGGCGCCGAACGCGATCAGATCGACGCGCTTCTGCTCGGCCTCGCGCAGCCGGACGACATACTGCTCGGGTGAGCCGACGGCCGCCAGGAAGGCGAGGCCGGTGTCGTCGGCCACCCTCTCCAGGCCCCACAGGTCCTGGTAGAAGGCCAGTTGCCGGGAGAAGTCCGGTACCGCCAGGTCGACGTGGCGGAGATGGGTGATCAGACGGTCGGGCATCGTGGGGCTCCGTTTCATGTTTCGCGTGATCAGGCGGGCCGGCGGAGAAGTGGGTAGAGACTCGTCGTGAGGGTCGCGGCGTCCACCGCGCGCTCGGGGGTCCGTACGACGTCGCACAGTTCGACCGAGGTCCGCACGACACTGCGCACCCGGTCGAAGCGGCGTGCGGTGAAGGCGTCGAAGAGGTCCTGGTCCAACGTGTCGTGGTTGGTGAGGAGTTCGGCGAGGACCAGCGCGTCTTCCAGGCCCATGGCGGCGCCCTGGGCGAGGGTGGGCGGGCAGGCGTGGGCCGCGTCGCCGATCACGATCGTCCGGCCCCGGTGCCACGGGGAGTCGACCAGCAGGTGGTCGAGGCTGCGGTAGTCGACCTGCCCCGGTTGGGTCACCGACTCGCGGATGGCGGGCCAGAAGCCTCCGAGCCCTTCGGTCAGCCGCCGGAACTCGGCGACCTGGTCGAGCTGCCGCAGCGCGGACCGGTCCCGGGCGTCCTCGATGATGAAGGTGTACAGGTGGGTCGCACTGATCGGGTTGTAGCCGGTGATGTACTGCGGGCCGGTGCCGTGTTCCAGGACAACGTGTTCCAGGCCCTCGGGACGCCTGGCGTACGCACGCCAGATCGCCAGACCCGTGGGGCTCGGGAGGTCCGGGATGCCGATCATGGCTCGCGTGGCGGAGTGGATGCCGTCGGCGCCGACCACGAGGTCGTATTCCGCGACGGTGCCGTCGTCGAGGGTGGCGGTGACCCGGTCGCCGGTGTCCACCAGTTTCTCGACGGTGCTGCCCAGCCGGACCCGGGCGCCCGAGCGGCGGACGGCGTCCCTGAGGATCGCCTGCAGGGTGGGCCGGTACATCCCGCACACACCGGGCAGGTCCGGACCGCCGTACTTCCACTGGTCCAGATGGGCGGGCGTGGGCGCGATTGCGGCCTCGACCTGGTCCCAGACGCCGGCTTCGCGCAGGACGCGCAGGGCGTTGCCCAGCAGCGTGATGCCCGAGCCGTGGGCACCCCACTCGGGGTCCTTCTCGACCAGGTCGACCTCGATGCCCGACCGGCGCAGCAGGATGGTGAGGGTGTTGCCGACGGTTCCGCCTCCGACGACAAGTACGTTGCGGACACTGGGCATGGTGCCTCCTGGCAGATGAGGTGCTGTGCTCCGCTGGATGCGGTTCAGGCCAGCACGCGGACGTCGTAGTGGTCGGCGTAGCCGCTGGTCACGGTCAGCGTGACGCTGGGTGTCCCGAGGACGGGCAGCTCCGAGAGCGGATTGACGATGTGGTGGAGGGTCGGCAACTGCTCGAAGGTCGCGGGCTCGAACGCCACGGCGCCCTGGCCGGTCCGCACGCTGACGAGCCTTGTCTCTGACGCCGCCGCGAGGCCGGTGCAGGTGACGTCGTCCGCGTCGGCCTCGCCCCACCGCCCGGGGGCGGGCACCCACCGGTGGTGCAGATACGGCCGCGGCTCGGGCGCCGGCGCATCGGGCGCGGGTGCGGGCGGGGTGAGCGTGTGACCCGACACCTGGGCGAAGGTGAAGCCGTCCCAGGCGGCGGACATGGACAGCGTGCCGGTCCCGGGCTCGGTGCGCAGGTCGCCGAGGTCGGCGTAGAGCTTGCTGAACCCCAGCTCCTCCCGCCCGGAGATGATGGGGTCGGCGAGGTTCTCCCAGGTGACCAGGTCCAGGTCGCCGCGCACGGTCTCCCCGCCGTGGTAGACCACGGGGACGCTGACGGACAGCAGGTTGTAGCCGCGGCCCGCGAGCCAGGGCAGATCCCGCAACTCGGCCGCTACGACCGTGTAGTGGCGGCCGTCGAGCGTGAACCGCTCGGGCAGGAAGGCCACGAGGCGGTCCGGGTCGGACGGCACCCGCACCGAGAGCTGGGTCGTGCGGCCCCGGTCGGGGGCGGTCCAGCGCCCGCCGTCGGGCCGCTGGCGCGGTCCTGGCTGCGGGCCGAAGGCGGTGGGCATGCGATACAGAGCGGCGGCGGTGCGCGGCGGAACGGTCGTCATGGCGGGCCTACTTGACGGCGAGAGGGTTGACTGGGGCGCCGGCGGCACCGGTGAACGGGATGGGGCCGGCGGCGAGCAGGAACTCGTACACCCCGTCGGCGGCGCAGTCGGCGGCCAGCGCGTCGAGGTCCCAGATCTCCCCGACGGGCATGCCGATATGAGGGATGACGACCTGGTGCAGGGGCTGGAAGGACCGGTCGAATTCGTTCGGCCGGACCTCGAATCCCCAGGTGTCGGTGGCGACCGCGGCGATCTCCGTGCCGTGCAGCCAGCCCGCGGTGGTGAAGGACAGCCCCGGCGCCGGCCCGCCCGCATACGTCCCCCATCCCTCGCGGCGGGCCCGCGCCAGACGGCCGGTGCGGACGAGGACGATGTCTCCTCGGCCCACCGCGGACGTCGCGCCCTGGGAGGCGATCGTCTCCTCCAGGTGGTCCGCCGTGATGGCGAAGCCGTCCGCGAGCTCGCCGTCCGTCCCGAGCGCCCGGCCCACGTCGAGCAGTACGCCACGGCCGACGAGCGGCGCGGCCAGGGTCTGTACGCCGGTGACCCGGTCCCCCCGCACACTCGCGACCTGCGCGGCGTCACGGCCGTTCCATGCCTGGCCTCGGTCGAAGACGTGCCCCAGGGAATCCCACTGGGTGGCGCACTGCAACGGCATGACCACCATGTCGTCGACGCCGCCGAAGCCGTGCGGGGGGAAGGGCACGTCGTCGCCGGCGTCGCCGGTCTCGATGGCGCGCACCGTGTACAGCGGGTTGATCCGTCCGCCGTCGCCGGTCTGCGGTCCGTCCGAGCCGAACTCGATGGACAGGGAGAACGAGACACCGCGGCGGACCAGCGAGGCGGCCCGCATGCGGGTGTCCGCGTCGATGAAGTTCACCGTGCCCAGCACGTCGTCCTCGCCCCAGCGGCCCCAGTTGGAGAAACGGGCCGCCGCGGCGGCGATCGCCTCACGGGGCTTGGCGGGATCGAGGGGCGTGGGCGGACGCGACATGAAAGGCCTCCTCATGCGGGACCGGTGTACGAGTCGGCCGCTGCGATGTGCCCGGGGATTCGCCGACGCGATCCTGCGGCCCGCTTCGACGGTGGCAGCCCCCTGCCTGATCAGGCCAACAGATCTTTCGTATGGAGAGATCGGTACGACCGATAGCCCGAGGTGAACGCGCGCACCCGGCTACTCGGCCAAGGTCTGCGAGGTGCTGCTCACCAGTCGCCGGAACCACACGTGGCCGGCGTCCCGGGAGTGTGCGGGATGCCACCAGAAAGCCTCGGTCAGCGGCGGCACCGGTACGGGCAGCGGAGAGAAGTCCAACGCCTCGTACGCGCCGAACCAGGCCGCCAGACGGCTGGGAAGCACGGCGATCCGGTCCGTGTGCGCCACCATCGGGGGCAGGCCGAGAAAGTCCTCGATGAGCAACTCCACGCGGGGTTCCATCCCCAGAGCCGCGAGATACCGCACCACCGGATTCTGAGCGCGCCGCTGGTCGTGGGCGAGGACCCACGGACGCTCCGCCAGCTCCTCCAGCGTGAGCGGCCCGCCCTTGACGTCGCGGTCCGCGGCCCGCAGGCAGACCCATTCGTCCTGGTAGAGATCCATCGCGGGATAGCCGCTGAGGAATCCGCGCGGTGCCAGAAGACCGTCCGCCGCGCGCAGCGCCGGCTCCAGTTCCCCGAACGAGTGGAGATCGCGCACTCTCACCCGGATACCGGGACCCGCGTCACGCAGCCGGTCCATCAGAGGCTTGACGAAGACCGCGAGCCCGTTGCTGCCCGCGATGAGGGTGAACGTGCGGTCACTTGTCGTCGGGTCGAAGTCACCGCGTATCCGGAACGTCCGCTCGACGCTGTCCAGGCTCTCGGCGACGCGGTCACGCAGGAGCAGGCCCAGCGGCGTCAGGTCGTACTGGGTGCCGTGGCGCAGCAGCAGCTCGTCGCCGAAGTGACGGCGCAGCTTGGCCAGGGCGTCGCTCATGGCGGGCTGGCTGAGACCGACGCTCTGCCCGGCCCGGGTCACATGCCGCTCGTCCAGCAGGGCCCGCAACGCGATGAGCAGGTTCAGATCAAGGCTGTGCAACCGCACACGGGCTCCTCCGGGTGATGCCGCCGGTCCGCCCGTGGGCGCGTTTCACGGTCCGTGGGCCGCGCGCTCCCCCCGCAAAGGGGTTCGCGGCCGCACGGGCGGCCTCGCCTCGCCGGCGTTCGAGGGCGTCGGGGCGGCTCGGTGACGTGTCCTGCTCCGGCCGGGAACGGGACGTGGGACCGGGCCCGGTGGCGTCCGAGAGGGGGGGCGGACGCCACCGGCCGGGGTTCAGGGGGATGTTCTCCGCCCCGGTCGCCCGTCGTGGTGGGGCGAGGTCAGTCCGCCCACGGGAGCAGGACCACCTTTCCGGTGGTCTGCCGGCTCTCGATCAGCAGGTGGGCCTCGGCCGCCGCGGACAGTGGCATCCGCCGGCCGTGGGAGAGCCGGAGGCGTCCGCTGCGGACGTGCTCGGCCAGTTCGTCGAGGGCCTGGTTCATCTCGTCGCGGGCGTGGGCCTGGTAGTAGTGCAGGCCGAAGAAGCCCAGGGTCTGGTTCATCCCGAGCCGGCCGGTGCTGATCTGGGCCGCGAAGTCGACGACCGGCAGTCCTCCGTTGGCACCGCCGAACACCACGACGCGTCCGCGGGGCGCCAGAGAGGCCAGCGTCTGGTTGAACGTCTCGTCACTGGTGCTGAGCATCGCGCCGTCCACGCCCCGGCCGTCGGTGAGGCGCAGCACTTCGGCATGCCAGTCGGGTTGTGTGTAGTCGATGGTGGCATCCGCGCCCAGCTCGCCGACGAGACGCCGCTTCTCCGGCGTGCTGGCCGTGCCGATGATCTGGCCCGCTCCCATCAGCCGGGCGATCTGCACGGCGAAGGAGCCGACCCCGCCCGCGGCGGCGAGGATCAGGACGCTGTCGCCCTTGGCGAGCCGTACTCCGTCGCGGACGAGGAAGTACGCGGTCAGACCCTGGATCAGCAGCGCCGGCGCGTCGGCGTAGTCGATGCCGTGCGGCATGGGGATGACGTTGTCGGCCGACGTCGCGACGTACTGTGCGTAGCAGCCGGAGCTCTTGGCGTCGACGATCCCGAAGACCTTGTCGCCGACGCTCACGCCGGAGACCGCGTCGCCCACCTCGACGACCTCCCCCGCGAACTCACCGCCCAGGATGGCCGGGAACTCGGTCACCGGCACGGGATAGAAGCCGGCCCGGCGGCGCTCGATGTCGGCGAAGTTGATTCCGGCGGCACGGTTACGGACGAGTACTTCGTGCGGCTTGATCGAGGGAATGGGTACGTCTTCGTAGACGAGCTCGTCGGGCGAGCCCTGCCGGTGGATGCGTGCTGCCTTCATGGTCGGAGTCTGCATGGGGGGTTCCTTTCACATGTGCACCGGCCGGAAGGCCGGCGTCCACGCCCCTCCTACGGGGCGTCGACAGCATGGGTCGGTCAGAACAGGCCGTTGTCGTGCGGGAGTTCGGCGGGGACGGGCATGACGACGTCCCAGTGCTCGGCGATCTTGCCGTCGGCCACGCGGAAGAGGTCGTAGAAGGCGACCGGGCCGCCGAACTCGCCCTCGGACTGCAGCAGGACGAAGTCGCCCTCGGCGATGACCTTGTGGACCTTCTTGTAGAGAAGGTTCTTGCCCTGCTCGGCCCAGGTCGTCGCGGCGGCCTCGAAGCCGTCGAGCCCGTCGGCGGCCTCGGGGTTGTGCTGGTGGTAGGTCTCGGTGGAGATGTAGTCGGTCAGCACCGAGTAGTCGGCGCCGACGAGCACCTTCTGCGCGAACTCCGTCACCAGGGCCCGGTTGGCCTCGGTCCTGTCGGCGCCGGTGCTCTCGGTGGGACCGTCTGTCTGGGAGCGGCCGGAGACGGTGTCCGCGACCTGCGGGGCGAGGCCGTCCCAGTGCTCGGCGATCTTGCCGTCCGCATCGACCCGGAAGACGTCGAAGGCGACCAGGGGGACCGGGCCGACACCGTGGTAGGTGCCGTGCACGGCGGCGAGGTCACCGTCGGCGATGACCCGGTGGATCTCGTGGCGGAAAAGCCGTCCGGCAGGTGGCCGAGGAGTTCCGTGGCGGCCTTGAGGGCCGTGCTCTTGATGTCGCTCATGGTTCCTCCCTCGGGGGACTTCGAGTGGTTTCGCCGGTCACAGCGAAGGCCTCACCCAGGCATCCCGGTCGGGGAACCGGTGAAGTGGAGCGACTCGCACCATTCGCGGTCGAAGGCGTACGGGGAGCCCGGTGGCGGGGTCGGCCGTCGTCGGAACTCCCGCGTTGACGGTGACGTACACCGTGCGGCCAAGATCCTTGCCGGCAAACCGGAAGACCGTCTGACATCCGTCAGATTAGTCGGATACCTGACAGGCGTCAAGTAGATTCCTGACAGACGTCAAGTAAAGGTCGTCCCGCGCGGTGAGGGAGCTCGCCTCGCGACGAGGACGCGAAGGCCTCCAGGACTCACCCGAGGACGTCCGTGTAGCCGTGCCCGGTGATGTCCCGCCCCTCGAAGGTGCCGGTCACCGAGCAGACACCGGTATAGAGGGAGCCCTCGGGGCGGCCCGGCAGCTCGCGGTAAGCGATCTCGAGGGAGGCGTCGAGGTCCGGGACGGTCAGGGTCCACTTTCCGTCACCGCCGGTCCGCCGGGCGCGGGTGAGGGTGTGGGTGCCGTCGGGCTTGAGTGCGGTGAGCCAGGACGTGCCGTCCCCCACGGTGTCCCAGACACTGAGGTAGCGGCCCGCGCCGAGGTCGAGTCCGAGCCAGGTGAACGCCAGGTGATCGTCGCCCGTGGCCGCCCACTGGCGGTCGAACCAGGTACGACCGCCGACCTGACGGGTGATCCCGTCGACGGTGATCGTCCCTGACGTGGTCAGTCCGGGCAGTGCGTACTGCACGGTCGTTCCGTCGAAGAAGGGGAAGACTCCGGCTCCGCCGTTGTAGAGCACGGGGTCCTCCCGTCGGAGGCCGAGCCGGATCGAGGCGGTGTCCGTGTCCCCGGAGATCTCGATCGCGTCGAGGTCCCCGCTCACCGCCAGGACCGATGTCCTCACATCGAGGGAGGTCGCGGACAGGGCCACCTCGTGGATGGCTTCGGGCACGTGCCGGACGCTGGAGTGGCCGTCGGGTTCCTGGAGCAGTGCGACGGTGCTGAGGCAGCCGCCCTGGAACTGCGCCACGTGGATCTTCGCCCAGAAGGTGGTCTCGTCGTCGTGCAGCCTGGCGGCGAACCACCAGGAGTCCAGCATCTCGGGGTCTTTCGCGGCGAGTTCGCCGGCGGCGTCGACCATGGTGGGGTGGGGGTTGTTCATCGTGTCTCCTTCGGCGAGGGGTGCGGCCCGGCCGTGCCGACAGGTGGCCTCGCCCGAGTGTTCCGGTGGGGGGTGGGGGGGTCGGATGCCGACGGGCCGGCAGGTCAGGTCGCGGCGGGGTCGAGGGACTTGGCCTTGAACGCAGGGGCGATCAGCTTCTTCATCACCCGCTTGCCGACCGCGTTGCCCGCCAGCGATGTGGTGAGGGTGCGGGCGAGCTTGTCCTTGCGGGTCTGGGGGACGAACTGCACCAGCTCCTTACGGCCGTGCTCCTGCATGTTGTCGATGAACGGCCGCAGCTTCTGGTCCCACTCACGCAGGGCACGGGCGGGGCTGCCCGGGTTGCGCTGCAGCAGGGTGCCGAGCAGGTCCGCACCGGAGATCGCGCTGGAGGCGCCCATTCCGGAGTACAGCGTCAGGCACCAGGCGGCGTCGCCGAGGAGGACGACCCGGTCGGTGTGCCAGGCGGGCATCACCACCTGGTGGACGGAGTCGAAGAGGACGTCGTCGGCCTGCTCGAACTGCTGCAGGAGGTTCTCCAGCACGGGCCCGGTCGGTTCGGGGCCGAAGGCACGGCGCAGCGACTCGACCGGCGGGCGGGTGAACTCCTCGTCCTCGTTCTCGGTGCGATAGCTGAGCAGCAGCCCCGGCTGGTGGTCGGTGAAGGGGAACACCCAGGCGGAGCGGCCCGGTTCCGCCAGGATCATGCCGTCGGTGACGCTGAAGCCGGGCACCGCTTCCTTGAGGACCGTGGCGCCGATGATGTGGTTGAACGGGCGCAGGTAGTCCGAGTGGGGGCCGAAGGTCAGTTGGCGCACGGTGGAGCGCAGGCCGTCGGCGCCCACCACGAGGTCGAAGCGCTCCGTGGTCTCGGTGACGGTCTCGTCCGCCGCGGTGGTGCGCAGCGTGACGTCCACGCCGTCGGCGTGCTCCTCGACGGCCACCGGGGTGGTGCCGTAGCGGATGTCGGTGACGGACACAGCGCTGTCGTAGAGGGCACCTTCGATGTCACCCCGGAGCAGCAGCCGGGGGCTGCCGGGCAGATCGCCGTATCCGAGGCCCGGCCGCCGGCGGCCCGCCCGGTCGATGTCGTACGTGATGCCGTCCTCGACGGCCCGGTTGCCGATCGCGTCGAGCACGCCCATCCGCTGGGCGGCGAGCCTGCCGGTTTCGAACAGCCCCACGAAGTAGCCGGCGGGCCGGCGCTGGGGGGCGCGTTCGACGAGCAGGCTCTCCCAGCCGATGTCGTGCAGGCGTATGGCCGTGGCCAGGCCTCCGATACCCATGCCCACGATCAGGGCGCGCGGCTTGCTCATGGCGGTCCTACCTTTCGTTGCCCCGTGTGGCGATGCCTGCCCCAGGGGGGTGAGGTGACGTGTGGACGGTCGGGGCGGCGCCACGGCGCGCGCTGATCACTCCGACCACGGAACGCTAACTGGAGAAGTCATCTCCGCTTACCTGGATCACTGTAGCACTGAAACCGGAGATGACGTCTCCGGTTTGGGTTACAGTGGTCACATGAGCAGCAAGAACGCCCCTGCCCCGCCCTCCGGGAAGGCCCCGTCGCGCCCCCTGCGGGCGGACGCGGAACGCAACCGGCAGCGCATCATCGCCGCCGCTCGGGAGGTCTTCGCCGAACGAGGACTGGACGTCACGGTCGACGACATCGCCCACCACGCGGGCGTCGGTGTCGGCACCGCCTATCGCCGCTTCGCCCATCGCGAGGAACTCATCGAGGCCGTCTTCGAGGACGAGGCGGAGCGGGTGATCGCGCTCGCGGAGCGGGCCCTTACCCACGAGGACTCCTGGGACGGCCTCGTGGAGTTCTTCCTGGCCACCGCACAGATCTTCGCCGAGAGCCGCGGACTGAGAGAGTTCCTGCTGGGAGTGACGCAGGGCAGACCCCGGGTGAGTGCCGCCCGGGACCGGCTCCATCCCGTGGTCGACGCCGTCATCTCCCGCGCCCGGCAGGACGGGCGGCTCCGCGACGACATCGAGCCGACCGACTTCCCTCTCGTCCAGATCATGCTCGGAGCCGTCACCCAGCACAGCCGCACCGTCGCCCCGGAGCTGTGGAGGCGCTACCTCACCCTCGTCCTGGACGGCATGCGCCGAGACCAGGCCGGACCGTCGCCCCTGCCCATCCGCGCACTCGATCTGGACGAATTCCACCAGGTCATGTCGTAGCCCACCCACTCCACGCCGATCACACCGGCACCGGCCCAGCGGGAGAACGGCCGCGCGGGCCCCCGTACCGCCGCATTGCCCCTACCTGCGCGATCAACGCGGGCGGCATGATCGCCGCCGACGGCATCCACGCTGCCCCTGGGGCCATCGAGCCGCCGATCGGCACAAAGGCCCCGGCGCGAGCGCCCCGACCGCCCGGCGGACGGCATCGCCGAGGACAGCCGGGCCGGCCGGACCCCGGCACTCGCCTACAGGACAGTCACCTTGTCCCCCTCGGCAGCCTGCCGCGCTGCGGCCACTTCGCGCCGATGCGCCAGAAGTCCGAAGAACCCTGCGGTGAAACCGCTGATGAGGCCGCTCACGGCGTGATTGACGGCGTTGGCCGCCACACTGTTCGGCACACCGACCAGCAGATAGTTGACGAGACCGCTCAGCACGGCCCCCAGCACTCCCCCCACGAGGCCGGCCTTCAGCGAAGCTCGCATGCCGGACGGCGATCGCCCCATGGATGCCTCGGTACGCGCTGCCGCCATCGTCGACCGCCCTTCCCGTTGTGTCGTCATGGACTCGATCCGGTCACAGCCGGCTCGCGGTCCACGAGCCGGCTGTGACCGACCTGCGGGGCTCATGGGCCGCCACCGCGGCCGCCCGCCCCGGCGCCCTTACTGAAGAGGCGAGATGGCCGTCGGGTCCAGCAGCACCGAATCGACGTGGAGGATCTTCGCCATGTCGAACCCCTCAAGGTCCTTCTGGAACTCGGGACTCGACACGAACCGCATGCCCACCTCGGCGGGGTCACTGCCCTCCGGGTTGGACGCCAGGATGTACAAGCGCGGCTCGTCGTCCGAGGGGCTCGTCCAGGCGCCGTGGATCTCGATGCCGAACAGCTTGGCGCTCGGGATGTGCTTGGCATAGACGACGTCCTTGTAGAAGTCCAGGTCCTCGCGGCTGGCCAGGGTGTAGGTGCGCAGGTCGTAGATTCGCATGTCGATCTCCTCAAGGGTGGTGGAACCGGTCCGGAGCCGGTCCGAAAGCAAGAAATAGAGGACACGCTCTATTATGGATTGGAGTGTACGCTCCAGTGCATGACCGGACAACATCCGCCCTCTGGAAAGAGCACCGAGGGACTGCGCGTGCCACAGCAGTCACGGAGTCAGCAGTCGACGGACCGCATGCTCGACGCCGCGTTGACGATCCTCGACCGCCACGGAATGGAGGGTCTGAGCATCGCCGCCGTCAGCCGGGAGTCGGGGGTGTCCAACGGCTCGCTCTACCACCGGTTCGGCGACCGGCACGGCCTGCTCGTCGCCGCACAGGACCGGTTTCTGGACAAGGTCATGGCCGACTGGCTCAGCGCCGCCGAGCCCCTGTGGGAGGACTCGGGCGACCGGGACGAGTTGCTGGCGCGCCTGGTGGACCTGTTCCTTCGGGTCTTCATGGAGTGGCGCTCGGTGTTCCACGCCTTCATGGTCACCGGACGGGCCGACCCCGAACTGCGCGCTCGCGGCGCCACGATGATGAAACGCGCGGCGAGCCACTTCACGTCCCGCCTCGGCGAACACTTCGGCTGCACGCCGGAAGCCGCCGGAACCGCTCACCAGATCATGTTCGCCCAGGCGGTTCTCCTCGTCCTCTTCAGTGAGGAGGAGACGACAGCGGTCGACGTCGACACGGAGGGACGCCGCCGCCACCTGGTGCGAGCCCTGCGAGCGGTTCTACAGCCCGCCACAGGCTGACGCGCACCCCTGCGCATCACACCCGGGAGCGCTTCCCCGAACCCGTCGCGAGCAGCCCGTTGACCACGAGTGCCGCCAGCGAATCCGCCGTGTCCGTGAGCTGCTTCGGTGACGCGGCGCCAGGCCCGCCCAGGCGCCGCGCCAATGGCCCTTCAACCATGCCCGCGACGGGCGGGATGACGGCGAAGAACAGCACATCCATGGGAACGGGCGCCATGCGCCCCTCGGCCACGAGCCGCTCGATATAGGCGCTCATGGTCCGCGGCATCGGGGCGACGCAGCACTCGTAGAGGACGCGACACCCGTAGAGGCAGTCCAGCCGCTCGGTGCCCCGGGAGAACTCGTCGACGAAGATCCGCCCGACCAGGAGGCCCACCGCGCCGCGACAGAAGCCGGCGATGATCCGCCGTAGCCGTTCGGCGTCGTCGGCCGAGTCATCCACCTGGGGCAGGCCGGCCGACCGCGACCTCAGGGCCGAGTCGACCACCGCGCGCCAGAACGCCACCTTGGACCCATAGCGGTCGTTGATGAAGTTGCGGCTGACGCCGAGGCGGACGGCCAGTTCCCTCCGCGCCCGGATGTCCCGGCCGCCTGGCGGATTCGGCTCTCGCTCCCCCCTTGCCCCCTTCACCGCGCCACCCCGGATATCCCGGAACTCACCGACAGGTTACTTGACACTTGTCAGAGTCGAGTTAATCTGACACTCGTCAGGCGATCTTTCCGGTGCGTAGGACCCAGCGCGACCAGGCGCTTTACGCAGCACCGAGCTGCCGCACCCGGGGAGTGGCTCCCCCACGAGCCTCCCCCCATGCCCCCCACCCCCACCAGTGGAGCCGTAGTGCCCTTCTACTTCGCTGATCAGAAAGCTTCTTGTCGAGTGACGTCGCTGTCGGTCGCCCTCGTCAGCCGGCACGGTCTGATACCGGCCTCTCTTTCCAGGGTCCGTACCCGACTGGTCCGGGAACCGCACGAGATCTGCTCGTGCGACGACGTCGTGTTGTTCTACGGAACCGGCATGGCGCGGGATCTGACGCGCTTCTCGGCCGAGGCGGCCGACGGACTGCCGCCCACCCTGGTCCTGGCACCCTGGCTCGACTGGGACGACGTGTCACTGGCACTCGGCCAAGGGGCCGGCGGCTATCTGCTGGAGAACCAGCACGCCCTGCCGCTCGACGAGGCGTTGCTGTGCGCCGCCCACGGCACCAGCATCCTCGACCCGGCGATCGCCGCCGAGCGGATCAGGTTCGCTCCCCGGGAGAGCGCCGGGGAGCGGAATCGCGGCGATACACGGCCGGAGAAGGCGACCGTCCCGGACCCGCGGACGCGCCTCTCCCCACGCGAGCGTCAGCTCATGGATCTGCTCGCCTCCGGCCTCAGCACCGGTGACGTCGCCCGGAAGATGTACCTCACCGACAAGACGGTCAGGAACTATCTGAGCCGCGTCTACGGGAAACTCGCCGTGCGCAACCGCTCAGAGGCGATCCTGTGCTGGCTCGGACACCCGGACACCCCGCCGGTCGGCGACTGAACCAGGAGCCCGCACACATGAGCCGGCCGCGGAAAGCCATCACTCTCCGCAGCCGACTCACTCCCGGGAACGCTCAGTTGATGTTCCAGACGGTCCCCAGGCTGCTCGGGGCGACATGCGTGTCGTTCCGAATGGTCGTCGGACCGCAGTTGGCATCACGCCAGTCGAAGTGCACCCAGTCCCCGGGGTTGACGTTGATGCCGTTGACCGTGACGCTGCCGCCCGCCGCGAACCTGACAGGACCGGCCGACCCACCACTGGTCTCGTCCGTCACGTAGACACAGCCCGCCCCCGAGGGAATGGCCTGGCTGGCGACAGCGATGTTGATTGTGGCGGCGGACGCCGGAGACGCGGCCAGAGCGACCGCGGACACCGTCGCCGCCAGAGCCATCGGGACGAGCAGGGGCTTACGCGTGATCCTGGACATACTGAATTCCTTTACGGTGAGTCGGATACGGAACGTGAGAGCCGGCACGGTGAAAGCGAATTCCGAACCGGTACGCAGACCAGCGGGGACACCGGCTTCAGTTGCGGAGACCGACAGCGTGCTCCGCATGGCCGGCCCCGAGCGCGAGTTGCGCGCAGTCGAGGTTGTTCTCGCGAACGCGGTCGCCCGCCTGGAACACCTAGGCAGCGGTGTCCTGACGGGGTTCAAGCCCCCCGCTTCCCCCGCCGGCAGTCGAAAGGATCAGCACACCGCCCGTCCCCGACGGCACGCTCTCGTTGACGAGCGCCGCGTTCCAACTGCTCGCGGCCCACGCCGAACCCGTACCCACGACGGTGGCACCGACCATGACGACAGCCACGGCACCGACACCCGCTCCAGACCGGATCGCGGTCCGCCAGACGATGGTTCACCTCGACATGTCGTCAACCTCTCGGCTCCTGAGGGGAGTTCACATGTCGAGTATCGGCAGCACCGTCCGGCAGAAGATAGAGTCTTCCGCCCCTACGTGATGGTGACGGCGACCGAGGACATGTGACCCCATCGGCGTTGCGCACTGCCCGAGCAGAAAGCCTCGACCAACTTCTGCGGATGAGTGCGCGCAGCCGCTCCTCCGGCAGAACGGCGCCGGACGCATCCACCATCGGGCGACTCGTGGGAGTCTCGGGTTCTCGGGTCCTCAGACCGCGGGCCGCGGGCCGGCTCCCGCGTGGATTCCCGGGCGCGGCCCTGAGCGCGGGACGCCCTGGGCAGTCGGCCTGGAAGCCGCACGCCGACGGCACGACGCGAAGGCCGACCGCGTGCTGACCTCGCTCGCGGTGGGGGAGATCCGCTCGCCGACGCCATCATCGCCGCGCCGAGTTCGACCTCTACGGCGTACAGGCCCAGCGCATCCTCGACGCGGGCCTCAAACGCGGCCTGGCCGGCTTGGACGAACCGCCCCCCCACCGCCATCGCCGCACTGCTGAGGCAGCTGGAGGCCACCCCTTCCCGGATCGATCCCCTGCTGCTCCATCGCGGGGATATCGCATCGCGGGGATGTCGTGAGCCGGTCCGTACCCCTATGTGGTTCGGCCTCTGCTCGGTCCCCAGCGCCCTCGCGCGACGCCTGGCCCGGCAAGGCCGCCCGACCGCCATGGCCACCCGCCGGCTCGTGGAAGCCGGTGTGTGGGCGCGGCAGACCATACGGCCGGGAGGGCTGCTGCGCGGTGCCCCCGGGTACGTGGCCACCGCCGAGTTCCGGCTGCGACATGCCCGTATGCGAGCCACGGCGCTCAAGGACCGGGACACCGGCGCCCGCGATGTGCCACGCGGGCCAGGTGGGGCTGGCGGTCGGCGCGGCAGCGGTGATGGCCCTCCCCCAATCCACCGACGCAGCCGTTGTGCCCCATGACGACGCGCGTAGACCGCAGCATGACGATGACAAGTTCGCGGGGATTTCACGGAGGCGTCGGGGGAGTTTTCCGGGTGTTAACCAGGGTTACCGGCCTGCGGATGGTCTTCACACCGGGGCGCCTATGAGAGGGAGGCGTCTGGTTTTGGTGCGGGTGCGGGTTGGTGGGGGCTGGTCGCGCCCACGCGGCGGAGCCGCATATGTCACAGCCCCGCGCCCCTTTGTTCGGGGCTTCGCCCCTCAATAGGCACGCCGCCCCCCTCCGCGATCAGGCGCCCAAATCCCGGTGACGTGCCGCCAAGGTGTTTCTGCCCTCCTCCGTCAGCGTGCCGTGGAGGCGTAGGCGGGAGATGCCTCCGTCGGGGTAGATGTCTATGCGGGCATGGGTGGCCCGGATCGGGGTCGGCAGGACGAAGCGGTGGTTGGTGTCGGGCTGGAGGCGGGTTCGGGGGAGGATCTCCGTCCAGTCGTCGGTGTCCTCTCCGTCGCGCACCGAGACCGTGGCCCAGCCCGCAGCGTTGCCCTTCAGATAGGCCGTGTCGATCTCCAGGGCCCTGATCTCGGACTGGGCGACCAAGCGGTAGCGAATCCAGTCGTTGCCCTGGTCCCGGCGGCGGCGGGTCTCCCAGCACTCGTGCATCACCCGGGCGCGGCCGGGCTGGATGGTGTTGGTGGCGGGTGAGTAGAAGAGGTTGGAGGCGTCCTCCGCCTGGCCGCCGTTCTCCAGGGCGACCACGTCGAAGGTGCCGAGGGCGGCCAGCCAGGCCGGGTCCGGGACGACCTCGCCGTACACGCGCAGACGGGCTATGCCGCCGTCGGGGTGCTGGTTGAGGCGGAGGTGGGTGAAGCGCTGCTCCACGGCCACGGGGAAACCGTTCGCCGCGTGGCCGCCGACGGGGGTCCTGGGGACCAGCGTCGTCCACTTCACGTCGTCGGCGAGAAGGTCCTCGGGGGACGGGGAGCCGGGGAGGGAGGCGGCCTCCACCGATACGGCCTGGGGGTAGTTGCCGCGGAAGTGGGCCGTGTCGACGACGATGCCCCGGATCACGCCGGGGGCGCCGAGGCGGATCAGGGCCCAGTCGTGGTCGTCGGCCGTGGGCCAGGGGTGCTCGGCACAGGCGCCGCGCCGCCGCCTGGTCTCCCAGCCGTCCATGATCTTGCCCTTGTGTCCGAAGTGCTCGGGGTCGAACTCGGCGCGCTCGGGCAGCAGCAGATTCTCGCGCTGGGCGAAGAACTCGTCGTTGGCGGCGATGACACCGGCGCCGAGCCGGCGGTCGGCGAGGTCGGCGTGGTGGGTGAAGGGGAAGTCGGCGGTGCGGTAGTCGGCGTAGGGGTCGCCGCCGCCGTAGGGGTTCGCGTCGCCGGTGAAGCTGGGTATCGCCACGGTGATCAGGTCTGCCTCTCTGCTGTGGTGGGCCGCTGCGGGTGCGGGCGGGATCAGGGGGTACGGGTGAGGAGTCGCCCCTTCGGGTCGGTGAACTCTCCGTCCGCGACGATGCGTTCGCCGCGCAGCCAGGTGGACTTCACCACGCCGTGCAGGGTCCTGCCCGCGTAGGCCGTCACTCGGTTGCGGTGCTGGAGGGCGGCCGGGTCGACGGTGAACGTCTCGTCGGGTGCGAGGACGGCGAAGTCCGCGTCGCGGCCGGGGGCGATGGCGCCCTTGCGGGCGTCCAAGCCGACCAGCTGAGCCGTACGCGTCGACATCCAGCGGACCACGTCGTCCAGGGGGTGGCCGCGCCTGCGGGCCTCCGTCCAGACGGCCGCGAGGCTGAGCTGGAGGCCGGAGATGCCGCCCCAGGCGGTGGCGAAGTCGGAGGTCTTGAGGTCGGCCGTCGACGGGGAGTGGTCGGTGACGACGCAGTCGATGGTGCCGTCGGCGAGCGCCTGCCAGAGGAGGTCCTGGTTGGCGGCCTCACGGATGGGCGGGCAGCACTTGAACTCGCTGGCGCCGTCCGGGACTTCCTCGGCGGTGAGGGTGAGGTAGTGGGGGCAGGTCTCGACGGTGATACGGACGCCGTCCGCCTTCGCCCGCGCGATCAGCGGCAGGGCGTCGCTGGAGGAGAGGTGGAGGACATGGACACGTGCGTCCAGCCGTCGCGCCCGGTCGATGAGGCCCGCGATGGCGGTGTCCTCGGCGTCGCGCGGGCGGGAGGCGAGGAAGTCGGCGTATCTGGGGCCGCCCTGCTGGGGGGCCGCGTCGAGGTGGCGCGGGTCCTCGGCGTGCACGATCAGCAGTCCGTCGAACCCGGCGATCTCGGCGAGTGAGCGGTCGAGGCCGCCCTGGTCGAGGTGCGGGAACTCGTCGACGCCCGACGGGGACAGGAACGCCTTGAAGCCGAAGACCCCGGCGTCGTGCAGCGGACGCAGGTCCTTGACGTTGTCGGGGAGGGCTCCGCCCCAGAAGCCGACGTCGACATGGGCCTTGTCCGCGGCCACTTCCCTCTTCGTACGAAGGTGGTCGACCGTCGTGGTCGGCGGGAGGGAGTTGAGCGGCATGTCGACGAGGGTGGTGATGCCGCCGGCCGCCGCCGCGCGCGTGGCGGTCCAGAAGCCCTCCCAGTGGGTGCGGCCCGGGTCGTTGACATGGACGTGGGTGTCGACCAGGCCGGGGAGCAGGACGTCGTCGCCGAAGTCCTCCAGCCGGGCGGTGGGCGGTGGGGCGGCGTCGTACGGCAGTACAGCCGTGATCGTCCCGGCGGTGACCGCGACCGTGGCCGCACGCGTCCCCTCCGGGGTGATGACACGCGTCGAGCGCAGCATCAGTTCAGCGTCGGACACCCGGACCCCTCTCACGGTGTTTACTTCCGCATTTACTTCCATGTAACGGAATTCAACGTTCTGTTGAAGGAGTCTTCACTCCGGCTCGGACCCCGTCAAGGGCGCGCCCCTCGCACCCCTCGTACACACCCCTCCACTCTGCCTCCGATGCGCCCACTCTGGATGTTTTCACAAGCCGGAATTAAAATTCCACCACGCAGAACGTAGTGACGCACAAGCGAGCGGTCACCGAACCGCCCGGTAGGCTGCGTCTCTCTGCCATGTCGAAAGGACCGCGCCCGTGCCGACGTCCAGCGCCAGCACCACCGACTCCGTCAAGTCGCCCTCGTCCAGCGGTGGCGTCCAGTCCCTGGAGCGGGCCTTCGATCTGCTGGAGCGGATGGCGGACGCCGGCGGCGAGGTCGGGCTGAGCGAGTTGTCGGTGAGCAGCGGGCTGCCGTTGCCGACGATCCATCGGCTGATGCGGACCCTGGTCGTCTGCGGTTACGTACGCCAGCAGCCGAATCGGCGGTACGCCCTCGGCCCCCGGCTGATCCGACTCGGCGAGTCGGCGTCCCGGCTGCTCGGCACCTGGGCCCGCCCCTATCTCGCGCGACTGGTCGAGGAGACGGGCGAGACGGCGAACATGGCGCTGCTCGACGGGGACGAGATCGTGTACGTGGCTCAGGTGCCGTCCAAGCACTCCATGCGGATGTTCACGGAGGTGGGCCGGCGGGTGCTGCCCCACTCGACCGGCGTCGGCAAGGCGCTGCTCGCGGAGTTCCCGGACGACGAGGTGCGTGCGCTGCTCGCCCGTACGGGGATGCCGGCGGCCACGGAGAAGACGATCACCACGGCCGAGGGCTTCCTGGCGGCGTTGACGGATGTGCGCCGACAGGGGTTCGCGGTCGACGACAACGAGCAGGAGATCGGCGTCCGCTGTCTGGCCGTGTCGGTGCCCAATTCGCCGACGGCGGCGGCGATTTCGATCTCGGGGCCGGCGGGGAGGGTGACGGAGGCGGCGACGGAGCGGATCGTTCCTGTTTTGCAGGGGGTGGCGGCGGAGCTTTCGGAGGCGCTGGCCAGCACGGGGGGCGCCTGATAGCTCGGGGGGTGGGGTGCGTTGGCGACCGCGGGTGAGTTGTGGTTGCTCGCGCAGTTCCCCGCGCCCCTGAAAACCTGCGGTTGCTCGCATGCGCAGACCTGCTGCTGCCCGGGGCTGACGAAAATGCAGGGCGCAGCCCGCATTTTCAGGGGCGCGGGGAACTGCGCGACCAGCCCCCACCCACCCGCACCCGCCAACACACCCCACCCCCCGAGCCATAAGGCGCCCCTCACCTACGCGGTGGCCCGAACCGGTCCACCGCGCTCCGTACCTCCCTCAACCCCCTCGACAGCGCGCTGACCGACCCGATCGACCCGGCGATCAAGAGAAGCGAGCGGCGTAAACGCGGTGCCTCCGGCGTGCCGTTCGCGGCCATCGCGGCCAGGGCCGCGAGTTCGTCCTCGGCTATGCCCCGGTCGGGGAACTCCGCCGGATGCGCGGCCAGTTCACGTCGCAATCGGGACACGGCCGAGCGCAACTCCGTCACCCTCGGGTCCTCGTCACTGCCGGTCACTGGCCTCTGCCCCAAGCTCCGCAACACAGCTCTCCCCCCCCTCGCGCACACCCCTGTACGCGCGCCCCCGGCCGTACGCCGTCGCACGGTCGGCCTCCCCTGGGGTCGGTCGGGCGCCGGGGGTGGCGCGGGCCAGTAAACGCCAATCGGTGTGGCGCGCGCCACTCCACGGACCGAAATTCAGTCCCCCGACACCACCCGGCCCGCAGACCCGCCGCAGGCACTCCCGCCCGGTGTCGGGTATGCAGGGGGCATGACACACAACGGAGGTCGGGGAACAGCGCCCGGGAGAGGCGTGGAGGCGGGGCGCGGTGCGGGCGCGGGAGGCGTCGTCGGGCTCGTGCTGGCCGCCGGCGGGGGGCGGCGGCTCGGTGGGCGGGCCAAGGCTCTGCTCCCCCATCATGGGCGCCCGCTCGTCGAACACGCGGTCGGAGTGTTGCGGGCCGGCGGCTGCTCCCGGGTTCATGTGGTCCTGGGGGCGCGGGCGGCGGTCGTACGGGAGCGGGCCGATCTGTCCGGTTGCGCGGTGGTGGACAACCCCGCGTGGGAGGAGGGTATGGGGTCGTCGTTGCGGGCGGGGCTGGAGTCCCTGGCCGGGACCGGCGCCGAGGCGGCCCTCGTCTCGCTCGTCGACCAGCCGGGGATCGGGCCGGAGGCCGTGGGCCGCGTCCTCGCCGCGTACCGAGCGGGAGGGGTGACGGGGGCGCGCGGGGCACTCGTGGCGGCGGCGTACGGCGGTGAGCGGGGGCATCCCGTGCTCTTCGGCGCCGATCACTGGGCCGGGATCGCGGCGGCCGCCACCGGCGACCGGGGGGCGCGTGCGTACTTGAACGAGCACACGGACGCGATCACGCTCGTCGAGTGCGGGGACGTGGCACGGCCGTACGACATCGACACGGAGGCCGATCTGATCCATCTCGACCGATCTGATCCATCTCGACCCACCCATCTCGACCGGACCATCGCGATCGAACCCGACGCCACAGCCGCTCGTCCCGAAGAATCTCGACGTCAACAAAACATTGAACTTCCACCATGAGGAAACTACTATCCACGTTTCAGAAGCGCCCTCTCGATTCCCGGGGCGCAGACCGTCCCACCCGGGTCGACCGACACCCGGTGCCATGCCCGCCGAAGGAAGTGACAGCTCATGTCCGCACCAGCGCCGTCCCCGCTGGCCATCGTCGACGCCGAGCCCCTGCCCCGCCAGGACGAGGTCCTTACGGACGCGGCCCTCGACTTCGTGGCCGAGCTGCACCGGCGGTTCACTCCCCGGCGTGAGGAGCTGCTGGCCCGACGGGCGGAGCGCCGCGGCGAGATCGCCCGTACCTCGACGCTCGACTTCCTCCCGGAGACCGCCGCGATCCGCGCGGACGACTCCTGGAAGGTGGGCCCCTGCCCGCCCGCGCTGCTGGACCGCCGGGTCGAGATCACCGGCCCCACCGACCGCAAGATGACGATCAACGCCCTGAACTCGGGTGCGCGGATCTGGCTCGCCGACTTCGAGGACGCCTCGGCGCCCACCTGGGAGAACGTGATCCTCGGCCAGGTGAACATGGCCGACGCGTACACCCGGAACATCGACTTCACCGACCCGAGGACGGGGAAGTCGTACGCCCTGCGGCCGAGCGAGGAGCTGGCGACGGTCGTCATGCGTCCGCGCGGCTGGCATCTCGACGAGCGGCACCTCGTGGACGCGGACGGCAAGGCGGTGCCCGGCGCGCTCGTCGACTTCGGGCTGTACTTCTTCCACAACGCCCAGCGGCTGCTGGACCTCGGCAAGGGCCCGTACTTCTACCTCCCGAAGACGGAGTCGCACCTCGAAGCCCGCCTCTGGAACGAGGTGTTCGTCTTCGCGCAGGACTACGTCGGCATCCCCCAGGGCACCATCCGCGCCACCGTCCTGATCGAGACGATCACGGCGGCGTACGAGATGGAGGAGATCCTCTACGAACTCCGCGACCACGCCTCCGGATTGAACGCCGGCCGCTGGGACTACCTGTTCTCCATCGTCAAGAACTTCCGTGACGGCGGCGCCAAGTTCGTCCTGCCGGACCGCAACGCGGTGACGATGACGGCCCCGTTCATGCGGGCGTACACCGAACTCCTCGTCCGCACCTGCCACAAGCGCGGCGCCCACGCGATCGGCGGCATGGCGGCCTTCATTCCCTCCCGCCGGGACGCCGAGGTCAACAAGGTGGCCTTCGAGAAGGTCCGCGCCGACAAGGACCGCGAGGCCGGCGACGGCTTCGACGGCTCCTGGGTCGCCCACCCGGACCTCGTCCCGATCGCCATGGAGTCCTTCGACAAGGTCCTCGGCGACAGGCCGAACCAGAAGGACCGCCTCCGCGAGGACGTCCACGTCGAGGCGGCCGACCTGATCGCGATCGACTCGCTGGACGCCAGGCCCACGTACGCGGGCCTCGTCAACGCCGTGCAGGTCGGCATCCGTTACATCGAGGCCTGGCTGCGCGGTCTCGGTGCCGTCGCCATCTTCAACCTCATGGAGGACGCGGCCACCGCCGAGATCTCCCGCTCGCAGATCTGGCAGTGGATCAACGCGGGCGTCGAGTTCGAGCACGAGGGCGCCACCGTGAAGGCGACCCCCGAGCTGGCCCGCGAGGTCGCCGCCGGGGAACTGGCCGCCATCCGCGCCGAGTTGGGCGAGGAGGCCTTCGCCGCCGGCCACTGGCAGCAGGCCCACGATCTGCTCCTGGAGGTCTCCCTCGACGAGAACTACGTCGACTTCCTGACCCTGCCGGCGTACGAGCAGCTGCGCGGCTGACCCTTCAGGAAGACGGTTTGTCCGAGTGGCCCAGGGACCTTCCCGGGGCCACTCGGTCGCGTACGGCCTGCTTGACGGCCGTGGGCTCGGGAAAGCCCTGTTCACGGCGGTCCCAGACGACCTCGTCGTTGACGCGGACGACGAAGACTCCCCCGGTGCCGGGCTTGAGGGAGAGTTCGGCGAGGTCGGTCTCGAAGGTGGTCAGCAGTTCCTGGGCCAGCCAGGCGGCGCGGGGCAGCCAGCGGCACTGGGTGCAGTACTCGATCTGTACGACATGGCTCTGTACGACATGGCTCATCCGAGGTGTACCGCCCCATCCTGTTCCGCCGCCGGTTTGCCGTGCAGGTCGGGGACCCGCTGAAGCCATTTCGGGCGGCCTCGCTGTGTCCTCGCCGCGCGGAGGGCGTCCTCGGCGGCGAGTTCCTCCCGGGAGGGGAAGTCGGTGGGCAGCCACGCCTCGGAGGCCCGGGCGCGGGCGACCAGATGCCGGACGTAGGCGTCGCGGGCCTCGTCGGGCGTGGCGAAGCCCGGTTCGTCGGCCAGCCAGGCGTCCGGGACCTCGGCGACGATGTCCCGCAGCAGTTCCTCGGTGACCTTCGGCGCCAGCTCGGCGTCGGCGGCGCGTACGTCGGGGGTGTAGTGGCCGAGGGCGTGGTGGCGGAAGTCGTACGCCTTGGTGGGGTCCGAGGTGTCCCAGCGGTGGTGGAAGACGAGGGCCGCGCCGTGGTCGATCAGCCAGAGACGCGGCGGGGTGATGCCGAACGTCGGCCAGATCATCAGGTTGGAGCTGTGGACCGTACGGTCCACGTTGGCCGTGAGGGCGTCCAGCCAGACGATGCGGCCCGCCTCCAGGGGATCGACGGGGAAGGTCTTCGCGACCTCGGGGGTGAAGTCCTCGGCACCCGGCAGATGGTCCATACCGAGGTTGAGGCCCGCGCTAGCGGTATGCAGGCCCCGTACCTCCTGGTGGGGCTCGTCGGCGGCGATCGCCGGGTCGAAGTGGACGAGGACCAGTTCGGGGAACCTCAGCCCCAGCGCGCGGGCCACCTCGCCCACGATCACCTCGGCGACCAGCGCCTTGCGGCCCTGCGCCGAGCCCGTGAACTTCACGACGTAGGTGCCCAGGTCATCGGCCTCGACGATGCCGGGGACGGAGCCGCCGGAACGCAGGGGCTCGATGTAGCGGGTCGCGGTGACCTCTCTCAGCATTTTCCCAGGCCACCCCGCTCTTCAGCCTTGAAATCCACGCTCTGCGTCGTCCGCACCTTGCTTCCGACCTCCGGTATGAAGTGAGCATAGTAACCGAGGGTGACCGCCGGCGAGGAGTCGACCGCCGCAGTGGTCTCGGTACCTCCGCAAGGCCAGTGGACCGGGCAGTCATGACCGCCCGGCAGCCGATGTGCAGTGCCCGGTCGCCCGAATCGGACCGGGGCATGGCCCGCGCGAGGTCGGCTCGCAGCAGCGGGAGACCGGTCGACGGGTCGGCGCCGCGGCCGCGCCGGCGGTCCGGCCGCATCCGCCGGGTCGATTCCCGTGTCTGTCCGGCGGCATCGCCGAGCACCCGGAATCCTCGGTCCGACGCGCCGCCGGGGTCCCGGTCGGCCCAGTCCGCCCTCCGCTCTTGCCGCATGGCCTTAACTGGCTTGCGACTACTGGGAGTTGGGCAATCGGTAGGTAGCATTCGGTCGGCCGGGAGAGTGGTGCGCGGCAGGGGCGCCGGATGCGGCGCGGAACCGCGTGGCGTGCGCGCCGCATCGGTACGGACATGCGTCAGCCGTCGGCGCGGTTCCGTCGGTGCGCCGGAGCACGGGGGTGCGGGGGCGGCGGAAAGCAGCGGGGGAAAGAACTCGGGAGCGATCAAAGGGGCAGGGGGGAATCGTGGTGTGTGCGAGAGCACTGCGCGTCTGCGGGGTCCTCGTGGCGTGCGGGATCTCACTGCTCGGGTGCACCGGCGGCGGAGGCGGTGGCGATGGCGAAGGCACGGCCGGTGCGGCCACACCGGGGGCCGGGCGGAGCGCCGATACGGACGCGGGAGCGGGGGGTGGGGCCGGAGCGGCTGGAGGGGCCGGGGCGGCATCGACACCGAGTTTCGATACGGCGAAGCAGCCGAAGACCGGGGTGCAGGCGCGGGAGTTGATCGGGGAGGTGATTCCCGGGCCGGAGCTGTTCGGGGCGGAGGTGGTGCGGGCGACGCCGTACGAGGGCGACCCCGGCCGCTGGGCCGTGCTGGGCGAGGACTGCGTGTGGCAGCAACAGGAGCTGCCGGAGAACGTACTGGCCTCCCTGACCCGGCGCTTCACGCTGCCCGCGACGGGCGGCAAGGGGGCGATGCTGCTGTCGGCCACGGTCACCGTGCACCGTACGCCCCTGGACGCGGCCTGGGAGCAGGCCCGGATGCTGGAGGAGGCCCTCGGCTGCGAGGAGCAGCTGCTGCGGCCGGGCGAGCGTCTGACGGATCTGTATTCGCTGGGGAGTGTCTTCGGCGAGGGCTCCAACACCAGCTACGACGATTCCGTGATCGAGCGCGGCACGTGCCGAAGCGACAGCCGGGGCGGCCCGTACCCCTACATCTTGTACCAGGTGACGTATGGACCGGTGGTGCTCTCCATCTCCGGGTGCGGGGGACGGGGGCACACCAGTGAGGACGTATCGGTGCCGGTCGTCGAGGCGCACGCCAAGGCGACGACACGGCTGGAGACGGCGATCGGATGGGATGACGGAACGCCCTCCGCCTCGCCGGAGGCGGAGGGCTCGCCGAGCGCGTCCGCTCCGGGCACGACGGGGGGTGAGTGATGGAGCGGCTGGTTCCGTCCGATCCGTCGTGGCTGGGCGGGCACCGTCTGCTGGGGCGGCTGGGCGCGGGCGGCATGGGCGTGGTCTACCTGGCCCGCACCGGGGCCGGGGAACTGGCCGCGGTGAAGGTGATCCAGCCCGAGTTCGCCGAGCAGCCGGAGTTCCGGGCCCGGTTCCGCCGTGAGGCGGCCTCCGCCGGCCGGGTCGACAGCCCCTGGGTGGTGCCGGTGCTGGGCGCCGACGCGGAGGCCGAGGCGCCGTGGCTGGCGACGGCGTTCGTGCCGGGGCCGTCGCTGGCCGAGGCGGTCGCGGTGTGCGGGCCGCTGCCGGTGCGCGCGGTGCGGGTGCTGGGCAAGATGCTCGCTCAGGCCCTGTCCGCGGTGCACGACGCGGGCCTGGTGCACCGCGACGTCAAGCCCGGCAACATCCTGCTCGCCCTCGACGGGCCGCGGCTGATCGACTTCGGCATCGCGCGGCCCACGGCCGCCGAGGCGACGGAGCTGACCACGGACGACATGGTGGTGGGCACGCCCGGATTCCTCGCCCCCGAGCAGGCACGGGCCCAGCGGGTGGGCCCGCCGAGCGATGTGTTCTCCCTGGGCTGCGTCCTGGCGTACGCCGCCACCGGACGGCCGCCGTTCGGGACAGGCGCCGTGGACGCGCTGCTGTACCGCACGGTCCACGACGCACCGGAACTGAACGATGTCGGGGACGACGGGCTGCGGGCGCTGCTGGCGCGCTGCCTGGACAAGGAGCCCGAACGCCGCCCCACGGCGGCGGAGCTGGACGCGGAGCTGGTGGAGGACGCCCCGGACGGGTCCATCGACTGGCTGCCGGACGCCGTGGTGCGGATGGTCGCGGACCGGTCGGCCGAGCTTCTCGCCCTGCCCGGTATCGAGCCCACCGAGGTCCCGGGCGAGGTCCCGGGCGAGGCCCCGCTCCGAGTACCGGGCCGCCGGCGCGTCCTGGCCCTGGCCGCGGGCGGCGCGGCCGTGCTCGCGGCGGGCGGCGGCGCGGCGCTGCGGGCGGCGCTGCGGGACGGTGAGGAGACTCCGGCGGCGCGGTCCACGGGTCCCCGCCGGGTCATCGGGCTCCAGGCGGATCTGAGCGGCCCGCAGCAGGAGGCGGGAAGGGCGCAGGAACGGGCCGCCCGGCTGGCCGTGGAACGGTTCAACGCCCGCGAGGACAAGCCGTTCACACTGACGCTCAAGGTGGTGGACGACCGGGGTGAGACCGCGCGGGCCCAGCGGGCGGCCCGGCGCCTGACGCGTGACAAGGAGGTCCTCGCCGTCCTCGGCCCCACCGGATACGCGTCCGTCCTGGGTGCCTTGGAGATCTACGAGCGCGTCGGGATGCCGCTGCTGACCGTCTCCGAGCTCTCACCGTACGCGGCGACGGCGGTCCTGCTGACGGACTCACGGGTCTACTTCCACGCCACGCCGACAGCGGACTTCGCCGCCGTCCGCACGGTCACCTCGCTCGCGGTGTCGGGGTCCCGCCGCCCGGGTCTGCTGGCCGACCGCGCGGGCGGGACCGTCGGACTGGAGACCGCCCCCCTCGTCCCCAGCACGGCGAAGAGCCATCGGCTGGACCTGTACACACGGGTCGTCCCGGCCATCGCGCCCGACCTGTCCTCCGTGGTCGCCGACATGCTCGGCCACGGCATCGACGGCCTCTGCTACATGGGCACCCCTCAGCGCGCCGCGGCCGTCGCCCGGGCCCTGGCCGAGCAGGGCTTCGACGGTCCGCGGTTCCTCGAATACTCCCTGGCCACGACGTCGTTCATCGCCACCGCGGGCAGCGCGGCCGAGGGCTGGCAGGTCCTGGCCCCGTACATCGCTCCGGAGGCGGAGCCCGTGCGGGACTTCGCGACCGCCCATCGCGAACGGTACGGCGGCGCTCCGGCCGCCTGGGGGGCCGAGGCGTACGACGTGACACGCCTGCTCATCGACCGGCTCACCGCACTCGCCGCGAAGAGCGGTCGGCGCCCGAGCCGTGCGCAGGTCAACGAGGCCTTGATGAAGGCCGAGTTCAAGGGGCTGGTCACCACCTACGCGTTCGGCGAGAACAAATGGCTCAAGGCGCCGCGCTTCCATCACCACCGAGTGGACGGCGGCCGGTTCGCCTACGTCCGCTCGGTGGACTTCTTCTGAGGGCTTCCGAGGTTTCCGAGGGTTTCCGAGAGCTTCCGAGGGTTTCCGAGAGCAAAGGGGACGGGTGATGAGGGCTCTGCGGGCTGAGGACCCCGGGTCCCTGGGCGGGCACCGGCTGCTGGCCCGGCTGGGGGCGGGCGGCATGGGGGTGGTCTACCTGGCCCGTACGGAGGCCGGGGCCCTGGTGGCACTGAAGATGATCCGCGCCGAGCACGCCGCCGATCCCGCCTTCCGGGCCCGGTTCCGGCGCGAGGTACGGCTGGCGACCGGGCTCACCGGCCGCTGGGTGGTGCCGGTGACGGCCTCGGACACCGAGGCGCGCGAGCCGTGGCTGGCGAGCACCTTCGTGCCCGGCCCGTCGCTGGCCGAGACGGTGGACAGCCGCGGGCCGCTGCCCGCGCACACCGTCGTCACGCTGGGCCGCCTGCTGGCGCGGGTCCTGACGGAGGTGCACGCGGCGGGGCTGGTACACAGGGACGTCAAGCCCGGCAACGTCCTGCTCGCCCTCGACGGACCGCGGCTGATCGACTTCGGTATCGCGCAGGACGGCGGCGCGACGGCGCTGACCGCCCCCGACGCGGTCATCGGCACGCCCGGCTACCTCTCTCCGGAGCAGGCCCGGACGGGCGGGGGTGAGGTGGGCCCGGCGAGCGATGTGTTCTCCCTGGGCTGTGTGCTGGCGTACGCGGCCACCGGACGGCGGCCGTTCGGCACCGGTGATTCCGCGGCCGTCATCTACCGCACCGTCCATGAGGAACCCGACCTCGCCGGTCTCGACCGGCTCCTGCCGCCGCCGGTGGTCGCGGCGGTCATCGACTGCCTGGCCAAGGACCCCGGGCGCAGGCCCACGGCGGCCGACCTCAGGCAACGGCTGGACGGGGTCGCCGGTGCCCCGGCCGACCCCACCGGCCGGGGCGACTGGCTGCCGCCCGAGGTGCTGCGGCTGGTGGCCGAGCGGTCCGCCCGCGCACTCGACCCGCCGCCCCGGCCGGCCGCCACCACACCGCCGGAACGGTCCGGCGGGGACTCGGCACGCCCGCCCTCGCGCCGCCGTCTCCTCGCCGTCGTCGGTTCGGCCGCCGCGGTACTCGCCGCGTCCGGCACCGGGGCCGCCGTCCTGCTCACCCGCGAGGACAGCTCGACCGGCGGCACCCCGCACGCCCTGCCGACCCGCACCCTGGGCCTCCAGCTCGACCTGACAGGGCCGCAGAAAACCCTGGGGACGGCTCTGGAGCGCGGGGCCCGGCTCGCCGTCACCGTCCACAACAGCCGTGCCGACGCGACGTTCAAGCTCGCCCTGAAGGCGTTCGACTACGGGGGCGAGACGGCCAGGGCGCGGGAAACGGCCCGCCGCCTGATCGCGGACCCGGCGGTCCTGGGGGTGATCGGCCCCACGACCGCGACCGCCGTGGGTGCCGCGGCGCCCCTGTACACGGACGCGTCCATGCCGCTCGTCCTCGTGCCGTTGGCACCCGAGACAGTGGGACTGCCCGACTCCGATCTGCCGACCGTCTGCACGACCGCGGTCTCCGAGATGGCCAAGAAAATGCCGGTCCTCGACTATCTGACCCGAGTACGCCCCACGCGCCGGACCGCCGTCGTCGACGATCGCGCGGCGGGACAGACATCCTGGGACATCGCCAGTGACCTGCGCGAGTTCCCTCCCGACCAGGGAAAGACCACCGTCCACTCCGTGGCGGCGGACGAGAACGACTTCCGCCCCGCCGCCGACGCCGCTCTGGCTGCCCGGGCACAGGCGGTCGTCTACACGGGAACCTCGCCGACCCGGGCCGCGCTCTGCGCCCGGGCGCTGGCCGCCGCGGGTTTCGCGGGGCCGTGCATGGGATTCGAGCCCGTGATGCGCCCGGACTTCTTGAAGGAGGCGGGCGAGGCGGCCGAGGGCTGGCTGTTCGAAGCCCCGTACACCGATCCGGCCGCGGCCGGTACCAAGGCCGCCAAGGCGTTCACCGCCGCCCACCGCGAACGCTACGGCGAGCCACCCGGCCGCTGGGCCGCCGAGGCGTACGACGCCGTAGGTCTGCTCGCCCGCACCCTGGACGCGCTCGGCACGGGCGCGGGGATCGAACCCGGCGAGGTCGCCGAACGCCTCTTCCGCACCACCCATGACGGGGTGGCCAAGCGCATCCGGTTCTTCCAGGACACCTCCCACTTCCTGGAGCTGGTGAACATGAACTTCCTGTACCAGGTCACCGACGGCGCCTTCCGTTTCCTGGGGCGGCACGACCGGATACCCGGGACGAAGGACTGACCGGGATCGGCGCCAGGGCGTCGAGCGCGGCGCCGAGTACGAAGGTGACCGCGGTGGCGATCCGTCATGGGGCCGTATGGCCCATGACCCGGCACCGTGTACGGGCGCACGCTGGACATGCCAGGTACGCCCCGACCGGAGGCACCCCATGAACGCTCCCGCCACCCCCGGTGTGCCGCAGGACCGCCGACCGCGCTCGACCCGCCCCCGGCTGCCCGGCCTGTACGCCCCCTGCGCGGGCAGCGGCAGCCATCTGTGACGACGTACGCGAACGGCAGCGCCGGACTCCGTGGGAGTGGGCGTCGGCCGGTGCTACGAGGTCGGCGACTCCGTGGAGCGGAGGTGTTTTCTCAGCCACTGTTCGGTGTTGCTCACGTGCAGCAGCGCGGCGGCCTGGCTGAGGGAGCACCTGAAGGTCGCCCCCGTCAGTGACGTCAGGCCGTCGGACGGAACGTGGCGTCGCTGCGGCCCAGCGCGGTGGTGATCGGGTCGAGTTTCAGCTGGAACCCGTAGTGGCGGATGTAGCGGTCGGGGTGGTTGTAGGACTGGAACGACGACCAGCTCGCGTCGGCGAGTCCGGCGACCTGCCGGAACGTGGCGTCCTCGGCGAACGCGGTGGTGCCGTCGTAGTGGGCGAGTTGGAAGTCGGAGCCGTCATGGCGCAGATAGTGGCCGGGGAAGTTCACCGACTCGAAGGAGACGGTGCCGGAGCCGGCGAGGCCGGGCCTCGGCCGGAACCGGGCGTCCTCGCCGGTGATGTTCTGGTCGATGCGCACATCGAAGTTGGCGTGCCGCACATAGCGGTCCTGGTAGTTGAAGGACTGCAGGCGCCTCGCCGGGGTGTTGGCCCAGCGGGCCTGCACACGGGTCTCCTCGGCGGCCGTCAGGTTCAGGATCGAGCCGTGGCGCTTCTTCGTCCCGCCCAGATTGAAGGAGCCTGCGGCCGGAAGCCGGTACGAGCCCGAGGTGGACGGGGTGGAGGGGCTGGCGGTCAGCACCGGCATGTAGCCCCGGCCGGAGGCGTACTGGTCGAGGTACAGGGCCCACTCGTCGCGGTCCCTGAACTTCAGCCACATCGGGCCCTCGACCTGCGCGCCGGTGAGGCCGATGCCGGAGAGATTGCCGAGGGTGGTCCAGGTGCCGAGGATCGAGTCGCTGCCCTCGATCGTGATCTGGCCGTCGCCGGAGGCCCGCACATAGCGGTAGTCACCGATACCGGACGGCACTTCGACGATCTGGGTGTCGATGATCTCCTGGGTGCCGGGGCGGTCGATATAGATCTGCGGGGCGGTGATCGTACGGAAGTCGGTGGTGTGGGCGTAGTAGATGCGGTGTTTCTGGACGCCGTTGAGGTTGCCGTTGGTCGCCCAGTACAGGACGTAGCTGTGGCTGGCCGGGTCCCAGATCGCCTCCGGCGCCCATGCGTTGCGCCCGTCGGGGATCGCGCCGGCCACGTTCAGCAGCCATGGCTTGGACCAGGTGACCAGGTCCGTCGACTCCCACACCACGAAGCTGCGGCTGCCGTTGTTGATGGCGTCGTCCCATGACTGTCCGCAGCCGATGCACAGATCGGTCGCGATGATCCAGTAGCGGTCGCCGCCGGGTGCGCGCACCAGCGCGGGGTCCCGCACGCCACGGGTGCCGACCGTGGAACGCAGCGTCATTCCGCCGCCGTTGAGGCCGTTCCAGTGGAGTCCGTCCGTGCTGTGCGAGAAGTAGATCTGCTGGCCGGTGGCGCCCTCCCCGATGAAATGCGTCATCAGATAGCCGGGGTCGGCGGCTGCGGCTCTCTCGGTACCGGCCACGAGCTGGGCGGTGAGCAGCAGGCACGCGGCGAGCCACATCGCCGACAGCCGGATGAGAAACGTGGGCATGCACAACTCCCTTGTGGGGCCTGCGACCTCACCGAAGCCACGAGCTGTTCGATTTACCGAACGCCGTTCGGAAGGCCGGGCAGACGCTAAGCGGGAGCAACCGGACGCGTCAATACCTCTGCCTCAGAAGGGATTGGGCAGGGGGAGGTAGCGGGCGTCCGCGCCGTCGGCCGCCGTCCAGCGCAGCAGGAGGTTGGTCTTGCCGGGCAGAGTTGGGGAGTTGAGAAGGTCCTCGACCTCGGGGAGGTCGCGGTGGCGCTCCAGCTCCGCCCGTACGGCGGGCCACGGGTCCACCCGAGGGTGGTGCTCGATGAGGGCCGACGCGATCTCCAGGAGGTTGTTCACGATCAGGCAGTACCGCAGCCGTTCCCAGCCGGTCTCACGAGTGACGTCCGGGAGGAGTTTCACGCCCTCGGCGTCCCGGTAGAGGACCTGGACGGGCGTGCCGGTGGGGTCGCACGCGACGACCGTGTTCTGGAGGTGGGCTTCGAGGACCACACCGTGGCGCCGGAAGGCGTCGAGGGCCGGGGGCACGACCGCGCGCAGATACGCCCGCCACCATGCCTCGGGGTCGGCGGTCCGGGCCAGCGGGTTCCCCCGGAACGCCTCGGTCGACTCGGTGAGCGCGGCCCCGAGGAACGGCGTCGCACCGGGGGCCATGTGCACGCCGAAGCCGTCGCGGACCATGACGGCCAGCTCCTCGAAGGCGAAGGCGGCGGTGCGATAGCCGCGATCGCCCAACCAGGCGCCGCCGCCCGGCAGTTCCGCGAAGGCCGAGGTCACCGCCGAGTCCGTACGGCGCAGCTTGAGCAGGTCGTGGCGCCACAGCCGACGGATGTCGTTGGTGATCCGCACATCGAGGCTGAACTTGAGAAAGAGATCACCCTCACGGGCCCGGCCGAGAGTTGGGCCTAGGTCGGACGCCGGGCCGAGCTGGCGGTCCTCCATCGCCCCCACTCCGGCCGTCCCCTCCCCCTCCCGCTCCCCCCGCCCCGGCACATACACCGTCCGGATCGCGGCCGTCGGCCACACCTCCCCCTCCGTCCGGCCCAGCCGTACGAGTCGGCCGTCGGCGAAGTATTCGGCCACCTCATGGCCGATCAGGGCGAGTTGCCAGGGATGGGCGGGCAGGAGACGGTAGCCCGGAGGAGGTGCGCCCAACGCGTCGAGGGCGGAGGTGTCGCCTTCCTCCACGACCACGTCCTCACGTACGCCGAGCAGGGTCAGCGGGAAACGGGCGTACGCCTCGGGCGCGTACGGCAGCCAGTCGGCGGGCGGGCCTCCGCCGCGCGCCTTGGGGGCGGGGTGGAAGGGGTGCCCGGTGATCAGGGAGTGCTCGGAGCGGACGTACGGGTCCTCGGGCGGCCTCGCGTGGACGCGGGCGGCGAGGATCGCGGCCACGGCCTCACGGCTGTCGAGCATCTCGGCGGGCAGCTCGGCGTTGGACAGCCCGGTGAGGAGGCGGAGTTCCTCGGCGGTGAGCGCGACCAGCTCCGTATGGGTGAGTCGCCGCCAGGAGCCGTCGATGAGCAGTTCGGGGTCCGTCGGGCGCCGGGTGCCGTGGACCCGCAGGAGGCGCCCGGTGGCCGAGAGCCGGTGCACCCCCGCCTCGACGGGTCTCGCCGCCTCCCTGAGAAGGCAGTTGAGCAGGGGCGCGATGGCGACGGCGTCGGCGGTCCGGTCGATACCGCTGAGGGGAGGGGTGGCGTCCACAGGGTCCATTCGTTCCATACGGTGAACTCGTGACGATCAGTATGTCTGCCGTCATGCGTCGCGACGAAGGGGTACGGGCAGTAGTCGTAGGCCATCGCGTCACTGGCCCCGTATCCGCGTATCCGCCGATCCCGTACCCGCACCCGAGGAGTCAGCCCATGGACCGTCGTCCGTTGTCCGATGCCGAGGAGGTGCTCGGCGCCGAGCTGGCCGCCGTACGCCCCGATCTGACCGTGCCGTACGCCGCCGCGCTCCCCGGCGCCCGGGCGGCCGTGCTGTCCCGGCTGTGGCGGGCGTTCGCCTACGAACCGCTGCCCTGGATCGCGCGCCGCGAGCCGGGCCGCGACGGGCTCACGCTGCGTCTGACCGACGGCCGCCGACTGCACGGGCCGCACCCGGACGCGTACTCCATGGCCGAGTACGTCACCGAAGTACGGCTCGGCGACAAGGCGTACGACCGTCCGGCACACCTCATGGCGGCCCTGGCCGTCCCGCACGGTTCCGCCTTCGCGGCCGAACTCGACCACAGCGTCGCCTCGATGGCGCTGTCCCGGGCGAACCAGCCGGAGGACGCCCCGGCGCCCGTGACCAGCTGGGAGTGGGAGCAGCGGGTGGTCGACGGCCATCCCCTCCACCCCAACTGCCGCTCCCGTCCCCAGTTCTCCGTGGCCGAGCAGCTCGCCTTCGGCCCCGAGCACCGGCCGGTCGTGGACCTGGGGCTGGCCGAGGCGGACGACTGCCTGGTCGTGGGGGCGTGGCCGGAGCGGTTCCGCGACGGGGACCGGATACTGATCCCGGTCCATCCCTGGCAGGCAGAGCATGTCCTCAAGTCCCCCAAGTCCCCCTTGCGAGAGGGGGTTCCGGCGCACCCTCTGATGTCCCTGCGCACCCTCGCCCTGCCCGACGGTCCGCATGTCAAGACCGCCTTCAGCGCCCGGCTCACCTCCTTCGTCCGCGACATCTCGGTCTACTCGGTGGAGACGGCGATGACGGTGTCCGCGTTCGCCGAGGACATCGCCGCCCGCACGGACGGCCTGCTGCACACCACCCGCACCCTGGGCGCCGCCACCGCCCACTCCCCCGATCTGGCGGCCGTGCTGCGCGAGTCGCCGCAGACGTACGCGGCGCCCGGCGAGCAGGTCGTCCCGGTGCGGGCCCTGACGACGACCGGTCTGACCCGGAACCCCGCCTGGCTGGCCGACTTCACCCGGCTCGCCCTCTCGGTCTGCCTCCGGCTGCTCGACCTGGGCGTGGCCCTGGAGGCGCACAGCCAGAACCTCCTGGTGATCCTGTCTCCCACGGGAGCCCCGCTGCGCCTCGTCTACCGCGATCTGGCCGACATCCGGGTCAGTCCGGCCCGTCTGGCCCGCCACGGCATCCCCGCCCCGGACCTCTCCGGCCGTATCGTCACGGACGACGAGACCGTGCTGCGCCGCAAACTGTTCGCGGGACTGATCGCGGGCGCCCTCGGGGTGACGGCCGGCTCGACGCCCGCACTCCGTAAGGCCCTCTCCACCGTCGTACCGGATCTGCCGCGCACCCCCGATCTCGCGGCGCTGCTGGGAGAGCCGGTGCCCACGAAGGCGTACACGCTGATGCGGCTGTCGCCGGAGCGGGAGGGGGACATCTGGGCGGAGGTGCCGAACCCGCTGGCATGAACCCACCGGCAGGAACCCGTCGGCATGAACCCACCGGCAGGAACCCGTCGGCATGAACTCGCCGGCCCAGGGCACCCGGTCTCGTTTTGGAGCCCGCTCCCTTCGGTCAATAAGATCCGCCGATGATCACAAGACAACGGCTGGCAGCAGGGGTGTTCGTCCTGCTCGCCGCCCTGACGGCCGGGGTCGGGGTTCCGTCCACGGCCGTCGCCGACGAGACCACGGCCACCGCGCCCAAGGTCAACCTCCTGCTGGACGTGAGCGGTTCGATGCGGGCCAAGGACATCGACGGGCAGTCCCGGATGGCCGCGGCGAAGCAGGCGTTCAACGAGGTGCTGGACGCCACGCCCGAGGAGGTCCAGCTCGGCATCCGCACCCTCGGCGCCGACTACCCCGGGGACGACCGCAAGACGGGCTGCAAGGACACCGCCCAGCTCTATCCGGTCGGCCCGCTGGACCGCACCGAGGCGAAGACGGCGGTGGCGACCCTGGTGCCGACCGGCTGGACCCCGATCGGCCCGGCGCTGCTGAAGGCCGCCGACGATCTGGAGGGCGGCGAGGGCACCAAGCGGATCGTGCTGATCAGCGACGGCGAGGACACCTGCGCCCCGCTCGACCCGTGCGAGGTGGCCCGTGAGATCGCCGCGAAGGGCATCGGCCTGACCATCGACACGCTCGGCCTGGTCCCGAACGCCAAGATGCGGCTCCAGCTCAGCTGTATCGCCGAGGCCACCGGCGGTACGTACACCTCGATCGAGCACCGCGACGAACTCACCGACCGGGTCAACCAGTTGGTGGACCGCGCAGCCGACCCGGTGGTCGTGCCGAAGGCCGTCGAGGGCGCCGACACGTGTTCCGAGGCGCAGACCCTCACCTCCGGTCTCTACACCGACCGCGAGGAGTTCGCGCAACAGCGCTGGTACCGCGTCGAGGTGAAGCCGGGGCAGGAACTGCGCGCCTCGGTGAGCGTCGCCGCCGACCGTGACGTCAACCCCGACTACGGGGTGCTGCTGCGGGCGGTCACCGTCAAGAACCGCGAGATCGTACGCGGCGAGGCCGCCGGCAACGGCCGTACGGACGTGATCTCGACGGGTCTGCGCTACCCGAAGCCGGAGGCCGAGGACGATGACGACTCGGCGGCCGAGGGCGTCGCCGAGACGGTCTGTCTCCAGGTGACCCACTCCTACTCGCCCGCGAGCGGGGTGAAGACCACCCCCGGTCTGCCGCTGGAAATCACCGTGGACGTCGTCGAGGGCCCCGACCGGGCGAGCGACGTCGCCTCCTTCGGCCTCGGCCGGGGCTGGTGGCTGCTCGGCGTACTCGTGCTCGTCGGCTTCCTGGCGGGCGTCCTGTGGGGCTGGCTCTCACGCTGGCGTTTCGCGGTGTGGAGGACCAACTGATGCGGATCACACGTGCACTGGGCGCCGCCCTGCTGATGCTGGGCCTGGCGGTCTCGCCCGCCGTCGCCGACTCCACCCCCTCCGCGTCCCCCTCGGCGGACGGTGACGCGCCCACCGAGGCGGGCACCTCCTTCCGTACGGCGACGGAGTTCGAGCAGGGGCAGACCGCGACGGCGAGCGCCTCGACCGGCGACTACCTGTACTGGTCGTTCCCGGCGGACGCCCGGCAGCGGCCCACGGTCCGGGCGACCGTCGAGCTCCCGGAGGGCGCCGAGTCGTCCTCCACCTGGCAGATCGACGTGTACGACGGACTGCGGCGCCGCCAGGCCTGCCAGTACGGGGCGCAGACCCGTACCGCCGGGGCGGACGCGACCTCGGTCGAGTTGTCCTGCACCCTGCGCACCGTCCGGGCCTGGGCGGAGCAGTGGTCCGACGACCCGCTGCCGGGCACGTACTACATCCGGCTGACCACGACCCGGCTGGCCACGGCCGACCTCGGACTGCCGGTCGCGGTCGAGGTCGAGGCCGACTCCAAGGACATCGGCGGCTCGGCGGCGGTCGACGGCTCCCTGGCCGAGCCGTTGGTACCGGGCGTCGCGGTCACCTCCCAGCAGGACGAGGACTCCACGACGGACGCCGTCCTCTCCTCCCTGGAACCCGACGGCGGCTGGGCCTCGGGCTGGTGGAGCGACCGCTGGGTCTGGACAGCGATCGGCGCGGCGCTGGCCGCGCTGGCGGGCATCGGCGGCTACAACCTGACCCGAGGCTCGGGCCGCCCACCCCGGGTCCCGCCACCGGGAGCCTGACGCCCCACCTTCGGCCCACCCGCGGCCCCGGTGGCGGCTGATCGCGCAGTTCCCCGCGCCCCTTTGGGGGCGCGGGGAACTGCGCATCTTTCAGGGGCGCGGGGAACTGCGCGAGCAACCACAACCGACCGCCGGCCGAAACACAACCCACACACCCCCAAACTCACCCCTCCCTCAGCTCCTTCGCAAGAGGCCCCTCCCCCACCACCTCAACCCGCCCCACCCGAACAGCCTCCCGCAAGCTCAGCTCCCCCCGGCCCAGCACACCGCAGGTGCCCGCGTCGATCGTCAGCACCACATCCGCCGTCTCCGGCGCACCCCCGTCCCCGTAGACGGGCCCGTCCTCCGTGCCGACCCACACATGGAACCGCCCCTCCTCCAGCCGCACTTCGACAAGCCCGGCGGCGAAGCCGTCGAGCCCCCGCAGCAGCGGCAGGGCGAACCAGTGCGCCCGCACCGCGTCGGTGGGCCGGCGTTCCCCGAGCGCCATGGAACCCCACGCCCCCAACGCCTGCAGCACCGGCAGCAACTCCCGCCCCCGCTCGGTGAGTTCATAGACATACGCGGCCCCCGGCGGCGGCAGCCGACGCCGCGTCGACAACCCGTCCCGCTCCATGTCCTTCAGCCGCGAGGCAAGAACGTCCGTGCTGACGCCCGGCAGGTCCGCGTGCAGATCCGTGTACCGGCGCGGTCCGGCCAGCAGTTCGCGCACGATCAGCAGGGTCCAGCGATCCCCGACGAGGTCGAGCGCACGCGCGGCGGAACAGTACTGGTCGTAGCTTCGACGAGGTGACATGCGACGCAGTCTAGACATGTCGTTGGACTTTCCAAGCACCTACTTGGTAAAACCAAGCAACACCAATGAACCGGAGAGGCGTAAGCGCATGGAGTTCCGGCAGTCGAGCAAGCTCAGCGAGGTCTGCTACGAGATCCGCGGCCCGGTGATCGAGCACGCCAACGCGCTGGAGGAGGCGGGCCACAGTGTGCTGCGCCTGAACACCGGCAACCCCGCGCTCTTCGGTTTCGAGGCGCCGGAGGAGATCGTCCAGGACATGATCCGGATGCTCCCCCAGGCGCACGGCTACACCGACTCCCGTGGCGTCCTCTCGGCCCGCCGCGCGGTCGCCCAGCGCTACCAGGAGCGGGGCCTGGAGGTCGACGTGGACGACGTCTTCCTCGGCAACGGCGTGTCCGAGCTGGTCTCCATGGCCGTACAGGCCCTCCTGGAGGACGGCGACGAAATCCTCATCCCCGCCCCGGACTTCCCCCTCTGGACGGCGGTGACGACCCTCGCGGGCGGCAAGGCGGTCCACTACCTCTGCGACGAGCAGGCCGACTGGTACCCGGACCTGGACGACATGGCGTCGAAGATCACCGACCGCACACGGGCCGTGGTCATCATCAACCCCAACAACCCCACCGGCGCGGTCTACCCCAAGGAGATCATCGAGGGCATCCTCGACCTCGCCCGCCGCCATGGCCTGATGGTCTTCGCCGACGAGATCTACGACCAGATCCTCTACGACGGCGCCGTCCACCACTCGGCCGCCGCGCTCGCCCCCGACCTGGTCGTCCTCACCTTCTGCGGTCTGTCGAAGACCTACCGGGTCGCGGGCTTCCGCTCCGGCTGGCTGGTCGTCACCGGCCCCAAGCAGCACGCCCGCGACTACCTGGAGGGCCTGACGATGCTGGCCTCCATGCGGCTGTGCGCCAACGCCCCGGCCCAGTACGCCATCCAGGCCGCGCTCGGCGGCCGTCAGTCCATCGACGACCTCACCCGGCCCGGCGGACGCCTCCACGAACAGCGCGATGTGGTCTGGGAGAAGCTCAACGAGATCCCCGGCGTGACCTGTGTGAAGCCGAAGGGCGCGCTCTACGCGTTCCCCCGCCTCGACCCCAAGGTCCACAAGATCCACGACGACGAGAAGTTCGTCCTGGACCTGCTCCTGAGGGAGAAGATCCAGGTGGTCCAGGGCACCGGCTTCAACTGGCCCGCCCCCGACCACTTCCGTATCCTCACCCTCCCCCGTACGGAGGACCTGGAGGCGGCCATCGGCCGGATCGGACGGTTCCTCAGCGGCTATCGCCAATAGCGGCACATTCTTTCAGGAATCGACAACCATCCGAATTTTTTCGAAAGTTGATTCCCCGTGCTCGTCGCCACTGGCATATCCCCTCTATAGTCCCCAGAACCATCAGGGCATGAGCAGCACGCTCGTTCGGGGGTGCACGTGAATTCCGATTCGGAAGTGGTCACTGGGGAAGAGGTGATTCTTCTCGCGCTGCGATCGATCGCCGCGCGAGGGGAATGGACGGAGAATTCGGATCTCGTCGATTCCGACGAGGCGGGACGGGCACTGTCCGAAGGGGCGCCGTCCGAAGGGGCGTTGTCCGAACAGGCGTTGTCAGAGCAACTGGCGCGATTCCGCGTCGATCCGGTGACGGTCGATCAACTCGCCGCCCGGCGCGGCGGCCTCATGACGAGCGGTCTGGCGACGACCATCCTCACCTCGTCCCTCGTGGTGGCCGTCGTGGCGCAGATCATCGCGGACCAGGTCCAGGTGGGCGCCCGCGCCGCGATCGGCAAGGTGTCGCGCTGGCGGGCCGGCCGGCGCGGGCGGCAACTGGTCTCGGCCCTCGGACAACCCGCTCAGCCGTTCGGCGCCCAGGACGCGCAGTGGCTCCGGGGCTATGTGACGGCCCAGTGCGAGGGGATCGGCTGTCCCCCGGAGCAGGCCGCGGCGGTGGCGGAGGCGGTGGCCACCGCCTGGCTCGCACGCGGCCGGGACGGCCGGCGGGGACGGGACGGCGACGACGATCCCGGCACCCGGGTACGGGAGGGCGGCCACGGGTGACACGCCCGTCCTCCCTGCCCCATCCGACCTCCACCCAGTTCCTGCTGCTCCTTCTCATGCTGGGCGCGGCCTCGCTGTTCGCCGGCACCTGGTGGGGCGTACTGACCCGGAGCGGCTGGACATCGCGCCGCGAGGACTGTCTGTGGCGCGCGGCCGAGGCGTCCGGGGACCCGGACGCCACCACACGGTGTCTGAACGATCTGCTGCTGCGGGAGACGGGCGTGGCCCTGCTGGGCCCGGCGACGGTCCTCGCCCTGGCCGCGCTCGCCGTCGTCGTCACCACCGCCTGGCGCCTACGACGCTGGCGGCGTTACGACCTGCCCGTACCCGACCGGACCGTCCGGGCCCTGGAAAGCTGCCTGGCCGACATCGGGTACGCGCCCGCCGAGCCGCCGACTCCGGTCGTCGAGAAGCGGGGCAGCTTCGGTGGCGTACGGGAGGAGGCGAGGGCGTACGGGCTGTTCGGGCGGCGGTATGTGGTCGTCGCGCATCACACGCCGCTCTCGCAGAGCCTGCCGTGGGGCGAGGCCGACCGCCGTATCGCGTTCGCGAGCCTGCGTCACGAGGTCGCCCATCTGCGTGCCGGAGACGTCGGCCGGGGACGGTTCGCGTTCCACGCGCTGTGGGTCTTCCCCTGTGTCGTGGTGCTTCCGCTGGCCGTCGCGGCGATCGGCCGCCCGGCGAACCTCTCGCTCTCCCTGGGGTGGCGGCTGGCCTCGATGACCGCCGTGGTGCTGCTGGCCTTCGCCGCGTTCGTCCGTATCCGCGAGTACGAGGCCGACGCCGTCGCCGACCGGGCCGAGGCCGACCCGGGCGGCATGGCCTTCGCCGTCCAGGCGTCGCTGGCCGGGGGTCGTACGCGGCTGCCCGAGTTCCTGCGGCTGCATCCGGACGACCGCGGCCGACTGCGGGTGCTGCGGCGGCCGGACCGGCCCCACCGGCTGCTGGGCACCTCCTGTCTGATCGCCGGGACGGCGGTCGGCTCCGCCTTCCACGAGATCGCCCTGCTGCTGGAGGCCGCCACCTCGGGCAACGTCCTGCTGTCGTACTGGCTCACGGGGCTGCTCGCCGGGACGGCCATCACGGCGGTGGTGTCGGTCTCGGTCTGGCGCGACCTCGGCGGAACGGCGTACGCCCTGCTGTCCGGCGCCCTGTCGGGGCTCGCCCTCGCCGTGGGCTCGCAGTTGTCGCCCCGCGCCGCCGGAGCGTGGGAACGGCTGTTCCCCACCTCGGTGATCAGCGGTGACAACTACGCGCTCTCAGGCGCCCGACCGCTCGCCGTGCTGTCGCTGGTGGTGGCCGCCGCGCTCGGCGGAGCCGTGTTCACGGTGTGGTCGAGGGCGCTGGCTCCGGCGCGTTCTCTGCCGGCGCGCGGGGTCACCGCCGTGATCGTCCTCGGGGGTCTGGTGCTCTCCGTGCCGCTGGCGTTGTGGTTCGGGCTGCAGCGCCAGATCGCCACCTCCTACGTCGCTCCCCGCGAGGTCGCGCGTCAACTGCTCTCCCCGGCGGTGTTCTGGGCGCTGTGCGCCACCGGGGTCCTCGCGCTCGCGGTGCTGTGGCGCGTCGGCCGACCGCGGTGGCGGCCCGCCCTGGCCGTCGCCTGCGTCTGTGCCGGGCTGCTGCCCGTGGGTGTGGTGGCCGTCGGCACGATCGTCGACGGCCGGGCCGGTCCAGCACGGGCCTTCACCAGACCGACCGACGCGCCCCGCCGCCCCTACGAGATACCGGAAGGTGACCTGCCGATCCTCCCCGCCCCCACCTCCACCTCCACCGCCGACGATCCGGCTGTCGAACCGGCGCTCGCCTGTTTCCTCTTCACCGCCACCCCCACCGAGCGCCTTTACTCCCCCGACGGCCTGGAAGAGGTGGCGAGACGGATGCGGGTCACCCGGGACGTCGCATTGCGCTCGGTCGTGGAGAAGGTTCTCGACGACCTGGAAAGCGCACGAAAAGAATCACGCGCTTTCGACATCGAAACCGCCGTCAGCGAGATCCATTCGGCGTGCAGGATCGTGCTGGCCCGATAGCGCGCCGGCCTGATGGCGCGAACACGGAAACAGAACCAGGTTCATTGAAAAGCGGCAGAGCCGGGAGAAACCTGTGAACAACACCTGGGCCAAGTCGATGGCTCTCGCCGTCGCCGTCATCCTGTCGACCGGCGCCTGCGGTGGTGGCGGCGATGGTGAGGACGGTACGGCACCGGACGAGGGCAAGGGCGGTGCGCTGCCCACCAGGGCCGAGGTCTCGGCCGCGCTGCTGAGCGTGGACGATCTCACCGGCTATGACCGGATCACCCCGGACCCGGAGGCCGTACCACCGGACGGCTCGGACAAGCCGCGCTGCGTGAACGCCCTCAACGACCTCGACTACGGAACTCCCGCCTCCGGCACGGCCGTTCAGGGGAGGGCCGAATTCGGGCACAGTGCGCTGGGCCCGTGGATTCGCCAGACCCTGCGGGTCTACCGCGACGCGTCCGCCGCCGAGGAGGCGTACGAGCGGACCGTCGCCGATCTCTCGGACTGCGCGCGGTTCACCATCACCTGGTCGGATCTCGCGAGGACCGGGACGGAGACGCTGCGGGAGACCACGCGTCCGGAGCTGGGGGACCGCAGTTGGGCGGCCGACATCGGAGTGGAGCTGGGCGGCTTCCCCAGCGGCGAGACCAAGACCCTCGTCCAGCAGGGCAGACTCCTGATCGTGATCAGCCACGCCGGAGCCCCCGACGCACCGGCGCGGAAGGACACCGAGGACATCACCCGCCGGGCGACACAACGGGCCTTGCGCGCACTGGACGACGGGTAGACCTTCCCCATGACTGACCGCCCGCTGCTCCTCCTCGATGTCGACGGCCCCCTCAACCCCTTCGGCGCCCGGTTACGGCGCCCCCGGGGATACGTCACCCACCGGCTGCGTCCGGCGAACTGGTCGGCCCGGCAGAAACCGGGGTCACGGCGGCTTCGGCGGGGGCTTCGTGTACGGCTCAATCCGGGGCACGGGGAGCGGCTGTTGGCGTTGCCGTACGAGTTGGCGTGGGCGACGACCTGGATGCACGAGGCCAACGAGATGATCGGGCCGGTGATCGGGCTGCCGGGGAATCTGCCGGTCATCGAGTTCTCGGACGTGTTCGTGCCCGACCCCGACGGCCTGTACTGGAAGACTCGGCAGGTGGTGTCGTGGGCGGCGGGGCGGCCGTTCGTCTGGGTCGACGACATGATCACCGACCTCGACGTACGGCATGTCGCCGAGCATCACGACACGGCGGCGCTGCTGCTGCGGATCGATCCGCGCAAGGGGCTCGGGGAGCGGGAGTTCGCCGAGTTGGAGCGGTGGGCGCGGGCGTTGTGAGGGGTCGCCGGGCGGGGCTCGTAGCCTGGGGGCATGGGTGATCTTTTTCTGGTGCGGCACGGTGAGACCGAGTGGTCGTTGTCGGGGCGGCACACCAGTTGGACCGACCTGCCGCTGACGGAGAACGGGCGCGCGCAGGCGCGGAGTGTCGCCCCGCTGCTCACCTCGCACCACATCGGGGCCGTGTTCGTCAGCCCCATGAAGCGGGCCCGGGAGACCGCCGAACTGGCCGGGCTCAAGGACGCGCGGGTGGACGCGGATCTCCGCGAGTGGGACTACGGCGCGTACGAGGGGGTCACGACCGTCGAGATCCAGCGCACCCGGCCGGACTGGTTCCTGTTCACGGACGGTGTCGCGCCGGGGCCGCCCGAGCATCCCGGGGAGAGCCCGGATGAGGTCGGGGCGCGCGCCGACCGGATGCTGGCCAAGGCGCACGCGGCCCTGAACGACACCGAGGGGTCCGTGGTGCTGGTGGCCCACGGTCACTTCCTGCGCGTCCTGACCGCACGCCGGCTGGGGCTGCCGCCGTCGGGCGGGGCGCTGTTCCAGCTGGCGACGGGGACGGTCTGCCGACTCGGTACCGAGCATGGGCGGCCGGTCATCGCCGGGTGGAATGTCAGACCCCCCTCGTAGTCTTCGGACGGGACATGCGAAGGGCCTACCAGTCCGGTCGTTCGGCCGGTTCAGCCGGTTCGGTGGAGGAGGGTGCCATGACACGACCGCCGACCGCCGCGCAGCGGCGGATCATCGATGCCGCCGAGCCGGTGACCGGGCGGGTGCGAGGTACGGAGGCCCAGCTCGCGGCGCTGGTGAAGCGCGGGCTGGCCTTTCGGCATCCGCGCCCGCCGCACGACCACTTTCTGACTCCGGCCGGGCATCGCATACGGGAGGAGCCCGCCGGGGAAGCCGCCGACCGGGAGGAATCCTCCGGCCAGGGAGCGGGGCCGGCCCAGGTGACCGGGGTGTTCGCCGCCCGGATCGGCGGTGAGGAGGGCGTCGTGTCCGGTCCGGCGCGTGTGCGTGAGGTGCACGGCGCCTGGCAGGGGTTGTTGGAGCTGCGCCGGATGACCAACCCGGACGGTGCCATGGATCGGCCCTGCGGCTGGGAGCGCGCCCATCTCGTCCAGGCGGCGGCCCTCGCCCTCGAAGCCGCGGGCCACCGCCCGGCGACCCTGGCGGACCCTGCGGACCCGGCGGCCACCGAGCCCGGCGGCTACCGCGTCCGGGCGACTCCCCAGCCGGAGGCCGTCGCCGTCCGCGAGCCGTCCCACGAGTCGCTGCGGGCCTGCGCGGCCACCCTGGAGAAGGCGGGCTGGCAGGTCGGCGAGCACACGGACCCCCGGACCCGGGAGCGCTATCTGCTGGCGTCACCGAGGAGAACGTAGGCGTCAGCGCCGCCCGGACCATGAGCACAGGCCCACAGCCCGAGCGGCGAAGGAGACGGCACGTCCCTCTGGCCCTGCGACCCCCTAACCCAGCGGGTTGAGCAGTGCCGGGTCGTTCTCGAAGGCGAAGAGGAGCAGGTCCGTCATCGTGAACGTGCCCTTCTTGTGGGAGGGAAGGGTCGGGCGCCAGTGCGGCTGCTTCACGATGGACGTCCGGCTGCCCTCCATCGCCCGGTGGAAGACCTCGGCGACGAGGGTGCCGCCGACGCCGGTGAGGCTGCCGGGGTGGGCCTCGTTCACCTCGGCCTCACGCAGGACGTAGAACCACAGCGGGGTGTTCTCCACGATCTGCGTGCGCTCGGCGTCGGTGAGGCCCTCCAGGACGGCTCCGCCGTTGCCGCGCAGGATCTGGTCCTCCGTCAGCGGCTTGAAGCCCATCTGCGCGGCCAGTTGCGGCCCGGTGGCCAGCTCGACCATCGCGGCCCGCGTGAGGTTGCGGAACGCGAGGTTGCGCTGGATCGCCGGCGGCGCGGGACGGCCCCGGCCGTCGAACGTGCCGGTGGGCAGTGTGGACAGCGGGTCGACCAGCAGGGTGTCCAGCCGCTTGGCCACATTGAACTCGCCCTCGGGCACGACCAGGTCGTCCCGGCCGATCTCCCCGAAGGCGAACAGCCGACGCCAGTCCACGATCCAGTTGCTCGGCAGCCGCAGGTTCTCCCCCGCGTTCGGGTCGTCGAGGTCGCTGAGGTCGGCCGGCCCCGGAGTGAGGTTGCCCGCCGTGCCGCTGAACCGGAAGAGAAGACCCAGACTGGCGATCCCGCCGGGCCCACCCGCGCGGAACACGGTGTTCCACTGGTAGGCCCCGCGCACCATGCTGTGCCCGAGCCGGTAGGCGGCCACGGAGAACTCGATGGGCATCGTCGGGGCGTCGCCGGGACGGCCGCGCCCCGGCACCTCGAAGTGCTTGCGCCCCCGGGTGAAGACCCGCTCCACGATGTCCCGGTCGACGATGCGGGGCAGGAAGTCGGTGCGCAGCATCCACTGGTAGTGCTTGACCACGGTCTCCCGGGCCGTGTCGAGCAGCCGGTACTCGGGCACCCCGCGCTCGACGAGGTGGTCGACGACGCGGTTGTGGAAGCGGATGAACGCCAGGTGGAGCTGGCCGACGGCCAGGTTCTCGTCGTTGCGCGCGTCCGGGATGAGCGCGGCGCGCTGGTCCGCCCGGGTGCCGCCGGCCGTCTCGCCGGCCCTGGGGAGGTCGAAGCCCTCCTGATCGACATTGGCCGGCGGGAACTCGGGCGGGAAGGGCACACCGAGCGCCGTCCCCACCTTGAGGCGCGCGTCGGTCTCGTAGAAGCGGGCGCTGCTGGAGTGGTGCGGGCCCAGACCGTAGACCGAGTCCAGGTCGAGGGCGGGGCTGCGCCCCTGGACGAGTTCGTCGACCGGGACCGGCTCGCCCAGCCCCACCTGGGTGCGGTCCAGCGTCAGATCGTGGTCGACGAACTGGCCGAGGTAGGTGAACCCGGCCGGGATCGGTGTCCCGGGCGCCCCGGAGTCGGGGTCGGCGCCGCCCGTGCCCGTGGTCATGGCCTCGGCGAGCTTGGCGCGCAGCGCCTCGTCGAGCTGGACTCCCTTCTCACCGAACCTGGAGAAGCGGAACGCCATCTGCTGCTCGGTCGCGCTCGGCACGCGGGAGACGGCATTCCCCTTCTCGAACTCCAGGACACGGCCCTCGTTGACGACGTAGTAGGTCTCGCGATGGTGTCGATGCACCATGAACATCCCCGTTCTTTCCCCCGCACTCCGCGCCCCGGCCACAACCGGACGTACCGGTTCCCACGGGATGCTCCGGCCCCCACCGGACACGAAGTGACTATTTCCGTGAATCCCTGTTTACCGACAACGCGTCAGCCAAGTCGAGGAGTTTCCCGAACCAGGACATCTACGTACATCGATGTACGACAAGTGTCCCGGCCGACCACAGCCGAACCCCCGAAGGCGCAGTCGGACCCACGAGGCCGGGCAGGGCCGAAGGAGTCGTTCATGGCGGGTTCTCCCCGTTGTGACCGCGTGTCTGCGCACGGGTGGGGTTTCGAGGGGTATTCCTCCCCTCGGCACACCCCCCGTCCTCAGCCCCGGAGACACCATGCCGCTCGCCCGCCGTGCCCTGCTCGTCGCCCTGGCCGCCAGTTCGGCGGTCGCCTGTACCTCGGCCCGTGCGATCCCCTCGGACGACGCGCCCCGGTCCGACGGAAGAGGGAACACGGACCGGGCCGCGAAGGTCGCCGCGAACGCGGCCCGGCGGCTGCTGCCCGACCACTGGCAGCAGATCACCTTCGTCGCGGGGACGGCCCCGGACACCTTCGAGGTCTCGGGGCGGGCCGGAGGCATCACCGTCGTCGGTGACACTCCGGCCGTCCAACTCACCGGCCTCAACTGGTACTTGAACCACGTGGCCCGCGCCGAGATCAACTGGGCCGGCGAGCAGACCGACCTCCTCCCCGCCGATCTCCCCGGCCTCGACGGCACGGTCACCCGGCGCGCGAACGTCCCCCACCGCTTCGCGCTCAACGACACCAACGACGGCTACACGGGCGCGTACCACGACTGGTCGTACTGGGAGCGCGAGCTGGACGTCCTGGCGCTGCACGGCTACAACGAGGTCCTCGTCTACACGGGCGCGGACGCGCTCTACCACCGGGTGTTCCAGGAGTTCGGGTACACCGACGAGGAGCTGCGGGAGTGGATCGCGGGGCCCGCGCATCAGCCGTGGTGGCTGCTGCAGAACCTGTCGTCATTCCCGGGGTTTCCCTCCCCCGTCTCGCGGCAACTCCTCGACGCCCGCGCCGCCCTGGGGCGCAGGATCGTGGACCGGGTGCGCGAGCTGGGCATGACGCCGGTCTTCCCGGGCTATTTCGGTACGGTCCCGACCGGTTTCGCCGAGCGGGTGCCGGGGGCGCGAACCGTGCCGCAGGGCACCTGGATGGGCTTCACGCGCCCCGACTGGCTGGACCCGCGCACACCGGAGTTCACGGAGGTCGCGGCGGCCTTCTACCGGGCGCAGGACGAGCTGTTCGGCGGTCCGTCGACCCTGTACAAGATGGACCTCCTGCACGAGGGCGGCGACCCTGGCGATGTGCCGGTCGCGGACGCGGCCGGCGGGGTCGAGCGGGCGCTCAGGGCGGCGCACCCCGACGCCACCTGGGTGATCCTCGGCTGGCAGCGCAATCCGCCGCGCGCGATCGTCGACGCCGTCGACAAGGAGCGGATGCTCGTCGTCGACGGCCTCTCCGACCGCTTCCCCACGGTCACCGACCGTGAGGCCGACTGGAACGACACCCCGTACGCCTTCGGCTCCATCTGGAACTTCGGCGGCCACACCACCCTCGGCGCCAACACCCCCGACTGGGCGGAGCTGTACGAGAAGTGGCGGACGAAGGACGGCAGCAAGCTGCGCGGGATCGCCCTGATGCCGGAGGCCGCCGACAACAATCCGGCCGCCTTCGCCCTCTTCTCCGAACTCGCCTGGCGGGAGGGGGAGTTGGACCTCGAAGCCTGGTTCGCCGACTGGGCGCACACCCGCTACGGCGGCCGTGATCCGCGCGCCGAGGCCGCCTGGGACATCCTCCGTCGCACCGCCTACGGCACCACCCGCGCCGACAGCTGGAGCGAGGGCGCCGACGGTCTCTTCGGCTCCCGGCCCGCCCTGAACACCGTACGGGCGGCCCGCTGGTCGCCCAAGCAACTGCGGTACGACGCATCCGAGTTCGAGCCCGCGCTGGGTGAACTGCTCGGCGTGCGGGCGGAGCTGCGGAAGTCCTCCGCGTACCGCCGGGATCTGCTGGACGTGGCCCGGCAGGCGCTCTCCAACCGCAGTCGGCTGCTGCTGCCGCAGATCAAGGCGGCGTACGACGCCGGTGACACCGCCCGGTTCGACGAGCTGACGGGGACCTGGCTGTCGCTGATGGACCTCCTCGAACGGCTGGTGGCCACCGACTCCGCCCATCTGCTGGGGCGTTGGGTCGCGGAGGCCCGGGCCTGGGGCGCCGACGACGCCGAGCGGGAGCAACTCGCCTACGACAACCTGTCGTTGCTGACCGTGTGGGGGACACGGGCGGGCGCGGACGCGGGGCTGCGGGACTACGCCAACCGGGAGTGGGCGGGGCTGGTCGGCGGGCTGTACCGGCTGCGCTGGTCGACGTACTTCACCGAACTGCGGGCCGCGCTGCGGGAGGGCCGGACGCCGACGGCGATCGACTGGTTCGCGCTTGAGGACCGCTGGACACGGAATCCGGGTCGGCTCGCGACCGAGCCGACCGGGGACACGTACGCGGTGGCCACCGAGGTCAGGGACCGGCTCACAGCTCTCTCCTGACGGATCACAGCGGTCTGCGATCGCACCCTCACGGCTTTCCAAGGCGAGCGCGCGAATCTCAACTACCCCCTCAGAGCGCTCACTTGGAGAACACACGTGCCGTTTCTGCCCGCAAGAGCCGCGTCCCGCCGACTGCTCCTCACCTCTCTCGGCGCCTCCTTGGTCGCCGCTCCCCTGATAGGAAGGCATGTGGCGGACGCGGCCACCACCGCGAGTACCGGGCTCGACGATCCGGAGAAGAAGGACATCGCCATGCGGCTGGTGTCCAGCGCGGAGAACTCCTCCCTGGACTGGGAGCAGCAGTACACCTACATCGAGGACATCGGCGACGGACGCGGTTACACCGCCGGGATCATCGGATTCTGCTCCGGTACGGGCGACATGCTGGCCCTGGTCGAGCTGTACACCGAGCGGGTCGCGACAAATCCGCTGGCCGGGTATCTGGACGCCCTGCGTACGGTCGACGGCACCGACTCGCACGAGGGCCTCGACCCCGGGTATCCGGCCGCCTGGCGCGAGGCCGCCGGTACCGCCGCCTTCCGCAAGGCCCAGCGCGACGAACGCGACCGCGTGTACTTCACCCCGGCGGTCGAGCGCGCCAAGAAGGACGGCCTCGGCACGCTCGGCCAGTTCATCTACTACGACGCGATGGTGATGCACGGCCCCGGCACCGACGCCGTCAGCTTCGGCGGTATCCGTGGGCAGGCACTGCTCAACGCGGCCTCCCCGGCCGAGGGCGGCGACGAGACCGCGTTTCTGCACGCCTTCCTCGACGCGCGGGTGTGGGCGATGGAGCAGGAGGAGGCCCACAGCGATGTCAGCCGGGTCGAGACGGCCCAGCGGGTGTTCCTGGCGGCCGGCAACCTCGACCTGGCGCTGCCGCTCAAGTGGGAGGTGTACGGGGACAGTTACTCGCTGAGCTGAGGATCGACCGAGGGCCGCCCCCTCGGCCGGATCTTCAGCCCCCGGCGGCGATCCGCGCGAGCCGCCGGGCCTCGTCCCTCGTGGAGCGGGCGATGGCGTCCTCGTCGACGTGGAGCAGTCGGCCGTTCTCGACGATCGGCTCGCCGCCCACGAGGGACAGCGTGACCGGGGCCGCCGCGCCGAAGACGAGAGCGGTGACGGGGTCGGCGATGGAGGCGTGGGCGAGGGTGTCCAGCTTCCACAGGACCAGGTCGGCGAGCTTGCCCGGCTCCAGTGATCCGATCTCGCCCGCCCGGCCCAGGACCTGGGCGCCACCGTGGGTGCCGAGGCGGAGGGCCTGGCGGGCGTTGAGGGCGGCCTCGCGGTGGGCGCCGAGGCGGTTGATGAGGAGGGCGTTGCGCAGCTCGGTGTGGAGTTCACCGGACTCGTTGGACGCCGTGCCGTCGACACCGAGGCCGACCGGGACGCCGGCGGCGAGCATGTCGGGGACGCGGGCGATGCCCGCCGCCAGCCGGGCGTTGGACGAGGGGCAGTGAGCCACCCCCGTCCTCGTACGGGCGAAGGCGGCGATGTCGGAGTCGTTCATATGGACGCAGTGGGCCATCCACACGTCCTCGCCGAGCCAGCCCGTCGATTCGAAGTAGTCGGTCGGGCCCATGCCGAACAGCTCGTGGCAGAACTTCTCCTCCTCGACCGTCTCCGAGCCGTGCGTATGCAGCCGTACGCCGAGTTCGCGGGCCAACTCGGCGCCCCGGCGGAGGAGTTCGGTGGAGACGGAGAAGGGCGAGCAGGGGGCCACGGCCACCTGGGTCATCGCGCCGAAGGAGGAGTCGTGGTGCTCCTTGACGGTCGCCTCGGTGGCGGCGAGGGCGCCGTCCAGGGTCTCGACGGCGAAGTCCGGGGGCAGTCCGCCGTCCTTCTCGCTGCGGTCCATGGAGCCACGGGCGAGGGTGAAGCGGACGCCCGTCTCGCGCGCGGCCCGGATGATCGAGCCCGACAGATCGCCGGAGCCCTTCGGGAAGACGTAGTGGTGGTCCATGGCGGTCGTCACCCCGCCACGGGCCATCATCGCGAGCGAGCCCTGCGCCGCCGCGTACGTCATGCGTTCGTCGATGCGCGCCCAGGTCGGGTACAGGGCGACGAGCCAGTTGAAGAGGTTGTGGTCGGTGGCGAGACCCCGGGTGATCCACTGGTAGTAGTGGTGATGGGTGTTGACCAGGCCGGGGGTGATGAGGTGCCCGGTCGCGTCGATCCGTCGTACGACGTCCGTCAGCCCCTCGGGGGCCTTGCCCTCGCCGACCGACTCGATCACGTTGTCCGCGACGACCAGGTGACCCGAGGTGTACTCGGTGTCCTTGGCGTCCACGGTCGCGATCGCCGCGTTCTCGATGACGATGCGCTGAGCCATCGTTGCTCTTCCTCTACTTCCGCGTCAGAGGTTGGTGAGGTCGACCGGGATCTTCGCCTCGCTGCCGTCCCGCAGGATCGTGGCCTCGATCAGGCCGTAGGGGCGGTCGGCGGCGAAGTACACAGCTCCTTCGGCGGTGTCGTTCTTGAGACCGAACGGAGCCAGGTCCACCAGGAAGTGGTGCTTGTTCGGGAGGGAGAAGCGGACCTCGTCGATCTCGCTCCGGTTGTCGATGATCCGGGCGCCCATCGCGTACAAGGTCTGCTGGAGGGAGAGCGAGTACGTCTCGGCGAAGGCCTGGAGCGTGTGCCGCTTCACCTGTGCGTACGACTCGTCCCAGTCCGGCGTCGGCTGCTCGTCGTCGGTCCAGTGGAAGCGCCAGCGGCCGGAGACCTCGGTGGCGAGGATACGGTCGTGCGCCTCGGGCAGGGTCGTGTACTTGTCCTTGACGTAGCCCCAGAATTCGGAGTCGGTCGAGTTCAGGACGGTGAGGTCCTTGAGGCCGGAGACGACCTCCCACGACGAGCCGTCGTAGGTGATCTGGGCGAGCCGGGTCTCCTGGCTTTTGCGGACGAAGGAGTGTGCGCCCTCGCCGCCGTGCTCTATGCGCTCCCAGGCGTACTCCTCGATCCGGATGCGCGCCCGGTGGATCGCCGGCTGTGAGGTCACGAAGTGGCGGGCGAGGTGGATGCCGAACTGCTCGGCCGACTGGATGCCGTGCTCCTTGGCGAAGGCGTACACGGTGTTCTTGGTGGTGTCGGTCGGCAGGACGTTGGCGTTCGAGCCGGAGAGGTGGACCTCGTCCATGTCGCCGGAGAGCGACACCGAGACGTTCAGGTCCTTGATGTGGTGGGTGGCGCCGTCCCGCGTGATCTTGACGACTCGGTTCTCGGCCTTGCCGTACTGGTTCTGTCCAAGAATGGGCACGGGTGCTAACTCCCTCGGTATACGGAGTAGCCGAACGGGTTGAGCAGCAGCGGTACGTGGTAATGCTCGCCGGGGTTCACCGCGAAGGTGATCGCCACCTCCGGGAAGAAGGCCCCAGCCCCGGCAGTACCGCTGTCCCGATTCGCGGGGGCGTCCTGCTGCGCATCGGCTCGCTTGTTCTGGAAGTACGGCTCGACCGCGAAGTCCAGCCGTACGTGGGTGGTCCCCTCCGGGGGCGCCGGGAGGTCCTTGCACCGGCCGTCGGCGTCGGTCGTGGAGCCGCCGAGGGCCTGCCAGTCCGCGTCGCGCCCGGAGCGGGCGGAGAGTCGGACGGCGACCCCTGAGGCCGGGCGGCCGATGCTCGTGTCCAGGATGTGCGTGGACACGGAGGCGGTGGTGCCTGTGCCGGTGCTGGTGCTCGTGCTGATGTTGGTGCTCATGGTGCGTCAGCCCTCTTCGACGAGCCGGGTGAGGCGGATGCGGTTGATCTTGCCCAGTTCGGTGCGGACGATCTCGCGTTCCCGCTCCGGCGGGTTGCCGATCCGCTCCCTGACGGCGTCCCGCATCCGCTCGCCGGTGAGCCCGGTGGCGCAGATCAGGAAGACATGGCCGAACTTCTCCTGGTAGGCCAGGTTCAGTTCGAGCATCTCCGCCTTCAACTCGTCGGAGGCGCCGGCCATACCGCGCTGCTCCCGCGCCGAGGTGGGGTCCCCCGGCTTGGGCCGGCCGATCGGCGGATGCCCGGCCATGGCCTCGGCCAGATCCTCGGCGGTCAGCTCGGCCATGGCGGCGTCACTGGCGGTGAGGAGGTCGTCGACGGTGGCGTACGGGCGCGCGGCGAGCAGCCTGCGCCCCCATTCCGCCGAGGCACACACCTCATGGAGGGCGGCCGTGGCCGCGTGCTCCTCCATGGCGTTGAACCGGGCGAGCCCCGGCGCCGACGTACGCGAAGTCACGGGAGCCTCCGTGGCCGTGAGTCTGGACTGCCTACGGCAAGCTAACGCCCCACGACGACATCGCGTCAACAGTTTGTTGAAAAATCCCGGTTACGGGGAGTGGCGGCCGGGCTTCGTCGACGCCTCCCCGCCCGGTCGCGCCTTGGCACGCTGCTCATTGACGTAGTTGATGTAGTTGTAGACGGTGAACCTGCTGACGCCGAGCGCGCTCGCGACGGTCTCCACCCCGTGCCGCACCGTGAAGGCCCCGCGCGCTTCGAGCGTGCTGACGACCTCCTGCTTGGTCTTGCGGTCGAGGTCGGCCAGGGGCTTTCCGTGCTTGCGTTCGAGCGCGGCCAGAATGTGGTCCAGCGACTCGGCGAGCTGCGGCAGCCGTACGGCGACGACGTCGGCCCCCTGCCAGGAGAGCACCACATCGTCGGGGCCGGCCTCGCCCGGCGGGACCATGACGCCACCCATGGCATCGACCAGCGGCTTGACGGCCTCGGCGAAGTCGTCACCCCCGGGGCCGGTCACTCGCCCTCCTCGATGACGTTGACCTGGAGCGAGATCCTGGTGGCACCGCCCCGCAACGCCTTGCGCAGCAGACTGCCGACGGCGGCGAGGACGACCTCGGAGCCACCCTCCGCCGTGTTGCCGAACGGCCCCACATCCACGGCGTCCAGATCGGCGGCCGCCAGGACCTCCCGGGCGACCAGCGCGTGCCGGGGCGGCTCGTCCAGGTCGAAGGGTTCGGTCGTGAACTCCACTCGCAATCGCACGCGCCCAACCTAACGCGCACCCCCGGGGTTCCACCTCCCCCTCTTGACAGAGCGGGGTCGTCGGCGACAGCATTCCATTAAGCAGAAACTAAATTTCGTAATACGGAATTTCGTGTCCGGAATTGACGCCCGAAGGGAGCGGCCGTCCCATGGGACCCGCAGAGCAGCGCTACGACGTCAATCTGTCGATCCTCTTCACGGAACTGCCGCTCCTGGAGCGCCCGGCCGCGGCCGCCGCCGCCGGCTTCGACGCGGTGGAACTGTGGTGGCCCTGGCTCGACTCCCCCACCCCCGAGCCCGCCGAACTCGACGCCCTGAAGCGGGCGATCGAGGACGCCGGTGTCCGGCTGATCGGGCTGAACTTCTACTCCGGCCAGCTCCCGGGCCCGGACCGGGGCGCCCTGTCCATCCCCGGCGCGGAAGCGGAGCGGTTCCGCGCCAACATCGACGTGGTGGCCGACTTCGCCGAGTCCGTAGGCTGCCGGGCCCTCAACGCCCTCTACGGCAATCGCGTCGACGGCGTGGACCCGGCCGAGCAGGACGCGCTGGCGCTGGAGAACCTGGTGCTCGCCGCCCGCGCGGCCGACCGTATCGGCGCGACCCTGCTGATCGAGGCGCTGAACCGGCTGGAGTCACCCCACTACCCGCTGGTCTCGGCCCCCGCCGCCGTCGACGTCGTCGACAAGGTCAACCAGGCGACCGGCCTCGACAACGCGCGCTTCCTCATGGACCTCTACCACCTGTCCATGAACGGCGAGGACCTGCCGTCGGTGATCGACCGGTACGCCGACCGGACGGGCCACGTCCAGATCGCCGACAACCCCGGCCGGGGCGTCCCCGGCACCGGCTCACTGCCCCTCGCGGACCTCCTCGACCGGCTGAGGAAGGCCGGTTACGAGGGGTGGGTCGGCCTTGAGTACAAGCCGGGGGACCGCCCGAGTTCCGAGGCCTTCGACTGGCTGTCCCGCTGACCCCGCACGGAGAGGAACCCCCAGGTATGAGCAACCCCGACGCTTCCTCCCACCCGGCCCGCGCGGATGCCTCCCACCCGGCCCGCGCGGATGCCTCCCACCCGGCCCACCCAGCGGTTGCCTGGATCGGGCTCGGCATCATGGGCTCCCCCATGTCGGAGAACCTGATCAAGGCGGGTTACGACGTCACCGGCTACACCCTGGAGCAGGACAAGCTGGACCGGCTGAGCGCGGCCGGCGGTACGGCGGCCGGTTCCGTCGCCGAGGCCGTGCGGAACGCCGATGTCGTGATCACCATGGTTCCCGCGTCACCGCAGGTGGAGGCCGTGGCGTACGGCCCGGAGGGCATCCTGGAGAACGCGCGGCCGGGGACCCTGCTGATCGACATGTCGTCCATCACCCCGCAGACCTCGATCGACCTGGCCCGCGCCGCGCGGGAGAAGGGCATCCGGGTGCTCGACGCGCCAGTCTCCGGTGGTGAGGCCGGGGCGGTCGAGGCCGTGCTGTCCATCATGGTCGGCGGCGACCAGGCCGACTTCGACGCGGCCCGGCCCGTCTTCGAGGCGCTCGGCAAGACCATCGTGTTGTGCGGACCCCATGGCTCCGGTCAGACCGTGAAGGCCGCCAACCAGCTGATCGTCGCCGTGAACATCCAGGCGTGCGCCGAGGCCGTGGTCTTCCTGGAGAAGTCCGGCGTGGACCTGGCGGCGGCCCTGGACGTCCTGAACGGCGGGCTCGCCGGCTCGACCGTGCTGACCCGCAAGAAGGGCAACTTCCTCGACCGGGACTTCAAGCCGGGCTTCCGTATCGATCTGCACCACAAGGACATGGGCATCGTCACGGACGCCGCGCGCACGGTCGGCGCCGCCCTGCCCGTCGGCGCGGTCGTGGCCCAACTGGTGGCCTCCCTGCGCGCCCAGGGCGACGGCGACCTCGACCACTCGGCCCTGCTCCGAGCCGTGGAACGCCTCTCCGGCGCCCAGGTCTGATCATCCGCTTCCCGGCCGGCCGTTCCAGCCCGGCCGGCCCGGCGGGACCGCCCAGGAACCCCGGGCGGCGGCGTCGCTGACATCTGTCCTGTCGCGCCCATGCGACACCGCCGCCCGGCACCAACTCCCGCCCCCTGCCCGCCCCTTGTCTACGCAAGGGTGCGTAGCCCGTCTACGGAACCCTCAAATCAACCTCTGAACCCGTGCTCCGGGGCTTCAACTCCCCCTGGGTGCGGGCACATTCTCGTCACATGAGGCCCGCCGGCACGGGGGCGGCGGGCCTCGACGGGGGAAGCCGCCGGGGGCGCGGGGGAACGCCCCTCGGCGGCAGGAGGAACTCCCCTCGCGAGAACGGGGGAAACGGGGGAAACGGGGGGAGACCATGAGCGGCAGTGCGACAAAGCGGCCCGCCTCGTGCGGGGTCGCACTGCCGCGCGGTGGGCCCAGCGCCCGCGGACGTCGGGGTCGTCCGCGCGCGCTGGGCCTTTTCCCGTCGTCCCGCCACAAGCCCGCCCACGGCTGAGTGAAGCCACGGGCGCGCGAAAGGGGCGGCCCATCCCCCGGCTGAGCCGCCCCCGACGCCCCACCGCACTCCGCCCCTCCGCACTCGGGGCCTACGGGCCTACGGGCCTACGGGCCTACGGGCCTACGGGCCTACGGGCCTACGGGCCTACGGGCCTACGGGCCTACGGGCCTACGGGCCTACGGGAACACCCTGGGGCATTCCGTGCCTCAGGCCCTCAACCGTGTGATCGACGTCGGCGCGTGCCCCGGCTCCGTGGCCACCTCCTCGAACTCCACCACCTCGCTGATGTCGTTCGTCGTGGACATGGAGATGTTGGTGACGCGTTCCAGGATCGCCTCGACGACGACCGGCACCCGGTGCTCCGCCGCCAGCTTCTTGGCCTGCTCGAAGGCGGCGCCCAGTTCGGCGGGGTCGGTCACGCGGAGCGCCTTGCAGCCCAGCCCCTCGGCGACCTTGGCGTGGTCGACGCCGTAGACGCCGAGTTCGGGCGAGTTGAGGTTCTCGAACTCCAGGTTGACCTGGAAGTCGATGTCGAAGGCGCGCTGGGCCTGGCGGATGAGGCCCAGATAGGCGTTGTTGACCAGCACGTGGACGTACGGGATGCGGTGCTGTGCCCCGACGGCCAGCTCCTCGATCATGAACTGGAAGTCGTAGTCGCCGGAGAGCGCGACGACGGACGCCTCGGGGTCGGCCTTGGCGACACCGAGCGCGGCCGGGATCGTCCAGCCGAGGGGGCCCGCCTGGCCGCAGTTGATCCAGTGGCGGGGACGGTGGACGTGCAGCAGCTGCGCGCCGGCGATCTGGGAGAGCCCGATGGTGGTGACGTACCGGGTCTCGGGGCCGAAGGCCTTGTTCATCTCCTCGTAGACGCGCTGCGGCTTGATGGGGATGTCGTCGAAGTGCGTACGGCGTTGAAGGGTGGCCTTCCTCTCCTGGACGGAGGCTGCCCACGCCGAACGGTCGGGCAGCCCGCCCGCCGCCCTCAACTCCCTTGCCACCGCCACGAAATGTTCCAGCGCGGCCCCGGCGTCGGAGGTGATGCCGTAGTCGGGGGCGAAGATCCTGCCGATCTGGGTGGGCTCGATGTCGACGTGGACGAACGTCCGGCCGGCCGTGTAGACGTCGAGTCTCCCGGTGTGGCGGTTGGCCCAGCGGTTGCCGATGCCGAGGACGAAGTCGGACGCCAGGAAGGTGGCGTTGCCGTAGCGGTGGGAGGTCTGGAGGCCGACCATGCCGGCGTTCAGCTCATGGTCGTCGGGGATGGCGCCCCAGCCCATGAGGGTGGGGACGACCGGGACGCCGGTCAACTCGGCGAATTCCACCAGGAGTTCGCTCGCGTCGGCGTTGATGACACCACCGCCCGCGACGATCAGGGGGCGCTCGGCCGCGTTCAGCATCCCGATCGCCTTCTCGATCTGGGCGCGGGTCGCGGCCGGTTTGTGGACCGGCAGCGGCTCGTAGGTGTCCGGGTCGAACTCGATCTCGGTGAGCTGGACGTCGACGGGGAGGTCGATGAGGACCGGCCCGGGGCGGCCCGAGCGCATGAGGTGGAAGGCCTGTTGGAAGACACCGGGGACCTGGGCGGCCTCCAGCACGGTGACCGCCATCTTGGTGACCGGCCGCGCGATCGAGGCGATGTCGACGGCCTGGAAGTCCTCCTTGTGGATCACGGCGGTGGGGGCCTGGCCGGTGATGCAGAGGATCGGGATGGAGTCACCGGTGGCGGAGTAGAGCCCGGTGATCATGTCGGTGCCGGCCGGTCCCGAGGTGCCGACGCAGACCCCGATGTTGCCGGGGTGGGTGCGGGTGTAGCCCTCGGCCATGTGCGAGGCGCCCTCGACATGGCGGGCGAGGGTGTGGTGGATACCTCCGGAGGCCTTCAGGGCCGCGTAGAAGGGGTTGATCGCCGCGCCGGGCACTCCGAACGCGTCGTGGACGCCCTCGCGCTTGAGGATCTCGACTGCCGCGCGGGCAGCGGTCATACGAGCCATGCGTACTCCTGCTTCGGTTGCCGAAGTCGCGCTCCCGTCGCGCCCCGCGGTGAGCACTGCCGATTTCTGTGACCGACCTTCTGTGACGGACTCTCCCCGACCGATGGGAATCCATGAATCCATTCCCGAACAGATTACAAATTCCGTATCGCGGAAAGTTTTTTCTGCTATCTGGAAGCAATGTAGAACGCGGGGTGGAGAGCGTCAAGGGAGCCGGACGCGGGCGGCGTCAACGGCGTCGACGTGGGAATCCACCTGTCCCATCGGGGTGTTCGCCTGCCGGGACGGCTCTCGCTGGAGGACGATGAGGGGGCTGTTCAGGTGGTGTCGGGGTGGGGTGGAGCATGAGCGAGAGCATGGTGGTGCGGTGCCCGGACTGCGGGCGGGAGCATCAGTACGCCGCCCCGGCCTATCCCTGTCCGTGCGGCAACCCGGTCGCGCCCCCGCTGAACCGGCATGCCGCGCCCGTCTCCGTCACCCATCACACCTGGGACGAGGACTGGGTCACCGTCCGCTGCGGCAGCTGCGGCCGCGCCGACCAGTGGCCGCACCCGGAGCTGGGCTGCACCTGCGGGACCGTGCTGCGCGTGCCCGTGATCGGCGCGCTACGGCCGCTGGGCCCCGACGACGCCGGCCCGGACGCACGGCCCGTCGACCCCCGGCCCACCTTCCGGCCGTTCACCATCCGCACCGCCCGCGACGCGGTCACCGCCGTCGCCCTCTATCTGCGCTGGCTCGGCTACCGGGACGTACGCCGCGCCGACCAGCGGCAGCCCCACGGCATCGGGCTGGCCGCGCGCGGTGTCCTCGCCCAGGTCGACCCGTCGGTCGGCCCGGCCTCGCTGCGGGACGTCGAATGTCTGTGGCTGACCGCCATGACCGAGTCCGCCGACTGCGTCTACTTCTCCCTCGCCGGTTACGCCACCGACGCCCGCGAACGCGCCGACGGCCTCGGTGTCTCCCTCTTCGTCCTCGACCTCACGGGCACCCCGCAGCCGGTGAACGGCGCGGCGGTCGAGCTGATCGCCACCGGCGCGGGGGCCTGAGCCGCCCCATCGGCGCGGGGGCCGGAGTTGAGCCCCATCGGCGCGGGGCCAGAGCCGCACCACGGCACCGTCCATGCCTTCCAGGCATAGCGCTCCCGGAGTTCGATCTCGCGGACCTTCCCCGAGGCGGTCCTCGGGAAGGCGTCCAGGATGCGCAGGGCGCTCGGCAGGACGCGGCCGACCGTGCCGGTGCGGTGCGCCAGGTCGTCGTCGCGGCGGGTCCGGGTGGAGACGGGCGAGGTCTTTGTCATGCCGTAGCAGATGGGCACCTCCGCCATGTGCATCTCGGTGACCGCCCTCCCCCACTGCCTCAAGGGTGTGGGAGGTGCCCCCAGGGGCGGTCGACCGCCCAGATCCCGATCCGGTCGCCCTTCTCGACGCCGGAGGCGAGCAGCGCGCACGCCGACCGGTCGACATCGGCGGCGAATCGGGCGTACGTCCAGCGCCGCCCGGAGGGTACGTCGACCAGGGCCTCGCGGTCCGGCCAGACGGCCACCGCACGGTCCGGATCGGCGCCGGTGGTGTCACCGAGGAGAGCGGTGTCGCCGGTGCCGTGCGTGTACGAGAGCGCTGTCGGGGCCGCCGGGGTACTCGGCGCCGTCAGCGGAAGTCCTCCTCGCGGTACTCCGCTTCCGAACCCTCGGCCGTGGCCTCGCGCAGCTGGACCCGGCGGATCTTGCCCGAGACGGTCTTCGGCAGATCGGCGAACTCCAGCCGCCTCACCCGCTTGTAGGGCGCCAGCGTGGTCCGGGAGTGCTCGAAGAGGATCTTCGCGGTGTCGGGGCCCGGCTCCCAGCCCGCCGCCAGCACGACATACGCCTTGGGCACCGCGAGCCGCAGTTCGTCGGGCGCGGGCACGACGGCGGCCTCGGCGACCGCCTCGTGCTCCAGGAGGGCGCTTTCCAGCTCGAAGGGGCTGATCTTGTAGTCGCTCGCCTTGAACACGTCGTCCCGCCGGCCCACATACGTGATGTAGCCGTCCTCGTCGCGTGAGCCGATGTCGCCGGTGCGGTAGAAGCCTCCGGCCATGGACTCGGCCGTACGGTCGGGGTCGCCGTGGTAGCCGGTCATCACGCCGACGGGCCGGTTGGACAGGTCGAGGGCGATCTCGCCCTCGACGGCGCCGGGGGCGCCGGTGACCTGGTCGAGGAGGACGACCTTGAAGCCGGGGCTGGGCCTGCCCATGGAGCCCGTCTTCAACTCCTGGCCCGGGCTGTTGGAGACCTGGACGGCCGTCTCGGTCTGGCCGAAGCCATCGCGGATGGTGACGCCCCAGGCGCGGCGGACCTGTTCGATGACCTCGGGGTTGAGAGGTTCACCGGCGGCGACGACCTCGCGGGGCGGGGTGCGCAGCTGGCCGAGGTCGGCCTGGATCAGCATGCGCCACACGGTCGGCGGGGCGCAGAAGCTGGTGACACCCGCGCGCTCCATCTCGCCGAGCAGCCGACTCGCGTCGAAGCGCGTGTAGTTGTGGATGAAGACGGTCGCCTCCGCGTTCCACGGGGCGAACAGATTGGACCAGGCGTGCTTGGCCCAGCCCGGCGAGGAGATGTTCAGGTGGACATCGCCGGGCTGGAGGCCGATCCAGTACATGGTGGCCAAGTGGCCGATGGGATACGACACATGGGTGTGCTCGACCAGTTTGGGCCGGGCGGTGGTGCCGGAGGTGAAGTACAGCATCAGCGGATCGGTGGCGTTGGTCTCACCGCTCGGCTCGAAGTCGGCCGGGGCCTCGTACGCGTCCTCGTAGCGCCGCCAGCCGTCCACCGCCCCGCCGACGGTGATCTTGCCGTAACGTCCGGGCACCTCGTCGAACTTGGGCGCGTCCTCGGCCCGTACGATCGTGTGCCGCACCCGGCCGCGCTCGACACGGTCGCGCAGATCGGCGGGGCCCAGCAGCGGGGTGGCGGGGATGACGACGGCGCGCAGTTTCATCGCGGCGAGGGCCGTCTCCCACAGCTCCGCCTGGTTGCCGAGCATGACGAGGATGCGGTCGTCCGCGCGAACGCCCTGTGCGCGCAGCCAGTTGGCGGCGCGGTTCGAGCGCTCGGACATCTCGGCGAAGGAGAGCCGGACCTCGGAGCCGTCCTCCTCGACGATGTGCAGCGCCGTGCGGTCGTTCCCGTCCGCGATGACGTCGAACCAGTCGAGTGCCCAGTTGAAGTAGTCCGGGCGCGGCCAGGTGAAGCCCTTGTACGCCGTGGCGTAGTCCTCACGGTGTGCCAACAGGTAGTCCCGGGCCGCCCGGAACTCGTCCGTGGCGCGCGTCCTCGCCGACATGTGTCCTCCTCATTGCCGGACCGTTGCGTGACATCGTGTAATGCGTGATACACGTCTCACTACCCCCGAACGGGGGTGCGCCGCGCCGAAGGGACGAGTTCATGGCCTTGAATCCCCCCACTTCCGCCGAAACGGCGATGTCCGGCACGACGGAGTTGCGTGGCGCGCTGTTACGACTGCGGCGGTCGACCGGGCTGCCGCTCGCCTTCGCCGGACTGATCGATCCGGGCACCGGGCAACTGCGCATCAGCGAACTCCAGGGCAATCGGGCCACCTCCCTCAGTGGTCTCTCCGTCCTCTCCGGGAACGGCCTCGGCGGCAAGACGGTCGCGCTGGCCCGCCCCTGTTCGGTGACCGACTACTCGGTGTCGCGCCAGATCAGCCACGAGTACGACGCCGCCGTCGCCGCCGAGGGCATCCGCTCCGTGCTGGCGGTCCCCGTCGTCGTACGGCGCCGGGTGCGCGGTGTCCTGTACGGCGCGCTGCGTACACCCCAGGTGCTGGGGGACCGTACGGTGGGCGCCGCGCTGGAGGCGGCGCGCGATGTGGAGCAGGCACTGGTCGTACGTGACGAGGCCCACAGTCTGTTGGCCGCCGTCGGGACACCGCGGGACGCGTCGCCGGGGGCGTGGGAGGAGGTACGGGAGGCACATGGCGCGCTGCGCGCGCTGGCGCCGCGTATCGAGGACCCGGTGTTGCGGGAGGAGTTGCTGCGGGTGTGCGGGCGGCTCGCGGGCGCGGCGGTCGGGTCGGGTGGCGGCGGGGTCGATCTCACACCGCGTGAGCTGGACGTGCTCACGTCGGTCGCCTCCGGCGCGACGAACGCGGTGGTCGCGGAGCGGTTGGGACTGCGGCCCGAGACCGTCAAGGCGTATCTGCGGTCCGCCATGCGGAAACTGGGGGCGCACAACCGGTTGGAGGCGGTTGTCGCTGCGCGGAGGGTGGGGTTGTTGCCGTAGCACGGCGAGGCTTTGCCGAGTAGCGCCGTAGCAGTACAGGGTCCGTCGCGGGCTGCGGGCTCGTCGTGGCTGGTCGCGCAGTTCCCCGCGCCCCTTATAGGCGGCTGCGCCGCCATCAGGTCGCGGGCCGGGCCACTCGGCGAAGGCCCCGTCGGCCCGTTTTCATGTAACGGGCACGTGAAATTCCTAATGCCGTACTCTGCCTGTTATTCCACTCATCTACCGGCCGTTCCGAAATTCAAAGGCTGGTTGCCTAATATTGGCCCGGACACGACACAGAGGGGAGCGGTGGCCCGTGCGACGGGACTTCAAGGAGCCTGGGAGACCCCGCCCCGACCTGGTCATAGGCAGGGAGGAGCTGTTCTCGGCGGCGCGGGAGCAGCTTTCGCGGGGTGGGAGCGTGCTGGTGCACGGCTCCGCCGGGATCGGTAAATCGACCGTTCTGCGTGCTCTGGCGGCGGAAGCCGCGGAAAACGCCGCCACGGCCCGCACCGTACTGCGCTGCTCGGCGACCGAGTCGGAGTCGCATCTGCCGTTCCTGGCGCTGACGGATCTGCTGGGCCTGGTCGTGGACGAGGTGTCCGACCAGCTGCCCGCGCCCCAGCGCACCGCGCTGGAGTCCGCGCTCACCGGGCGGGGCGAGTCCACGCTTCAGCGTGACGGTCTCGCGCTCAGGCTCGCCGTGCTGTCCGCGCTGCGCGCGCTCGCCGCCAAGGGGCCGGTGCTGATCGTCGCCGACGATCTCCAGTGGCTGGACCCGGCCAGTGTGGAACTGCTCGGATTCGCCGCGCGGCGGCTCGGCGAGCTGCCGGTGCGGATGCTGTGCGCCGTGCGTACCTCGACGGACCCGCACGGCCATGAGCAGGACAAATATCTACGCGCGTCCCCTACGGACACCCTGGCCCTGAGGGTGAATCCGCTGTCCCGGGCCCATGTCGCCGAGCTGCTGGAGAACCGGGGGTACACCGGTCTGCCCCGCTCCACCGTGCGGGACATCCATCGCACGAGCGGCGGCAATCCGCTGTTCGCGCTGGAGCTGGGCCGGGCGCTGGCCGACAGTACGACGCCGCCGCGCCCCGGTGAGCCACTGCCCGTGCCGACCTCGCTGCGGACCCTCGTACTGAACCGCCTGGACATGCTGTCGGCCGAGGCCCGCCACACGCTGCTGGTGGCGAGCGCCGGTGCGCGGCCCACGGTGGCGTTGCTGCACGCCGCCGGGCGGGAGAACGCCGAGGCGGAGACCGCGCGGGCCGTGGAGCTGGGGCTGCTGGCACCGGAGCGGGAGGCTCCGGGCGTACGGTTCGCGCATCCGCTGGTGTCGGCGGCGCTGTATGCCGAGGCCACCGCGCAGGAGCGGCGGGCCGCCCATGCCGCGCTGTCGACGGCCGCCGTCGACCCCATCGAGCGGGCCCGGCACCTGGCGCTGTCCACGCAGGGCACCGATCCGCAGGTCGCCGCGCGGCTCGGCGAGGCCGCGGCCGCGGCCCGGGACCGGGGCGCCCCGTCCGTCGCCGCCGAGCTGGGGCTGCTCGCGGCCCGGCACACCCCGGCCGACGCGACGCCCGGCCCGGACGAGCGGCGGTTGCAGGCCGCCGAGGACGCGCTGACCGCCGGGGAGAACGACCTCGGCCGGGACATCGCCCGTGAGGTGCTGAGCCGGGCGACCGAACCGGCCGAGCGGGTACGGGCCTGGATGGCGGTGATCGACGCGGCCGGGCAGTCCATCACCGAGGTCGACGCCGTCTATCCGCAGGCCCTCGCCGACGCGGGCGACGATCCGCGGCTGCTCGCCCTGGTCCGCTATCAGCTGGCCTGGCGTGCCCTGGTCATCGACGGCGACTTCGCGGAGGGCCGCGAGGAGGCCGCCCGCGCCGCCGAACTGGCCGCCGAGGCCGACGACCGGCGCACCGAACTGCTCGCGCTCGCCCTCCAGGCCCAGGTCGAGACCCTGATGGGGCACCCGGACGCGCCCATGACGATCAAGCGGGCGCTGAAGGAGCCGCAGGACCCGCAGCTCGCGTGCCACCACAACGGGGCGGGTGCGACCCGCTTCCGCTGGCTGATGATGAGCGACCAGTTCGGCGAGGCCCGGGCCGTCGTCACCTCGCTGCTGCGTGAGGTGCGCCGGCGCGGCATGGTCGAGAGCGAGGTGCACTACGTGCGCTTCCTCGCCGAGATCGAACTGCGCACCGGGCACTGCGGGCGGGCCCTGGACCTCGCCCGCGAGGGCTACGGTCTCGCCCGGGACTCCGGGATCGCCGAGGGCGCCTCGGCCATGCTCACCTCGTTCTGCGAGGCCGCCGGCGGCGATGTGGAGCGGGCCCAGGCGCTCGCCCGGGAGGCCGCAGAGCACGCGGAGCAGGACGGCGACCTGATGTATCTCTCCCGCGCCCTGTGCGCCCTCGGACACGCCCAGTTGGTGGCGGGGGACGCGTCCGGCACGGTGCAGTCGCTGCGCCGGGTGAGGGAGTTGGAGCAGGGGCTCGGGGTCACCGACCCGGCGCGCGGGCGCTGGCAGGGCGATCTCGCCGAAGCGCTGGTGCGGGTCGGGGAGTTGGCCGAGGCGCAGGACGTCATCGACGTCACCCGGGAGCGGGCGCTGCGTCTCGGCCGGGAGAGCGTGCTCGCCGTCCTGGACCGGGCGGAGGCGCTGGTGCGCGCGGCCCGGGGTGAACAGGACGCCGCCGTACGGCAGTTGACCTCGGCGCAGGATCAGCTGGCCAAGCTGGGCTATGGGCTGGAGGAGGCGCGGGCCGCGTTCGCGCTGGCGTCCTTGCGTCCGGGGCGGCCGGGGCCGACGTCGTACGACGAGGCGTCCCGGTTGTTCCGTCGCTGCCGGGCGCTGCCGTGGCTGCGGCAGGTGGAGCAGGTCGCGGTCGCCCCGGCGCCCCCGCCGCGGGTGCCCATGGCCCCGCCCGCGCTGGACGCCCTCGCCGTGCTGGCGACGACCGAGCGGCAGGTGGCCGAGCTGGTCATGGAGGGCGCGACCAACCGGGAGATCGCCGGCCGGCTCTACATCAGCGTGAAGACGGTCGAGGCGACACTCACCCGCGTCTACCGGAAGCTGGGCATCCGGTCGCGTGTGGACATCGTGCGGCTGGCGGCGGGACACCGTACGAACTGACCTCCCCGGGACCGGCGTTTCGTACCCCTCCCGGGGACCAGACCCATTTCGGGGGCGGCGCGCGAAGCGACCCTGACATGCCCGGCACCACGGCGTAGGCCCCCTCGCGGGGCCGGCTCGGTGGCGTGCCCTTTTCCGGGGCTGACGCGCGTAGCTGCCATGGCGACCTTGCGGCTCCAGCCTAGGCTCAAACCCCCGCCGGGGTCATCAAGGGTTTTCCCTCCCCAACTCCCCTAGGGACATCCCCCATTGGGAGGGGCTCACCATCGCTCTTAGTTTTTGAGCCGTGCCGCACGCCAGGGCACACAGTCCGGCCCACCGCCCCGCTCGGCTCCCCCGAGCGGGGCGGTAACCCCCACGGCAGGTCTGTGCACCACCCCCCACCCGCGCGTCCCCCACCGGCAATCCCCCATGAGGAGAACCATGTTCGGGTTCAACCGTGCGAAGAAAACGCTTGTCGCCGCCGCGGCGACCGCCGCCGCCTCCGCGGCCGCGCTTCTCACCGCCCCCGGCGCCGTCGCCGCTCCGCAGCCCATCGTCGGCGGTTCCACCACGACCGCGAGCGCCTACCCGTACGTCATGCAGATCACCAACGCCTCGCAGAGCCAGTTCTGCGGCGGCACGCTCGTCTCCGCCACCAAGGTGATCACCGCGGCCCACTGTGTCGACGGCAGAACGACCAGCAACACCCGTGTGGTCGGCGGCCGTACGTACCGCAACGGCACCGACGGTACGGTCAGCACGCTCACCGACATCTGGATTCACCCCGACTACACGGACGCCACCCAGGGCAGCGACGTGGCCGTGCTGACCCTGTCGTCATCGATGCCGTACACCCCGGTCTCGTACGTCTCCTCGTCGCAGACCGGCGTCTACGCGGCCGGCACCACCGCCCGCATCCTCGGCTGGGGCACCACCTCATCCGGTGGCTCCTCCTCCAACCAGCTCCGCACCGCGACCGTGCCGATCGTCGCCGACTCGGTCTGCGGCAGCTCCAGCTCCTACGGCTCCGAGTTCATCGCGAGCGACATGGTGTGCGCCGGGTACTCCTCCGGCGGCGTGGACACCTGCCAGGGCGACAGCGGCGGTCCCCTGATGATCGGGGGCGTCCTGGCAGGCATCACTTCCTGGGGCTACGGCTGCGCCGACGCGCAGTACCCCGGGGTCTACACCCGGCTGACCACCTTCTCCAGCCTGGTGACCGCCGAGGTCAACTCGTAATCGGGTAAGACCCGGCCCACGATCCCCTGAGGCACTCCCTCAGGTGATACCAGGGGGCGCTGCGAACCTGCCACGAGCGGTTCGCAGCGCCCCCTTCCAGTACCGGGTCTCGTCGCGTTTGCCCCGTATATCCTGCTCGGTGATCACAGAGTCGTACGCGCCAATCGGAAGGCAGCCGCGATGGCCGATCGACGTGCCCGCCGGGCTTCGAAGAGCGCCGACCCGAACGGGAAGGGCAACGGCGCGACCGCGAGCGGGGGCCGGAGGTCCGTCTGGCGCCGTGCGCTGAACACTCCACCGGGCCCGCCCCCGGAGCGGGTGGAGGCGGCTGAGGAGGCGGCGCCCCGGGCCCAGCCGGAGGGGGCCAGTGTGGTGCGGGCGGCCCTGTACCAGGACGGCGTACGGGTCTCCTCCCCCGCCACGCTCGCGGAGACCTACCGGGAACTGCGCGAGGCGCCCGCCGGTATGGCGTGGATCGGGCTCGCCCGCCCCACCGAGGACGAACTCCTCTCCCTGGCCTCAGAGTTCGGCCTCCATCCGCTCTCCGTCGAGGACGCGATGGAGGCCCATCAACGCCCCAAGCTGGAACGCTACGGCGACACCCTCTTCGTCGTCCTGCGGGCGGCCCGGTATCTCGACGCGCCGGAGGAGGTCGACTTCGGCGAGCTGCATGTGTTCGTCGGCCCCGACTTCGTGATCACGGTCCGCCATGGCGCGGCGCCCGACCTCTCGGCGGTGCGACAGCGGATGGAGCAGACCCCGGAGCTGCTGAAACTCGGCCCCGAGGCCGTTCTGTACGCCATCCTCGACGCCGTGGTCGACGGCTACGTCCCGGTCGTCACCGGCGTCCAGAACGACATCGACGAGATCGAGACGGAGGTGTTCCGGGGCGATCCTGAGGTCTCCCGCCGCATCTACGAACTCTCCCGCGAAATGGTCGAGTTCCAGCGCGCCACCCGTCCGCTGGTCGGCATGCTGCACGGTCTGATGGCGGGCTTCTCCAAGTACGGCACGGACGAGGAACTCCAGCGCTACCTCCGCGACGTCGCCGACCACGTCACCCACACCAGCGAACGCGTCGACGGCTTCCGCCAGGCCCTCACCGAGATCCTGACCGTCAACGCGACCCTGGTCACCCAGGAACAGAACGCGGAGATGCGCGCACTGGCGGAGGCCGGCTTCCAACAGAACGAGGAGCTCAAGAAGATTTCGGCGTGGGCGGCGATCCTCTTCGCCCCGACGCTGGTCGGGACCATCTACGGAATGAACTTCCTGCACATGCCGGAGTTGCGCTGGGTGCTCGGATACCCCTTCGCGATCGCCCTGATGGGGATCGTCTGCACCAGTTTGTACATCATCTTCAAGCGACGGGGCTGGCTCTGAGCGGTCATCGTCGAGCGCCGAACGGACCTCCCGCGGGTCAGAACGCCCAGCCGCGCCGGTCGGCCAGCCATCGCAGGCACACCTCCCCGCACCACGTCTGGTGTTGACGAATGTGCGGGGACCAGTCCGCCGGGGGCTGTCCGCCGGAGGTCAGGAAGAAACCCGAGAGTGCGGCCAGCGCCGCATCGAGTTGTTCGTCGGCGACTCCACGGGTGGTGGGGTGCCGGATGAAGAGGGACGTGGCGTCGTGGCCGTCGGCGTGGGCGGTGGCCAGGAGCAGCACCAGATCGAACCAGCTCGCCCCCAGACATGGCCAGTTCCAGTCGCAGATCCACGCGGTGCCCGAAGCGTCGATCAGCACGTTGTCCTGGCGCAGGTCGTGGTGAAGGACGGCATGTCCTGCGACGGCCTCCCGCCATCCGCTCTCCAGACCGGCCAGCACGTCCAGGAGGTCGAGTGGCATCCAGGAGGGGAGGACATCCGTGGGCGTGGCGCCACGGGCGAGGTCGCGCCAGTCGGCGAAGTCACCCTCCGCGCCCACCGGCTTGAGACCGAGGTGCTGGAGCCGTGCGGGTGGGGTGGCGAGCGCTTCCGCGGTGATCGTGCAGGCGTCGAGGGTGGCCTTGAGCTCGTCGGGTTTCCATGGCCTGGCCGGCATACGGCCGCCGTCGACAGCTTCGATACCAAGGACGACCCAGCCGTCCTGCTCCTCGATCCACCGCAGGCGCGGCGCCGGAATCGGTGCGGGGAGCGCCTGGTTGATCGACGCTTCCCGGCGGTAGCAGTCGGCGACCACCGCGTTGTCCGCGCTGTTGACCGCCTTGATGAACTGAGGCCCCGACCTGCCGCGCAGTACCGCGGCGAAGCCGCTGGTGAATCCGCTCCCGGCACTGGGCCCGGCCTGTACCTCGCCCCCGAGACGCTGTGCGATGAGCCGGCGAACGTCCTGGGGAAGGTCCCGCCAGTGCGGGCGTACCGCTGTGGCGTGGTACCGAAGGCGCGGGGTGACGATCTTGGGCATGCCGTCAGCATGAGGGAACCGCATGCGCCGGCGCCACACAGTTGTCACGCGGGCGAGGGGGCCGGCCCCTTCGCCGGCTGAGCCACGTAGCCACGTAGCCACGTGGGACTGCGTCGAGACGAGGAGCGTCCTGGTCGAGGACCCGATAGCCTGCGTGGAGCGATCTCCGAGTAACGAGATTCAACCTGGCAGAGGGAGGTCGGAAGTTGGGGGCGAGGATGGGCGCGACAAGAGCGGTGGCCGTCTACTCTCTCGGTGGCACCATCGCCATGACCACCGATCCGGCGACCGGCGGAGTCGTCCCGGCCCTCTCCGCCCACGACCTCCTCGCGGCCGTGCCCGGCCTGGATGGCCGCGGAATCGAGCTGCGCGTGCACGACTTCCGCCGTGTGCCCGGTGCCTCACTGACCTTCGACGACCTCACGGAACTCGGCGCGGCGGTCGACAAGACCCTCGCCGGCGGTGACGTCGACGGTGTCGTGATCACGCAGGGGACCGACACCATCGAGGAGACCGCGTTCTTCCTGGACCTTCATCACGGCCACGAGCAGCCGATCATCGTCACCGGCGCCATGCGCAATCCCACCATGGCCGGTCCCGACGGCCCCGCCAATCTGTACGCGGCCGTACTCGCCGCAGCCGACCCGCAGTTGCGTGGCGCCGGTGCCCTGGTCGTCCTGAACGACGAGATCCACGCGGCACGCCACGTCCGCAAGTCCCACACCACCAGCCCCTCCGCCTTCACATCACCCGGCGCGGGACCCATCGGCCGGATCGCCGAGGACAGCGTACGACTGACCGCTTCCCTACCCCACCGCCGCAGCCCCTTGCCCCGGCCGCGAAGCCGTGAAGCGCGCGTGGGCCTGTATACGGTCAGTCTCGGCGACGACGGGGAACTGCTCGCGGCATGGGACGGCCGATGCGATGGGCTCGTCGTCGCCGCCTTCGGTGTCGGCCACGTTCCTCAACGACTCGTCGAGAGCCTCGAACGGCTTGCCACGCGCATCCCCGTGGTCCTCTCATCGCGCATCGGCAACGGCCCCGTCCTGACCAGGACATACGGCTTCCCCGGCTCCGAGAAGGACCTGATCGGCCGTGGCCTGATCCCGTCCGGCGATCTCGGCCCCCACCAAGCACGCCTCCTGCTCCACGCACTGCTGACACAGGACGCGGACCACGAGACGATCACGGAGAAGTTCTCCGGCTTCGCGGGCTGACCTGCGTACCTCAGCACGTCCGAGGTCTCCGTGAGGAGGGCCATGTCCTCCTCACGGAGACGGCCGTTACGTCGGCCGAGGCCGCAGAGCCGGGTGCGGCTGGACGGCATGGTGTATCGGCTACGGCGCCCTCGTACGGAAGATCCGGGGGTTCGTACGGAAGATCCGGGGGCATTGGCCGCGACAGAGGCGCTGCTCCTCGCCGCATACCCTTGGTCCCATGAGTCACGAGCCCTACGAAGACGCCCCGGAGCAGATGCGCGTCCGCCTGGAGAAGGTGGCGCGGCTCCGCGATAACGGCGTCGACCCCTACCCGGTGAACTACCCGCGCACACACACCGTCGGCGACGTCCGGGCGAAATACCCCGAGTTGGAAGCCGACACCGCGACCGGGGAGAAAGTCGGGATCACGGGCCGGGTCATGCTGTCGAGGATCGGCGGCAAGCTCTGCTTCGCCACCCTTCGGGATGGGACCGCCGCGATCCAGGTGATGATCTCGCTCGCGGGCGTCGGTGAGGAGGCACTCGCGGCCTGGAAGCGCGATGTCGACCTCGGCGACCACATCGGCGTGACGGGCGAGGTCATCTCGTCCAAGCGCGGCGAGCTGTCGATCATGGCGGAGAGCTGGGCGATCACGTCGAAGTGCCTGCGTCCGCTGCCGGAGAAGCACGCCGGGCTCACCGATCCCGAGGCGCGGGTCCGCTACCGCTATCTCGACCTCATCATCAACGACGAGGCCCGCAAGATGGCCACCTTGCGCAGCGACACCGTGCGGGCGATCCGGGACTTCTGGCACTCCGAGGGCTACCTGGAGGTCGAGACGCCGATGCTCCAGCCGATCCATGGCGGTGCGGCGGCCCGGCCGTTCAAGACCCATATCAACGCCTACAACATGGAGATGTATCTCCGGATCGCGATCGAGCTGTACCTGAAGCGGCTCGTCGTCGGTGGCATCGAGAAGGTCTTCGAGGTCAACCGCAACTTCCGGAACGAGGGTGCGGACTCCACGCACAATCCCGAGTTCACGATGCTCGAAACCTACGGCACCTATCTCGACTACAACGACATGGCCGATCTCACCCAGCGGTCGGTTCAGCAGGCCGTCGTGGCCGCGCTGGGTACGACCGTGGTCGTCCATGACAACGTCGAGTACGACCTGGGCATCGCCGAGTGGCCGCGGAAGACCGTCTACGGCCTGGTCTCGGACGCACTCGGCGAGGAAATCACTCCGCACACCCCGATCGACGGCGTCCGCAAGCTCGCCGACGCCCGCGAGATCGGATGGGACCCCAAGTGGGGTCAGGGCAAGCTCGTCCAGGAGTTGTTCGAGGAGCTCGTCGAGCACACGCTCATGCAGCCCACGTTCGTCATGGACTACCCGGTGGAGACCTCGCCGTTGACCCGCCAGCACCGCTCCGAGCCGCTTCTGGCGGAGAAGTGGGACCTGATCGGTTTCGGTGCCGAAATGGCCACGGCCTACTCGGAACTGGTCGATCCCATCGAGCAGCGCCGCCGCCTCACCGAGCAGTCCCTGCTGGCCGCGGGCGGCGACCCGGAGGCCATGCAACTCGACGAGGACTTCCTCCGCGCCCTGGAATACGGCATGCCCCCCACGGGCGGCATGGGCATGGGCATCGATCGCTTGATCATGGCCTTCACCGGCAAGAACATCCGCGAGACCATCCTGTTCCCTCTGGTGAAGCCCAACTGACAAGTCCCAGCGGTCCATTGCCATGGCCCCCGCATGAAGTCGGCGCGGGGGCCATGGCAACGGGTGAGGCATCGCCGGGCGGCGAGCCGCCGGCGCCGCCGGGGACTCGAACCCCCGAACCGATGACAACGTGGCCTGGCACGACGCGTTCACCGGCGGATTCCGTGAAACGTGACTGCGCCTACGCGAGTTGCTTCCGCATCAATGTGCAGATCGTCTCGTAGCGGCGCAGCGATCCATCAGGGGCTTGTTCGTCCCACGCGTCCGGCTGGCGGTCGTACGCGACATATCCCAGTCGTTCGTACAGGGCGCGTGCCCTGGGATTGTTTTCCTCCACAGCCAGCTCGGCCTGCCGCAGACCCCGGTCTCTGATCCGCAGTTCGGCGGCTTCGACAAGGAACGTGCCGATACCGCACGACTGCAACGCGGGGTGGACCGCCAGCTGCCACAACGTGCCGACACCGTCCTTGACCTGGTAGTCGATGCCGCCCTTCGCCACGGGGATGTCGGTTGCGGGGCAGACCGCGAGGTAGTCGACCTCACCGGTCCGGGCACGTTCCAACTGCTTGGCGACGCCGGCCAGGTGGTGGTCAGACCCCGCCCATCCGCACGACGCCAGGTCCGCGTGCGTCAAGTCGCGGGCTGACAGCTTCAACACAACGTTGGTCATCTTCACTACCTCCGGCGAGCCGGCTTCCACCGCGCGCGCCGTCTTAGGTGATCCTTCAGGCCAGTTCGGGCTCACGGGCCATGCGCACGTTGGGCAGTCTGCCTCGCCAGAGCTCACGCTCACCAGTGGTCCTGAATCCGTACCGCTCGTAGAAGCGGATCGCCTTCTCGTTGTAATCGGTCACCCACAGGCGCATGGGAGCGTCCTGCGCCCACGCCAGGAACTCGCCCATCAACCGACCGCCGGTGCCTTGGCTTTGGGCTTCGTCCAACAGATACATCGGCCCGAGGGTGATGACCTCGTCCCGGCGCCCGCAGAGGAACCCGACGATGTCCGCCCCGGAACGAACGACACGGCAGAACAACAGATCCGGCTGCCGCACGGCCTCCTCGATGAACTCTCTCCACCGGGCAACACCCTCCGCGGTCACAGCGGACCCGAGGTGCTCGTGAATCCACGCCTCATCGATCCCCGCTCCCTCGTTGAGGTAGGTCTGGAGCCAGGCCCTCAACTGCACCCGGCCCATGACTGCGGCATCGTCAGGTTCGGGTACGTCGATCCGGTGGACCACAGGGCCGTCCTTCACAGTGCGGCTGATGGATCTCGTGTGGCTTTCCGCCCAGGCCACACCGGCTGAAAGGATAAGCCGCCGCACGCCACCAAAAAATCGTGGCAGGGGTCCAGCCCCTCTCGTAGGGTCAGTCGGCATGGCCGGTAGTCATCGCGACAAGCGCGTCTTTTCTGAACTCGCCACCCGTGTCCCCGGATTGACGTTGTGTCTGCTCGCTGCCGAGCGAGCCGATGAGTATGACGCGCTCATCGACCGCAATCGCGAGCACCTCACCCAGCACGGCGACTACCAGGAGCTGGCCGCATCGGACTACAACGCCGTGCGTGCCGAGCTGCTCGACGATCCCAGTCCGTCCCTCCGGTGCGGCATCCTCCTTCACGGCGCCCTCATCGGCCGCGTTGACCTCGTGGCGGTCAACCCGCCCAAGTACGGCTTCGGCTACTGGCTCGACCGCCAGGCAACGGGACATGGGTACGCCACCGCGGCCTGCCGTGCGCTGATCGAGTACGGGGCCACCGTGCTGGGCGCCACCGACGTGTTCGCGGGCGTCAGTCACGGAAATGACCGGAGCAGCGCCGTGTTGACCCGGCTCGGCTTCGAGGTCGCCGAGGTCTTCGAGACCTACACCCGATACCACCGGGCCCTCGTCGCCTCGCCCTGCGCGAAGAGCGTTTAGGCCATCCTCGCCCTCGCCGGCGTCATCGCCCGCCGGCTCCCTCCCCAACCGCCGGAGGGCTCAAGGGCGGGCCTGGGGCGGCCGATGGGAGTGGCATGAGAGCACGTCTTCCCGCCGTCGCGCGTCGCGTTGTGGCCCGTCGCATGCTCGGGGTGGCCGCCGGGCTGTTCGCCGTCCCCTGGGTGGTAGGGCCCGGCCGCCGGGGCGGAGCGGCGGCATCCGACGGCTGTTGCCTGGCGTTGACGGGGGACGAGACTCACCTGCGTGCGTTGTTCGGATCGGAGAACCGAGTGATGCGCACCAACGAGCGGGTGGTCGCGGTGACGTTCAACGCCGCCTGGAACACCGCCGGCCTCGAAGCCATCCTCGACGAGCTCGCCCGCCGGCACACGCCCGCAACGTTCTTCCTGACCGGTGACTTCGCCGACCGGTACCCCGAGGTCGTGGGGAGGATCGCGGACGAGGGCCACGGGCTGGGCAACCACTCCTACAGCCACCCTCATTTCAAGGACCTCACCGCGGCCGGAAGGCGCCGTGAGATTCAGGCAGCGGACGTGGCACTGCGTGAGGCAGGCGCCGGAGGAGCCCTGACGCCGTTCTTCCGGTTCCCCTACAGCGAGACCGGCCCGGCACAGATCAAGGAGGTCAACGGGCTGGACCTGGCGGACATCGAGTTCACCACCGACACCAACGGATGGATGGGCACCGAGGGCGGCATGAGCGTGGACCGCGCGGTGCGCAGAGTGCAGGACGCTCTGTGTGCGGGGGCGATCGTGCAAATGCACGTCGGTACGACCGAGGGCCGGAGCGAGGTGATCGACGCGCAGGCCCTGCCACGGATTCTCGACGCCGTCGCCGCCCGTGGTTACCGGGTCATCGACCTTCGCACCCTCCTCGCGCCTCCGCCCCGCACGGCGCGGATCGCGGACCAACCTTGAGAGGGACCTCCGGCGCGTCGAGAGGGACTCATCGGCCGAACGGGGGCCGGGATTCGCCCTCGAAGCGCGCCCACCACGGCGCCCTCGACGCCGGCCCGGAACGGGGCGACGCCTTCCTGCGCCGGTATCCGACAGCAAACAGCAGCACTGGGCCGACGACGGCCGCGATTGCGGCGGCCACGGTCCAACCGCGCGTGCCGCCACCGCCGCCCTGCACCATCAGCCCGCCGGCGCTCCCCTGCACGGCCTTTGTAGCCGCCCTCGCGGCGACCGCACTGGTCGCCGGATGCGCGACCGGAAGCGGCAGCGGCTCGTCCGGAGCCGACGGAGACACGATCACCTTGTGGACGCACAACGCCGGCAACTCGGCCGAGCTGGACGTCGTCAAGAAGATCATCAAGGACTTCAACGGCTCGCAGAGCACGTACGAGGTCGAGCTCCAGGCGTTACCGCAGAACTACTACAACAACTCCGTCGTGGCCGCCGCCTCGGCCCGCAAGCTCCCCTGTCTGCTGGATGTGGACGGCCCCAATGTGCCGAACTGGGCGTGGGGCGGCTATCTGGCCCCGATGGACCTCTCCGGCAGCGAGGTCCCGCTCTCCGGCCAGCTGCCCAGCACCGTCGGCCGCTACCAGGACAAGGTCTACGGCTTCGGCTTCTACGACGTCTCCCTGACCTTCTTCGCCCGCAAGTCGGTGCTGAACGACAACGGCATCCGCATACCGACCGTCGACAAGCCCTGGACGAAGGACGAGTTCGACGCGGCGCTGGCCACGCTGAGGAAGAGCGGCAAGTTCCCGTACCCGCTGGAGATGGGCACGGGCGGCAGCGGGGAGTGGTGGTCGTACGCGTACTCCCCGCAGCTGCAGAGCTTCGGCGGCGACCTGATCGACCGCGACGGCTACAAGTCCGCCTCGGGCACGCTCGACGGCAAGGAATCCGTGGAGTGGGCGACCTGGTTCCGCTCGCTGGTGTCCAAGGGCTACATGGCGAAGAAGTCCGGCGCCGACCCCAACAAGGACTTCCTGGCGGGCAAGAGCGCCATCCAGTGGGACGGCAGCTGGAACGCGGCCAAGAACGCCGAGAAGCTCGGCGACGACCTGGCGATCATCCCGCCGGTCGACTTCGGCGACGGGCCCAAGATCGGCGGTGCCTCGTGGCAGTGGGCGATGAGCTCCAGCTGCTCCAACAAGTCCGGTGCCGAGGCGTGGCTGAAGTTCTCCCGCCAGACCGAGTACTTCGTCGACTACGCCGAGGCCACCGGCACGATCCCGGCCACCGACGCCGCCGCCGAGCAGGTCGACGGCTACCAGCCGGGCGGTGAGTTCAACGTGTTCAGCCGGTTCGCCCGCGAGTACGCGGTGGTGCGCCCGGTCACACCGGCCTACCCGTACATCTCCACCGAGTTCCAGAAGGCGGCGCAGGACATCCTGGCCGGGGCCGACCCCAAGACCGCTCTCGGCCAGGCCGCGCAGGACATCGACACCAACCTGAAGACGAACGACCACTACTCCGGCTGCCCCGCCCCGGTCCGGTTCGGGCCCGACCGCGCCTCCTCGCACACCCGAACAGGACCGGCTCCCCCTGGAGCCACCGTGACCACCATGACCGCAGCGCTCGCTCGGCTGCGTCCGGTCCGGCGAACCCGCACGACGCGCGCCCGACGCTGTGAGAGCCTCACCGGCCTCGGCATGGCCACCCCGGCCGTGGTGCTGCTGATCGTCTTCGTCGTCGTACCGCTCGCCCTGACCTTCGCCCTGTCCTTCACCGACGCGAGGCTCATCTCACCCACCCCGGCCCGCTTCGTGGGCCTGCGCCCGCCCCGCAACTGGATCAACCACCCCAACGGGCTGGCCTTCCACGACGGCCACTACCACGTGTGCTTCCAGTACAACCCGTACGGACCCGAGCACGCGCACATGCACTGGGGCCACTTCCGCAGCCCCGACCTGATCAGCTGGGAGGAACTCCCCATCGCCCTGGCCCCCACACCGGGCGGCGAGGACGCCGACGGCTGCTTCTCCGGCAACGCCGTCTCCGCCGGCGAACGACTCGTCGCCTTCTACTCCGCCTACCGCACCGACCGCTGGGCGCAGCCCGTCACCACAGCCGAGTCCCGGGACAACGGTCTCACCTGGACACCGCGCGGCAGCCTGCTCATCCCCGACCCGCCCGAGGGCGCCACCATGTACCGCGACCCGTACGTATGGCGCGAGGCCGGACGCTGGCGCATGCTGGTCGGCTCCGCCCAGGCGGACGGCCGGGCCGCGGCACTGCTCTACGAGTCCGACGACCTCGAACAGTGGGAGTACCGGGGGCCGTTCCTGGCCGGGCCGCCGCGGATGGTGGCACCGGACGCCGACACCGGGCCGGGCTGGGAGTGCCCGCAGTACCTGCACGCGAACGGACGCGGCGCCCTGCTCGTCGGCGCCTGGGACCCGGAGCTGGGACCGCGCCGCACCGTGGTCTTCCCCGGCCGCGAACAGGACGGCCGTTTCCTCGCCGACGCCCCCGCCCTCCTCGACCACGGCCCCGACTTCTACGCCCTGGCCCTGCTGCCCGCCCCCGACGGACGGTGGCTGCTGTGGGGCTGGGCCTGGGAAGCCCGCGACCCCCAGTGGGTGCGCGAGGCGGGCTGGGCCGGGCTGCTGACCTTCCCGCGCGAGGTGACACTCGCCGAGGACGGCTCCGTACGACAGCGACCGGCCGCGGAACTCCTCGCGCTGCGCGCGGAGCGCGCGGTGACGGCCACCGGCGAGACCGGCGGAACCGCCGTACTGGGAACGGTGGGCCCGAGCTTCGACCTCACAGCCCGCCTGGAGCCCCGCACCGCCGCCTCGGCAACCGGGCTACGGCTGGTCACCTCCGCGGACGGCACCGAGTACCTGGACCTCAGGATCGACCCCGACGCGGGCGAACTCGTCGTCGACCGCGATCACGCCTCCCGCGACCCGCGCGCCCACGGCGGCACGTTCCGCGTCCCCTGCCCCGAGGCTCAGGCCCCGGCCGGTGCCCCCGTCGAACTGCGCCTGGTGGTGGACCGGTCCGTCGCCGAGCTGTACCTGCCGTCGGGCCGGACCCTGACGCTGCGGTTCTACCCACCGGCCGCTCCCCCTGGCGGATCGAGGCCCGCTCCGGGGACGGGGGAGGCCTCGGCTACACGGTCGGGGCCTGGAACCTGCGTCCGTACACCATGCGGTACGCGACCGACACGAACGCCGAGTCCACGACCCTCACCGTCTGACAACCGGTGGGAGGGAGGCAACTCTCCCTCCTTCCCCGGGTGCGATCGGAGAATTCCTCAAGCAGCGGCGCTCGGAGCTGAGCCCGCGTACGGTCGGCCTGCCCGAGACCGGTGGGAACCGCCGGGTGGCCGGGCTGCGCCGCGAGGAGGTCGCACAGCCCGCCGGCATCAGCACCGACTACTACACCCGCCTCGAACAGGGCCGTATGCAGGCGTCGGCGCCCGTGCTGGACGTGCTCGCCCGGGTTCTCCTCGAAGTATCCCGAGGACCCGCGTCTCATCGAGCTGGTCGGTGAACTGTCCACGCGGGACAAGCAGTTCGCCCGGTGGTGGGGTGATCACCGTGTCGCCGCCCGGACCGTGGGCACGAAGACCCTCAACCACCCGGTCGTCGGCGAACTCGTCCTGGACTGGGACACCCTGACCGCCAACACCGACCCCGACCAGCATCTGGCCGTCTGAACCGCGCCCCCGGCTCCCCCACCCATCGCCCTCGCCCTGAGCCACCGCCTCCCCACCGCCTCCCGAGCGGAAAATCCCCGCTGATCGGGTACGTGGACGTGCCGCGCCTGTGGGTACTCGGTGGCCCAGCGGCGGTGAACGGCACCGCCCCACTCCACGGAGGGATGGCCCCATGACTCAGCATGTTCGCGACATCATGACGACCGACCTGGTGACCGTAGAACCGCAGACCTCGGTGACGGCGGTGGCCCGGATGATGCGCGACGAGAACATCGGCGCCGTTCTGGTCACCGAGGGCGAGCGGCTGCGCGGGCTGGTCAGCGACCGCGACCTGGTGGTGCGCGCGGTGGCCGAGGGCGGCGATCCGAAACAGACGACGGTGGCCGGCGCCTGCAGCGACGACCTCGTCACCGTACGGCCCGACGACGATGTCAAGCGCGCGGTGAAGCTGATGCGTGAGCACTCCGTACGCCGTGTGCCCGTCGTCGACCAGGAGAAGCACCCGGTGGGCATCGTCTCCATCGGCGACCTGGCCATCGAACGCGATCCCGAGTCCGCCCTCGGCGACATCAGCGCCGCCCGGCCGAACCGCTAGGACCGCGGAAACGAACGGGGACCGAGAGGGAGCGTGCGCCGTGACCAGCCCCGACCCCGAGCCGACCCGGACACCCGGCCTGGAACCGGGCGGCGCCGTGCCACCCGGGGAGACCCCGCCCGCCGAGGGCAGCACCTCCGCCGTCTCCCACCGGGAGCAGAGGGAACTGCGCAAGGGGTGGGGTCCCCTGCCGCTGACCCTGATCATGCTGGTGGTGGCGCTGGTGGCGATAGGACTTGTCGCGATGGCGATCGCCCTTATCGTCTAGCGCCCCGACGGCCGCCGGCTCGTCCAGCGCCCGAACCGGCCGATGGCGTCGGAGCCGGTGATCAGGGCCACGGGGGCGGGACGGGGGCTGGGGTCGTCGTGCCGAGGTTCCATGAGGCTCCAGGCGAATCCGTCGGCGCTTGAGAACGCCACGCCGGGGGAACCGTCACCGCGTCCCCGGACGAAGAGCCGCACGGCACGCCAGTACTGCCGGATGTCGGCCCCCGCCCCGGCGTACGACGGTGAAGACGCGCCGTGTGTCCTGGCCGGGAGGGAGCCTGAGGAGAGGGACGGTCGGGGGGTGTCCGCTCCAGACGAGGTCGGGGAGGAAGGCCGCCGCGTGGCCCTGGGCGACCAGGCGGTGGTGGAGCAGCAGATCGGTGGTCTCGAACCGTACGTCCGGCTCGAAACCGGCGTCCCGGCACAGGGTCATGGCCCAGTGCCGGGCGGCGGTGCCCTCGGGTTCCATGACCCAGGGGTGGTCCGCGAGTGAGCGCAGCGCGTCCGGCGGACCGCCGCCTGCCGCTGTGCCGCCCTGTGGTCCGTCACCGTCCGCCGCGCCGCCCGGCGGGAGTGCCAGGCGCAGTGGGTCGTCGAGCAGGTCCTCCTCCTCCAGTTCGGCGGGCCGGGGGTGGGGGTTGCCCGGGTACTCCTCGGCGAGGACCAGGTCGAAGTCACGGGCCTGGAGGGCGGGCAGGGCCCTCTCCGGTTCCATGTGGGTGACGTGGACGCGCAACTTCGGGTGCAGTTCGCGGAGTCGGTCGAGGGCGGCGGGGATCAGGGCGAGGGCGGCCGTCTGGAACGAGGCGATGCGCAGGGTGCCGGTCAGCTCGGTCAGGGAGGTGGCGATGTCCGCCTCGGCGCGCTCCAGACGTTCGAGTACCGCCTCGGTGTGGGCGACGAGGATCTCGGCCTGCTCGGTCAGCCGGACCCGCCGCCCGACCGGTTCCAGCAGGGTGACGCCGACCTCGGCCTCCAGTTGGGAGAGCTGCTGGGAGACCGAGGAGGGCGCGTACGACAGGGCGGCGGCGACCGCGGCGAGTGTGCCTCGGTGCTTGAGCTCGCGCAGCAGGCGCAGTCGGTGCAGGTCGAACATCGTGGACATCGCGGCCCTCGGCGATCAGCGGCAATCATCGGTTTCTTCGATGAATATAGGTCGGAAACATTCGCTGGACCGATCACCGGGCCCGGCGGACCCTGATGAGGTGTCCGACAACGTCACCCCCGCCTCCCCCGTAGCGCCGTGGTTCTCCCGGCCCGGCGCCCGCGCATGGCACTGCGAGCCCGCGCCCGCCGAAGTGCGCGACTTCCACATCGCGCTGCCCGGCTACTCACCCACCCCGTTGACCGAACTACCGGCCCTGGCCGAGGAGTTGGGTGTCGGCCGGGTCTTCGTCAAGGACGAGTCCTCCCGGCTGGGGCTGCCCGCCTTCAAGGCGCTGGGCGCCTCCTGGGCGATCCATCGCGTCCTCGCCGAGCACCGTGCCAAAACCGCAAGCGAAGCCGAAGCGGAAGCCGAAGGCGGGTCGGGCCCTCGGGCCGGGACCGGCACGCTCCCCGACGGCGAGCCCGCCCCGCTCACCCTCGTGACCGCGACCGACGGCAACCACGGTCGGGCGGTGGCCCGTACGGCACGGCTGCTGGGGCAGTACGCCCATGTCCTCGTGCCGCAGGGAGTGCATCCGCAGGCGGTGGCGGCGATCGTCGCCGAGGAGGCCAAGGTCACCGAGGTCCCGGGCCCGTACGACGAGGCGGTGCGCCTGGCTGCCGAGGCGGCTGCCGCGCCGGACGCGGTGCTGGTGCAGGACACGGCCTGGCCCGGCTATGAGCGCGTACCGGGGTGGATCGTCGAGGGGTACTCCACCCTCTGCGCCGAGATCGACGAGCAGTTGGCGGCCGCAGGTGTCACCGAGGGGCCGGATCTCGTCGCCGTTCCGGTCGGCGTCGGGTCGCTGGCCCAGGCCGTGGTCACCCACTACCGCAGCCGTCCTTCGGGGCGGGGCCCGGCGCTGCTGTCGGTGGAGCCCGAGGCCGCTCCCTGTGTCCTGGCCGGCCTCACACGCGGCGAACCCGTCGCCGTCGTCACCGGCGAGACCAGCATGGCCGGTCTGAACTGCGGCACCCCGTCCAGCATCGCCTGGCCCTTCCTGCGCGACGGTCTCGACGCCGCCGTGGCCGTCCCCGACTCCGACAGCGCCCGCGCCGCCGAACGCCTCGCGGCCCTCGGCGTCTCCTCGGGCCCCTGCGGCGCCGCGCCCCTCGCCGGTCTGCGCGCGGCACTCACCGAGGAGGGCGCCGACGAAGGCCGTACGGCCCTGGGGCTGGACGCCACCTCAGTCGTCGTCCTGCTGAGCACCGAGGGCACCGCCGCCAACCCCGGTGCCGCCACGACGAGTTGACCGCCGGCCCGCACCGCCCTCGACACACCACCCGTCCGCCCCCTCCGGGAGACAGCCCATGACGAACCCCGTCCCCGACACGCTCACCCCCGCCACGGGCCCCGCCGTGCTCACCGTCGACCGCGAACGGCTGTGGCGGTCCTTGATGGACCTCGCCGAGATCGGCGCGTACGACGACGAGCGCACCGGGCTGCGAGGCGTGGACCGGCTCGCCCTCACCGATGCCGACGCGGCCGGGCGCCGCCGGGTCGTCGCGTGGATGGAGGAGGCCGGGCTGACGGTCCGGGTCGACCGGATGGGCAACATCTACGGTCGCCGCGAGGGCACCGATCCCACCGCCGCGCCGGTGCTGACCGGCTCGCACATCGACAGCGTCGCCACGGCCGGCGCCTTCGACGGCTGTCTCGGGGTCCTCGGCGGTATCGAGGTCGTACGGACCCTGAACGAGCGCGGTATCCGTACCCGCCGCCCCATCGAGGTCGCCGTCTTCACCGAGGAGGAGGGCGTCCGGTTCGGCACCGACATGCTCGGCAGCGCCGTGGCCGCCGGACGGCTCTCCCTGTCGTACGCCCACGCGCTGACCGACCGCGACGGGCTGACGCTCGGCGGCGAGCTGGCCCGTACCGGCTTCGACGGGCCCGAGGACGTACGGCTCGCCCCGCCGTACGCCTATGTCGAGTGCCATATCGAACAGGGGCCCGTGCTCGCCGAGAGCGGTGTGGAGATCGGGGTCGTCACCGGTGTGCAGGGCATCTCCTGGCAGGAGATCACCTTCCACGGCCGCGCCGCGCACGCCGGTACCACGCCCACGCGTCTGCGGGTCGACGCCGGTCTCGCCGCCGCGCGGGTCGTCGTCCGGCTGCGGGAGCTGGTCGACTCCGGGGAGTACGGGGAGCTGCGGGCCACGGTCGGTCATCTGGTCGTCCACCCGGACCTCACCAACATCGTCCCGGCGCGGGCCGAGTTGACCGTCGACCTGCGCAATCCCGACGACGTCCAGATGGGCCGCGCGGAGGAGGCCCTGGCCACGTTTCTGCGCGATCTCGAAGACGGCCAGGAGGGGTTGGCCGTGACCACCCGGCGGATGGCGAGGACCGGGTATGTGCCCTTCGACGAGGGCGTGCGGAAGGTGATCGCGGAGGCGGCCGACGACCACGGGCTGCCGTATGTCTCCCTGCTGTCCGGCGCCGGACACGACGCCCAGGAGATCGCCGCGCTCTGCCCCACCGCGATGATCTTCGTCCGTGGCGAGTACGACGGGATCAGCCACAACCCCCGCGAGTACTCCACCCCCGAGGCCTGCGCCCACGGCGTCGACGTCCTCGCCACCACTCTCCTCCGCCTGGCCGAACAGGGCCACAGGGACCAGAAGGAGCATGACCATGTCTGATCACTCGCACGGCGAACCCCGCGCGTTGCTGGCGCGGCTGATCGCCATCGACTCCGTCAATCCCGATCTCGTACCGGGCGGGGCCGGTGAGAAGGCCGTCGCCGACTTCTGCGGGCGGTGGCTGGCCGCTCGCGGCTTCGAGGTGCACAGCCTGGAGCGGCGGCCCGGCCGGCCCTCGCTCGTGGCGGTCGCGCGCGGTACCGGCGGCGGGCGTTCACTGATGCTCAATGGGCATCTCGACACGGTCGGCCTCGCCGGATACGACGGCGATCCGCTGCTGCCGCTGGTCCGGGACGGACGGATGTACGGCCGGGGCGGCTTCGACATGAAGGGCGGGATCGCGGCCATGATGGTCGCCGCCGCCCGGGCCACCGCCGACGGGCCCCTGCGCGGTGATGTCGTCCTCGCCCTGGTCGCCGACGAGGAGCACGGCAGTTCCGGCACCGAGGAGGTGCTGGAGTCCTTCACCGCCGACGCGGCGATCGTGACCGAGCCGAGCCATCTCGAAGTGACCCTCGCGCACAAGGGTTTCGCGTGGTTCGAGGTGGAGGTCGAGGGGCGGGCGGCGCATGGTTCGCGGCCCGATCTGGGGGTGGACGCCATCGTCAAGGCGGGGCATTTCCTGGTGGCGCTGGAGGAGTGGGGCCGGCGGCTCGCCGAGGGTCCGGCCCACCCCCTGCTCGGCACCGGCACCGTGCACGCCTCCCTGATCGACGGCGGTGAGGAGCCGTCCACCTACCCGTCCCGCTGCCGGGTCACCCTGGAGCGCCGTACGGTCCCCGGTGAGGATGTCGACGTCGTCGAGCGGGAGTTGACCGCCGTACTGGACCGACTCGCCGCCACGGTCCCCGACTTCCGGTACCGGCTCGTGCGGGGCATGCACCGCGAGCCCTTCCAGGCCGACCCGGACGCGCCGATCGTACGGACCCTCACCCGCCATGCCGAGCGGGCGCTCGGGCACCCACCGGCGGTGCGGGCCGAGCCGTACTGGACCGACTGCGCCCTGCTGGACCGCGCGGGCATCCCGTGTCTGCTCTTCGGCGTCGACGGCGAGGGCGCCCACGCGGCCACGGAGTACGTCGACCTGGCGTCCCTGGACCGGCTCACCACGATCCTCACGGACACCGTCACCGACTTCTGTGGGTGATCCGTGCTTGATCGGCGCGTGATCCGTGCGTGAGCGCACCCCGGCCCACCGGGACCGCCCGGTGGGTCAGGCCGTCGCCGTGTCCCGGGCCGCCGCGAGGTCCAGGGCGATATCGGTGATCATGTCCTCCTGGCCGCCGACCATCTTGCGGCGGCCCACCTCGACGAGGACGGTCCGGGTGTCGAGGCCGTAGCGGGCGGCGGCGGTCTCGGCGTGGCGGAGGAAGCTGGAGTAGACGCCCGCGTAGCCGAGGGTGAGGGTCTCGCGGTCGACGCGTACGTCACGGTCCTGGAGGGGGCGGACGATGTCGTCGGCGGCGTCCATGAGCGGGAACAGTGCGCAGCCGTGCTCCCAGCCCATCAGGTCGGCGACCGCGATGAACGCCTCCAGCGGGCAGTTCCCGGCCCCGGCTCCCTGCCCGGCGAGCGAGGCGTCGACGCGGGTCGCGCCGCTCTCGACCGCGACGACGCTGTTGGCGACGCCGAGGGCGAGGTTGTGGTGGGCGTGGATGCCCAACTCCGTTGCCGGGTCGAGGACTTCGCGGTAGGCGCGGAAGCGGTCGCGTACGCCGTCCATGGTGAGCCGGCCGCCGGAGTCGGTGACGTAGACGCAGTGGGCGCCGTAGGACTCCATCAGCTTGGCCTGGCGGGCGAGTTCGGCGGGCTCGGCCAGATGGGACATCATCAGGAACCCGGCGACGTCCATGCCCAGCTCCCGCGCGGCGGCGATGTGCTGGGCGGCGATGTCGGCCTCGGTGCAGTGCGTGGCGACGCGTACCGAGCGGATGCCGAGGGAGTGGGCCTGCTTGAGGTCGTGGACCGTGCCGATGCCGGGCAGCAGCAGGGTCGTGGGGACCGCCCGGTGTACGGCGTCGCAGACGGCCTCGATCCACTCCCAGTCGGTTTGCGCGCCGACGCCGTAGGTGACGCTGGACCCGGACAGTCCGTCGCCGTGGGCGATCTCGATCGCGGTGAGCCCGGAGGCGTCCAGCACTGCGGCGATGGTGCGGGCCTGCTCGACGGTGTAGCGGTGCCGGACGGCGTGCATGCCGTCCCGGAGGGTCACGTCCTGGACGTACAACGGGGTCTTCGGGGGCGTGGTCATGGGCGTCGTCATGCGGATGCCACCTCCGTGATGCGGTGTGCGGCCATGCGTTCGGCGGTGCGCAGGGCGGCCGAGGTCATGATGTCGAGGTTGCCGGCGTAGGCGGGGAGGTAGTGGGCGGCGCCCTCGACCTCCAGGAAGACCGAGACGCGGGTGGCCGTACCGGTGCGGGAGGCGTCCGGGAGCAGTTGGCGCAGGGGGTCGTCGCCGGTGACCCTGTCGAACTGGACCTTCTGCTTCAGCCGATAGCCCGGTACGTACGTCTGGACGCGGGCGGCCATCTCCTCGACGGAGGCGGCGACGGCCGTGTCGTCGCAGTCGCCGACGAGGCAGTGCACGGTGTCCCGCATGATCAGCGGGGGTTCCGCCGGGTTGAGGATGATGATGGCCTTGCCCCGCGCGGCGCCGCCGACCTTCTCGATGGCGGCGGAGGTGGTCTCGGTGAACTCGTCGATGTTGGCGCGGGTGCCGGGGCCCGCCGAGCGGGAGGAGATCGAGGCGACGATCTCGCCGTAGTGCACGGGGGTGACGGCGCCCACGGCGGCGACGATCGGGATGGTGGCCTGGCCGCCGCAGGTGACCATGTTGACGTTGTCGGCGCCGAGGTGGGCGTCCGCGTTGACGGGCGGCACGACGTACGGGCCGAGGGCGGCCGGGGTCAGGTCGATCACCGTGCGGCCCGCGGCGCGCAGTACCTGGTCGTTGTGGCGGTGGGCGCCTGCGGAGGTGGCGTCGAAGACGATCCGGACCTCCTCGAACTCGTCGAGTTTCAGCAGCCCTTCGACGCCCTCGTGGGTGGTGGCGACATTGAGGCGGCGGGCGCGGGCCAGGCCGTCGGAGTCCGGGTCGATACCGACCAGGGCGGCCATCTCCAGGGACTCCGACAGCCGCAGCACCTTGATCATCAGGTCGGTGCCGATGTTGCCGGAGCCGATGACGGCGACCTTGGTGGGGCTCGTCGTGCTCATGCGGGGGTTCCTTCCTGGGTGGGTGTCTCGAAGGCGACGGCGACCGTGCCGAGGCCCTCGATCCGGGCCGTGAACTCGTCTCCGGCGGCGACGGTGGCCATCGGGCCGAGCGCCCCGGTGAGGACGGTGTCCCCGGCGCGCAGCGGGTCGCCGAGCAAGGCGAGGGTGGAGGCCAGCCAGCAGGCCGCGTTGAGGGGGCCGCCGAGGCAGTCGGCGCCGGTGCCCCGGGAGACGGTCTCGCCGTTCTGGTCCAGGCTCATCCGGACGCCCCGCAGATCGACGCGGTCCAGCGGTACGGGAGCGCCACCGAGGACGTACAGACCGCTGGAGGCGTTGTCGGCGACGGTGTCGACGATGTTGATGTCCCAGCCCGCGATACGGCTGTCGACGATCTCCAGCGCGGGCAGCGCGAAGGCCGTGGCGAGCAGCAGATCGGCGACCGTGCACGCGCGGTGCGGCAGATCCCGGCCCAGCACGAGCGCGACCTCGGCCTCGACCTTCGGCTGCAACAGCCGCCCGGCGGGGACGACACCGCCGTCCGGTACCGCCATGTCCGCGAAGAGGGTGCCGAAGTCCGGCTGGCCGACGCCCAGTTGGCGCTGAACGGCCGGTGAGGTCAGCCCGATCTTCCGGCCGACCGGGCGGCGGCCCTGGGAGAGACCCCGTTCGACATTGAAGCGCTGGACGGCGTACGCGGTGTCGATGCCGTCGGACGCCGGGAGCAGATCGCGTACGGGAGGGCAGGGGATGCCGGTGCGGGCGGCCTCCTCCAGAAGAGCGGCCACCTTGGCCACTGCGGGAGCGGTCACGCGGGACACCTCCGGGGGTAGGGGGTGGGTCGGGCGGTGGTGGGGGAGGAGGCCACCGCCCGAGTCGAGGACCAGGTATAGGCGGCATGTCGACCATCGGGCAAAATCTGTTCCATGACACGGAACAGCGACGCCGGGAATATGCTCGACAAGGCGGCGGCCCTCATGGATTGCTTCCGTCCAGATGGCGGATCGTTCCGCCTCACGGAACTGGCCGAGCGATCGGGGCTGGCGAAGACGACCGTCTTCCGGGTGTGCGGGGATCTGGTCCGGCTGGGCTGGCTGGAGCGGGACGGGGAGGTGTACCGGCTCGGCGGGAAGCTGTTCGAGCTGGGTTCGCTGGTGCCGCGTCGGCACGATCTGCGGGAGACGGCGCTGCCGTTCCTCCAGGACCTGTTCGAGGCCACGCACGAGACGGTGCACCTGGGTGTGCGCGAGGGGCACGAGGTGGTCTACGTCGAACGCATCCACGGCCACGATCCGCTCCGGCTGCCTTCCCGGATCGGCGGCCGGCTCCCGCTGACCTGCACGGGTGTCGGCAAGGCCCTGCTGGCGTTCTCCGGGGCGGAGCTGACCGAGGAGGTGCTGGCCGCGCCGCTGCCCAGCCTCACCCCGTACTCGATCACCGACCCCCGGCGGCTGCGTACCGCCGTGGAACAGGCCCAGGTGTCGGGCCTCGCCTACGAGGAGCAGGAGGCCGCGCTGGGCGTCAGCTGTATCGCGGCCCCCGTCTTCGACGGCCCCGTAGCGGCGGCGGCCCTGTCGGTGGCGGTCCCCCGCGACCGCTTCCACCCCGCCCAACTGGCCCCGGCGGTCCGCACGGCGGCGCTGGGGCTGTCGCGGGCGCTGCGCGGCGGGGTGTGACGGGGTTCCGCCCGGCGGGGAGCGGGCCTGCGGGTCGGAGCCGTCCCGGCACCCCTGCGGGCCCGCCGCCGGGACCGCGCGGCCCAGGGGCCCTCGCATGCGCTGTGCACGGGGTTCGAATGGGCTCCCTGCGAGCACGGGAGCAAGCCGCTGATCAGCTCCTGCAAGCTGATGTGCCGGGGGGCGGGGCCTTTCCGCTGGGCGCTACCCCCTCGCCGCCCCTCGCGCCGGGTGGCCGTCGGAGTCAGCCCGCGCTCCTCGCCTCCTCCGCCATGCGCAGCGCCGTCTCGTAGACCAGCCGCGCGTGCAGCTCGAACATCGTCACCAGGTCGACGGTGTCGCCGCTGATCTCGCGTTGGACGAACAGGCCGTCGGCGCCGGCGACGGCGTACGTGGTCAGGGTGTGGACGTCGTCCTCGGCCAGGTCGGGGACCAGTTCGCGGATGACCTCGGTGATCTTCTCGCGGGCGATGTCGCGGACCTGGAGGAAGACCGTGCGGCCCCGGGGCTCGGTGGGGCGGCGTTCCAGGGCGAGCATCAGGCCCAGTCGGAGGAAGTCCGGGGCCTCGACGAGGGAACGGGCGACGTTCGCCGCCATCGTGGCGATCCGCTCGCGCGGGGTGCCCTCGTCCTCCCCGGGCAGTTCCAGGGCCGCGAGCCAGCTCTCGAAGCTGCGCTCGATGACCGCGGCGATCAGGTCGTCCTTGTCCTTGAAGTGCCAGTAGATGGAGCTGGCGGGCAGTCCGCACTTGGCGCTGACCGCCGCGATCGACGTGCCCTCGTAGCCGCGCTCGCCGGCGATCTCCACCGTGGCGTCGAGGATGCGCTGGCGCGACTCCACCCCGTTGGCGCGCTTCTTGCGCGTCGTCCGCGGCCTGGTGGTCATGGCGATGTCCTTCCCTCACGCAGGCGCTCTTCCCGTCGATCCGGTACTCGACCGGCCACCGATCCGGCACTTGACCGGCTACTGCGCCCAGCTTACCGTAGCAGCCATTCCAATTGGAATGAGCGCTACAGGAACGACAGTGAGGTGGCCTGGTGAGTGCGATCAGTGCCGGGAACAGAGCAGAAGACCCCGAGAACAACAGTGCCGAGGGCGGCGCCTACGACGTCGCGGTGATCGGATACGGGCCGACCGGCGTGACCGCCGCCAATCTGCTGGGCGCGCTGGGCCTGAAGGTCGTCGTGCTGGAGCGCGACGCCGAGGTCTACTCCAGGGCGCGGGCGATCTCCACCGACGAGGAGGTCATCCGGATCTGGCAGCGCGTCGGCCTCGCCGACCGGCTCAAGGAGGACATGCTCGCCGAGCGCCCGCTGGACTTCGTCGACGCGTCCGGCCGTACCTTCCTCAGCGCCTGCCCCGCCCCGCGCGGCCACGGCCATCCCCCGCAGATGTTCCTCTACCAGCCCGCCCTGGAGCAGGTCCTGCGCGACGGCGTCGGTCGCTATCCGAACGTCGAGGTGCTCCTCCGCCACGAGTGTCTGCGGCTGCGCCAGTCCGCAGACGGCGCCGGCGTCGAGTTGACGGTGCTGGGCGCCGACGACTCCGTACGACGCCTGCGCGCCTCGTACGTCATCGCGGCCGACGGCGGCTCCAGCCTCACCCGCGCCCAGCTCAACGTGGGCTACGAGGGGCGGACGTACGAGGACCGCTGGGTCGTTGTCGATACGAAGATGCTGAAGCCTTGGCCGGACCATGACCGGCTGCGGTTCCGCTGCGATCCGGTACGCCCGGCCGTGGACTGCCCGACGCCGCTGGGGCACCACCGGTGGGAGTTCCCGATCCTGCCGGGCGACGACGAGACGCGGCTGACCTCGCATGACGCCATCTACGCGATGGTTTCGCGGTACGGGATCGGGCGGGATCAGGTCGAGATCCTGCGGGCCACCGTCTACAGCCACCATGTCCGTTTCGCCGCCCGGTTCCGCGTCGGCCGGGTCTTTCTCGCCGGGGACGCCGCCCACGCCATGCCGCCGTGGATCGGCCAGGGCATGGCCGCCGGGGTGCGCGACGCGGCCAACCTGTGCTGGAAGCTGGCCGCCGTCCTGCGCGGTGAACTGCCGGAGAGCCTGCTCGATTCGTACGAGGCCGAGCGCAAACCGCATGTCAAGGAGGTCACCCGGCGGGCGGTGCTGGTCGGGCGGATCATCACCGAGCGCCGGCTCCCCGTGGCCCGCGTCCGGGACCGGGCCCTGCGTGCCGTCGGCCCCGTCACGGGCGTCACCAACCGTCTGGTCGACGCCAACTGGATACCGGTCGCCCACTACGCCCAGGGCTTCCAGGCCGGTGCGCGTACGAAGGGCTTCCCGGTCGGCCCACTCATCAAGGGCGTCCCGGTCGGCAGACTCATCAAGGGCTTCCAAGCCGGCCCGAGAACCAAGGCCGCCGGCCGTCAGATCCCCCAGCCCCGGGTCACCGGCCCCGACGGCGACCGGGTCCGCCTGGACGACGTACTCGCCGGCCGCTGGCTCCTCCTGCGCACCGGGGCGTCGTCCGTGCCGCAGCCCGCGTGGGAGCGCGCCGGAGTGCCCACGCTGACCGTCCTCCCGGCGGGCTCCCGCCCGGCCGAGGGCACGGTCGTCGACAGCGACGGCGTCCTGCTGCCCTGGCTGACCGCCCATCGCGCGGCCACCCTCGCCCTGCGCCCCGACGCCTACGTCTACGCCGCCGCCCGGGCCGGAGCCCAACTCCCGCCGCCCCCGGCCGGGTTCGCCCCGGCCGCCCCGCGTACGACCGCCGCCACCAGTTAGGGAACGCCATGTCCACGTACACCGCACCCCCGTCACCCCCGTCCCTGCGGGAGTCGCTGCTCGAAGTCGCGGGCAAGCAGATCTTCGTCGCGGAGACCGGCGACGGCCCGCCCGTCCTGCTGCTGCACGGCGGCGGCCCCGGCGCCTGCGGAGTCTCCAACTACTCGCGGAACATCGCCGCGTTGGCGAAGGAGTACCGGGTCATCGTGCCCGACCTGCCCGGCTACGGCCGCAGCACCAAGGGCATCGACGGCACCGACCCCTTCGGCTGTCTGGCCACCGGCATCCGGGGCCTGCTCGACATACTCGGCCTCGACAGGGCCCACCTGGTCGGCAACTCCTACGGCGGTGCCTGCGCGCTGCGCCTCGCCCTGGACACCCCCGACCGCGTCGACCGCATGGTGCTGATGGGCCCCGGCGGCATCGGCACCACCCGCGCCCTGCCCACCCCCGGCCTCAACAGCCTGCTCGACTACTACTCCGGGGACGGCCCTTCACGGCTGAAGCTGGAGAAGTTCATCCGCACCCATCTGGTCTTCAACGCGGCCGACGTCCCCGACTCCGTCATCGACGCCCGCTACCAGGCGTCCATCGACCCGGAGGTGATCGCGGCCCCACCGCTGCGCCGCCCCTCCGGACCGGGCGCGCTGAGGACCCTGTGGAAGATGGACTTCACCCGCGACGACCGCCTCTCCCGGCTGCCCGTACCGACCCTGGTCCTGTGGGGCGCGGCCGACAAGGTCAACCGCCCCTCCGGCGGCCGGATGCTGGCCGACCGCATGCCCAACTGCGATCTGTACGAGGTCGCCAACACCGGGCACTGGGTGCAGTTCGAGCGGGCCGACCTGTTCAACCGGATCTGCGCGGGCTTCCTGGCGGGCCGACGATGAGCACATCGGCCTTCGGGAACGCCGATGACGACTTCCCGTCCGTCTTCGGCGCGGTCCACCTCGGCTACCTGGTGATCGAGACGAACCGCTTCACCGACTGGCGGCGCTTCGGCGTGGACGCCATCGGGATGCACCACGACGACCTCGACACCGGGCTGATGCGTTTCCGCCTCGACGACCACGAGTGCCGCTTCCTGCTGCGGCGCGGGCCCGCCGAGGACGTCGTCACCATCGGCTGGCACCTCGACGACCACACCACCTTCGAGCGGATCGAGGCCCGGGTCCGCGCCCACGGTGTGCCGTGCGCCGAGGGCACCGCCGAGGAGGCGCGGCAGCGCGGCGTCGAACGGCTGCTGCGCTTCCCCGGCCCCAAGGGCATCACCCAGGAGATCTACACCACCCCGGTCCTGACGCCCGAGCCCCTGCGGATGCTCACCTCCGGCTGGGTGACCGGCGACGCCGGTATGGGCCATGTCGCCCTCACCTCCGCCCGACCGGCCCTGATGCGGGGCTACTTCCACACCGTCTTCGACGCCCGGCTCACCGACTACATCGACGAGACGATCAGCGGCGTCAAGCTGAAGATCCGCTTCCTGCGCGTCAACGAACGCCACCACTCCATCGCGATCGCCGCCGTACGGGGCCTGCCCATCGACCCGATCCGCACCCGCGTCCAGCACCTCAACACCCAGGCCGCCACCCTGGACGACCTCGCCCGCAGCTACGAGCGCGTCCACGAACTCGGCTTCGACATGGCCCTGTCCGTCGGCCGGCACACCAACGACAAGGAACTCTCCTACTACGCCCGCACCCCGTCGGGCTTCGAGTGGGAGGTCGGCTGGAACCCCCTCGTCATCGACGAGTCCACCTGGCAGCCCACCACCCACCAGGGCATCAGCGTCTGGGGACACACCCCGGTCGGCCAGACCATCGTTGACAAGCTGAACCAGTTCCGACTGGGCGCCCGCTCCCTCGCCCACCCCGAGAGGACCGTGCCCGCCCTCAGCGGCGCCGGCATCCCCGACGACTGAGACCCGACCTCCGTCCAGGCCGCCCCTCCCACCCCCTGTAAAAGCCGAGAGGCAGTACCTCCATGGCCATCACCCCCCGCCGGATCGACGTCCACCAGCACCTCGTCCCGCCCCTCTACCGTGACGCGCTCGCCAAAGCCGGGATCGCCGAAGCGGGTGGACGCGCGGTGCCCGGCTGGAGCGCCGCCGCCGCGCTGGAGGCGATGGATCTGCTGGGCACCGAGACCGCGATCCTCTCCGTCTCCACGCCCGGCACCACCTTCCTGACCGACCGGGCCGAGGCCGCCGATCTGGCCCGGCGGCTCAACGACCACTCCGCCGCCGTCACCGCCGAACACCCCGGCCGCTTCGGCTGGTTCGCCACCCTGCCGATGCCGGACGCCGAGGCGTCGGCCGAGGAGGCCGAGCGCGCGCTGACGGAACTCCGCGCCGACGGGGTCACCCTGCTCGCCAACACCCGGGGCGCGTATCTCGGCGCGGAGGGCCAGGACGCGCTGTGGCGGGTCCTCGACGAGCGCCGTGCCGTGGTCCTCGTCCACCCGGCCGATCTGCCCGCGCCCACCGTCGACGGCATCCCGCCCTTCGCCGCCGACTTCCTCCTCGACACCACCCGCGCCGCGTACCTCCTCGTACGCGACGGCGTCCCCGGCCGCTACCCGAACATCCGGTTCCTCCTCAGCCACGCCGGCGGCTTCCTGCCGTACGCCTCCCACCGTATGGCCGTGGCCATGGCGAGCGAGACCGGGCGCAGCCCGCTGGACATCCTGGAGGACTTCCGAGGCTTCTACTTCGACACCGCGCTCTCCTCCAGCCCGGCCGCCCTGCCGTCGCTGCTGGCGTTCGCCCGACCCGGCCGCGTCCTGTTCGGCAGCGACTGGCCGTTCGCGCCCGTGGCGGCGGGCCAGTACTTCGCCAACGGGCTCGACGACGGAGTCGCCCCCGACACCCTCGCCGCGATCAACCGCACCAACGCCGAGACCCTCTTCCCCCGCCTGGCCACCACCGCCACCACACCCCCACCGGCCCGCCCCCTCACCGCACGCCTGCGCATGTCCGCCCAACGCTCGGGCGCCCGCCTCTTCTTCAAGCTGATCCGGACCGGGACGCGGTGAGTACCGGGCCGAGTGCGAGTCGGGCCGAGTGCGAGTCGGGGCGGGGGCGTTCACCTGCGGCCTTGTCGTCTCGGCCGGTCGCTGCGGTGGTGAGGGGCGGTCGTAGGCTTGGGCCCGTGGAGGACTACGACATCCTGGACACCCCGGACGGCCCGGCGCCGCGCCCTCAGTCGCTCATGCTCGCCTTCTTCGGCAGCCATGTGCTGGAGGAGGGCGACAGCGACCTGTGCGTGTACTCCGGCAGCATCATCGACGTACTCGGCCGCGTCGGAGTCGGGGAACAGGCCGTACGCTCCACGCTGACCCGTATGGTCAACCGCGGGCTGCTGCGGCGCCGGCGGGAGGGCCGCAAGATGTACTTCGGCCTCACCCCGCAGGCGACCCGGGTCCTCCAGGACGGCCGCGTCCGCATCTGGGAGCAGGGCGCCGTCAACGACGACTGGGACGGCACCTGGACCCTGCTCGGCTTCTCCCTCCCCGACTCCTGGAAGCGCCAGCGCCACGATCTGCGCTCCCGGCTGACCTGGTCCGGTTTCGGCGCCCTCTACAGCGGGCTGTGGATCGCCCCCGGTGAGGTGGATGTCACCGGTGTGGTCGCCGAGTTGGGGCTCACCGAGCACGTCAAGATCTTCCACTCCCGGGCCGATCCGACCACCGACATCGCGCTGATGATCCGCGACACCTGGGACCTGGAGACCATCGCCACCCGCTATGTCGGCTTCGACAAGCGGTGGACGGCCCAACTGGGCGCGGTGGCCGGGCAGTGCCCGATCGGCGTCGGGCTGCTGCTGGTCAGCGAGTGGCTTTCCATCATCCGTACCGACCCCCGCCTGCCCGCCCGTCACCTTCCGTCGGACTGGCCGGCCGGCCCGGCCCAGGAGACCTTCCGGCGGGTGGCCGACCAGACCCGTGAGCCCGGCCGCCGGCTGGCCCGCGAGCAACTGGACATGGTCCCCTGGGCCGAGGCCGAGTGAACACGAGGGCCATCAGCGGCAGTTGACGGGACGACTCGGCAGCGGGCGGTCAACGGACCCGTTCCGCCGGCTTGGTGGCCTTGCCGAGCAGCCACTCCAGGGGGCCGCGCCGGACGTACCGCGACCACAGCGTCGCGAAGACGCTCACCACGAGCAGGAACCCGACCAGTACGTGCACCGGGGAACCGGGCAACTCCTCGATGCCGAGGGCGTGGATACCGAGGACGTGCAGGACGTACGCGGTCAGGGACATCGAGCCGACCGCGACGACCGGACGGGCGAGGCGCGGCAGTCGCGGGAACGCGTCGACGGCGGCGAGACAGCCGACCAGGATCGTGAGCGCGACCCCCGTGTTGCCCACGATCGACAGCGTCGTCTCGCTGTGCGGTGAGGCCACCAGCAGCGCGTACGGGCTCTCGCCGCTCGGCCAGCCCCAGGTGTCCGACCACCACGCCGAGGCCGCCGCGCCGTCGCCGTCCACACCGGACTCCCCCACCTTCGCGAGGGCGCCGGGCACCAGGCGCAGGGCCAGCCAGGAGCCGCCGTAGCCGAGTACGGCCAGGGCGACGCCGGTGAGGGCGAGGCGTACGCGGACGGCGGTGGCCGTCAGGTCCAGCCGGGCCACGGCCATACCGGCCACCACGAACGGAACCCAGGTCAGGGCCGGGTAGCCGCCGGTGAAGAGGAGGGAGACCAGGCCGTCGGCGTCCTCGGGCCAGGCCCAGATGCCGCCGGGCTCGGTGTCGTGGAGCAGCCGCGTGACGACGTACAGGATCTGGGGCAGGACCAGTGTGCCGAGGGCGGCGATGATCGCCAAGGGGCGGGCGCTCAACCGGTACAGGGGCAGGACCAGCAGGAAGAACAGGCCGTAAAAGGCGAGGATCACCTCGACCGGGGTGCCGGTGAGGGTGAGCGCGGTGCCCGCGGCGAGGAGCACGACCGCCCGGATGACCACCTTGGCGACGGCCTGCCGGCCCGCGCGACCGGTCTTCGGCGCGCTGCGACCGGTGATCAGGACGATCGAGAAACCGGCCAGGAAGGCGAAGAGCGCCGAGGCCCGGCCGTGCGACAACTCCATGAGAAAGCCGACGGTTCCCCCCTCGGAGGGATCGGGCCCGACATGAGCCGCGTACATGCCGAACACCGCGAGCCCCCGGGCGAGATCCACACCGATGAGGCGGGGGGTGGAGGGGGCCGCCGATGTGGGAGCGGCAGTGGGGTGCGGGGTGGGGGCGGCGGGAGGTCGGGGGTGGGAGTGCTTGGGCAGGGCCGTCGTCGGGCAGGGCGGGGCCTGTTCGCCTGTGTCCTTGGGCATACTCCCAGGCTGTGGAACGGCCCGTTCGCGGAGTATCCGGCAAGTGTCCGGTTTGCCCCCGCCACCCGGCGGGGGCGCACGCCGTCGCTCGCCACCCGGTCAGGAGCGGCTGTCCGACCCCATGCCCAACAGGCCGTTGATCACCAGCGTCGCCAACGCGTCTGCCGTGGCGGCGAGTTGCTCCGGCGAGGCGGGGTCGGGGCGGCCGAGGCGGCGGGCCAGCGGGGCTTCCACCATCCCCGCGACGGGCGGGACCACGGCGAAGAAGAGCACGTCCGGTGGGATGGGGGCCATCCGTCCGGCGGCGACCAGCCGCTCGATGCTGGGCTCCATGGCCCGTAGCGTCCGGGCGATGAAGTTCTCGTACAGATAGTCCAACCGCTCGGTGTCGAGGTTGAGTTCGTTGAGGAGCAGCCGTCCGACGAGGGGGGAGTCCACCGCGCTCCGGTAGAAGTGGACGATGAACTGCCGTAGCCAGTCGGCGTCGTCGCCGCTGGGCTCGATGCCGATCATGGTGGTGAGCTGCGGTTCCATGGCGTGGTCCACCACCGCACGCCAGAAGGCCATCTTGGAGCCGTAGCGGTCGTTGATGAAGTTGTGGCTGACGCCCAGGCGGCGGGCCAACTCGCGTGCGGAGGCCCGGTCGTAGCCCAGTTCGGCGAAGGCTTCGAGGCCACGCAGCAGGATGCTCGCCTCCTCGGGCACCGCGGGAGTGTCGGCGCCGGGGCGCCCCGGCCGTCGAACGGATTCGGCTCTTGCTCCCACGACTGCCTCCATCACTTCCCGCCGGCGTCCCGAACCGGCCGGCCCACGACCATCTTAAGGACCCGTGATCCGGACTTGAGGACCCGCGATGCCGTCCCCCCGAGCCCGCGAACCGCGGCCCGGGCGGCGACCTCCCTTTTATTTGACACCTGTCAGAATATAGCTAAGGTGGAGCCGGCCGAGGGGAGTAGTGGCGGGCGTTGTACACGGCCAGCGCCGCCCGTGCCGCGATCTCCTGGGCCAGCAGCAGATCCTCGTCACCGAAGGGCTCGGGGGTGCCGTACCGGAAGAACTGGGCGATCCCCAAGGTGGCCCCCCGCGCGCACAACGGCACGACCAGCGCCGAGTGGACCGGCACGGCGGCGGAGCCATCGCCGCCGCCCGGCGGATCGAGGTCGTCCAGCGCCTCGATCTCCGGCTTGTGCTGCCGGGACGGCTGCCCGGTGGCCAACGCCCGGGCCTGCGGCGACTCCTCCGCGAAGGTACGCGGCCCCCTCGGCGGTACGTCCCCCTCGTCCCCCTCGTCCGCTTCCCCCGCCGCCCGGCGAGCCACCCGGCACGACACCGGCGGCACCCCGGGCTCGGCGTCATGACCGTGCAGCACGGAGCCGAGCAGATCGACGGTCACGAGATCGGCGAAGGGCTCGGGGACGAGGTCACCACCCGGCCCGGCCGCCGGATCGGCCAGGCAACCGGCCCCCGCGCCACCGACGGCCCCCGCATCGCCGACAGCCCCCGCGTCACCGTCCGCCCCCGTGTCCCCCACGGCGACCGTGAACGGTCTGGTGGCGAAGTCGGCGAGTTCCCGGGTGGTGCGGGCGATGTCCAGGGTGGTTCCGATCCGTACGCTCGCCTCGCTGACCATCGACAGCCGCCACCGCAGCCGACGGTCCCGTTCCTCCTGGTACGCCACGACGCCCTGCTCCGACGAGCGGTCCACATAGCCGGTCGCCACCGCGATCAGTCGCCGTGTCGCCTCGTTGATCAGCCGGGGGTCGTCGGTGAACCGGGGCATCTGGGCGAGCAGTCCGTCGAGGACGATGCCCTGCCCCAGCCGGAGGGCCCGCAGCACGACGCTGACGGGTGTGCCGTGGCGGGCCAGCCGCCGTACCCGTACCAGCTCGCCGACGGGCACCTCGATCCAGCCGGGCTCGACACCGCGTTCGAGGCCGGACAGTACGGCGGTGATGTGTTCGGCGATGTTCTCCGAGGCCATGGCGTCGGGGTGGGCCCACAGTTCGGGCACATCGCGGCGCAGGCACCGCTCCACCTCGGCGATCAGCTCGTCCACCCTCGAAACCGAGCTCCCGCGCGGCACGCGACACCAGCCCCTCAGCCGTGAGGTCCACAATTCGACGTTACGCCGAACGGCCCCGCCCGCAGCCCCGGCCGACGCCCCCTCCGCTCTCCCCGCCCGCCCGGGCGTCCACCGGAACCAGTCCGCACCGGTCCACACCGTTCCACACCGATCCGCCCCATGGCCGGTTCCGGCGGCCGGTTATTGTGGCCGGGCGAATCGAACGTACGCAGGGCTGGCGGAGGGCACGCGGTGTCGGAGGACGTAGGGCGGCTCATCGCCGGGCGCTACCGGCTCACGGAGCAGATCGGCCGCGGCGGCATGGGCACGGTGTGGCGGGCCGAGGACGAGGTCCTCGGCCGTCAGGTCGCGCTCAAGCGACTGCACATCCAGCCCCATCTCTCCCCCGACGACCTGACCAGGCTGTACGAGCGCACCCGCCGCGAGGCCCGCAGCGCCGCCCGGATCGCCCACCCCAACGTGGTCGTCGTCCATGACGTCGTGGACGACCACCAGGACGTCATGGACGGCATCGGCGCCGGCGTCCGCGGAGCGGGCGGTGACGGCGAGGGACAGCCCTGCATCGTCATGGAGTTCGTGCCCGCGCCCACCCTGGCCGACGTCCTGGAGGGCGGCCGGACCATCGCGCCGGAGGAGGCCGCCCGTATCGGGCTGGGCATGGTCGCCGCCCTGCGCGCCGCCCATGCCGCGGGCGTACTGCACCGGGACGTCAAGCCCGGCAATGTGCTGCTGGCCGGGGAGGGCCGGGTCGTCCTCACCGACTTCGGCATCGCGATGACCGCCGACGCCTCGACCCTCACCAAGACCGGCGAGATGGTCGGTTCCATCCACTACATGGCCCCCGAGCGCATTCGTGGCCAGAAGCCCGGCCCCGCCTCCGACCTGTGGGCACTGGGCGCCACGCTGTACCAGGCGGTGGAGGGCCGCCCGCCGTTCCGCCGGCTCACCGCGATGGAGGCCGCGTACGCCATCGCCGTGGACCCCCTGGAGCCGTTGAAGCAGGGCGGCGCCCTGGAACCCCTGATCGAGGCGCTTCTCGCCAAGGACCCCGCCGACCGTCCCTCCGCCGAGGACACGGAACGGGCGCTGCGGGCCGTGGTCTCCGGGTCGACGACCGAGGCCCTGCCGAGGCCGGCCGCCACCGGGCACGCGTCCGCCCCCGGCACGGCCGGCGGGAACCCGTCCGGTGCGAGCGGCACGGGTGGCGGCCGGGTCTTCGGGTCCTGGACCGACGGGGACCGGACCGACGGCGGCCGGATCGGCGGAGACGGGATCGTCGGAGACCGGGCCGACCGGGACCGGGCCGACCGGGCGACGGATCGGGGCGCCACCCAGGAGACCCGCCGGGGAGTCGCCCCGGCCGCCCCCGAGACCCGTCAGGGAGGCATCCCGGCCGCCCAAGGGCAGCCCGGCGACAGCGCCACCCTCTCCCATCGACGCCGGGGCAAGAGCCGCAGCCGCGGTCGTCGCCGTAGCCGCGTACTGGTCCCCGTCGCCATCGCCGTGACCGTGGCCGCCGCCCTCGTCGGAGCCGCGCTCTACAGCACGGTCGGCACGGACGGCGACCCGACGAAGGAGCAGGCCGCCACCCCCTCCTACTCGCCCTCCCCCGTCCCGGACGGCTTCCGCCTCGTCACGGAGAAGGGCCTCGGCGTCTCCTTCCCCGTACCGGACGACTGGACGCTCAAGACACGGACGTCCGAGCAGGTCACGTACATCGACCCGACCGGACTCGCCCAGATCAGCATCGGCATCGTCGACCCCGCGGGCACCCATCCCCTCGCCCACTTCAAGGACATCGAGGCGAACACGAAGGTCAACTACCCGGGCACGTACCGGAAGTTGCGTATGGTCCGCACCACCTTCCGTGGACAGCCCGCCGCGATCTGGGAGTTCACGTTCGAGGGCCGGGCCCGGGCCTTCCGTGCCATCGACCTCGGTTACGGGCAGGAGGGCGAACGCGAGTACGACATCTATCTCTCGGCCCCGGACTCCGGCTGGGACACCTACCGTCCCGTCTTCGACAAGGTCAGGGACGGTTTCCTCACCGACGGCTCCTGAGCGGCCCCCCGGCGGTCGACCCGTGGCACGACGGCAGGACACCGCCCTCGTACGAACCAATGCGGGCCGGTGGCCGGAACCTCCCCTACCTCTGGGCGCATGACGCACGCCCTGCGCCGGTCCCGGCCGCTCCCCGTCACCGTGTCCCGTATCGTCCTGGGCCTCCTGCTCGCCGTGGCCCTGGGTGTCGCGGCGGACCACGCCGCCGACTCGCCGACCGGGCTGGGGGACTTCTTCAGCCGTTTCACCAATCTGAGCTGCGTGGCCGCCTGTCTGGTCCTGCTGGCCGAGGGCTGGGCCGGGTCACGCGGCGGGCCGGGCGTACCGGACGAGGTGCGGGGCGCGGTGGTGCTGTACATGGCGGTCACCGGGATCACCTACGGCCTGATCCTCACCGAACCCCACAACACCCTGATGCCGGACTGGACCCACCACGTACTGCACCAGGTGATGCCCGTCGTCCTCATCGCCGACTGGCTGGCCGATCCACCACGCCACCGGATCGGCTACCGCCGGGCCGCGTACTGGCTGCTGCCCCCGCTCCTCTATGTCGGCTACGCCCTGCTCCGGGGCGAGGCGGCCGACCGGTACGTGTACCCCTTCCTGGACCCGGACCGAGGGGTCGGCGGCTACGGCCGGGTCACGGTGGCCTGTCTGCTGCTGGCGGTGCTGCTCGTGGCGGTGGGCGCGCTGGTGGTCCTGACCGGCGATCGCGCCCGGACGCGCCGCGCCTCCATCTGAGCGGGTCGAGCGCATCCCGGTCGCCGGTGTGCGGAGCGGCCGGCCACGACGGCGCCGCGGAACGCGGGCGGCATACGCGACGGCATATCGCGGCACTTCCGGCGGAGCGCTACCGCCCCGCCGGAGCCACATGCAGTCGAAACCCGGCGACCTGGTGGGCGGGCCAGGTCCGGGCGAACTCGGGTGGGCCGCCGCCGGGTCCGACGAGGGCGGCGACCGGGATGCGCTCGGCGGTGCCGATGATCCCCTCGCGGGTGGTGTTGGCGTTGTTGCCGTGGGTGTGGGCGGAGGCGCAGCCGGCGTAGAAGGCGATGGGGATGGCGTAGTGACCGGTGAGGAGGCAGGGTGGCCGTACGCCGAGTCGCCGCAGCTCGGTGGCGGTGCGGTGCCAGTCGCCGTGGGAGGCGGTGGTCCGCTCGACGGTGCCCGCCAGTACGGCGTACTGCACGCCCAGATGCACGCTGAGCCCGAGCGCCACGCCCGCCCCGACCGCCGGCCGCCGGGCCCCGCCCGCCCCGGTGACGAGCGCCGACAGCGCGTCGGCGACGGGGATCGCGAGCAGGGCGTACGCCGGGAGCAGGAAGCGGGGCGCGGCGTATCCGATGAGGAACAGATAGGGCACGGCTGCCGTCGCGGCGCAGGCCACCGGTACCACGGTGGGCGTCGCGCGCCCCGCCCGGAACGCGACGGCCACGCCGAGGGCTGCGAGCACCGGCAGCGCGAACCACCAGGCCATGACGGCCACATGGGGCAGTTCACCGGTGCAGGGACGGCACAGGGTGCGCCCCGCCAGAGCGCGCAACTGGTCGTCGACGGCGATGTTCCAGCCGAGCCCGCCCTGAATCCGCGAGGCGTCGGCGAGCCGCCGGGCCGGCCCTCCGTACTGCGCGTACGACTCGACGATCCAGGCCACCACTCCGGTGCCGCCCCCGGCCACCATCGCCATCGCGGGCCAGGGCCGCCGCCATCGCCGTACGCCGATCAGCAGGGCGAACAGCGGGAGGGTCACCCATACGGTGTCGGTGGGCCGCGTCCACGCCATCAGCGCGGTACCGCCGGCGATCCCCCACAGCACGGGCCGCTCGACGGCGTCCCCTCCGGCCCGCAGAAAGCACCCCACGCAGATCAGCGCCCCGATGGCGACCCAGTAGTTGGGCATGGCCTGGGGCCCGTAGAAGAGCGTCACCCAGAGGGTCCCGAACAGCCCACCGGCCCACAGGAGCACACGCATGGGGAAGAGCCCCCGCCAGACCCACAGGGCCAGGCACAGTCCGGCACCGGACAGCACCGCCAGATAGGTTCGCAGCAGCACGGTCGACGAGGACCACGAGGCGACCGGCGCGACCAGCAGCGGCACTCCCCGGGCCCGAGGGGCGCTGAAGAACGCGGCCGGTGCGTGCGGACTGACCTGGCTGACATACACCGCCTCGTCCCAGCCGAGCCCCATCCCCGGTGGCACCAGCAGGAGTTGGGCCGCCGTGTACGCCCCGGCGACGGCGAGGAACGGCGCGGCCCGCCGCAGACCCCTCGAACCGATACGCATGACGGACTCCAGGAGGAAGACGACAGAGGAAGGACGGAATGATCGGCCATCCCCCTGCCTCACGGAGCCCGACGCACGGCCCCCACCGCCCCTTCACCCACCCGGCGCACGCCCCCACGGCCCCCTTCACCCACCCGGCGCACGCCGGCTCACGGCCGTCCTGCCCGGCCGGCGGGAGATTCCCCAGCTGGGGCGGTATCAAGGCAAACGGCCGCGGTCATCAGGAAGCCCCTCCTGGAAGCCCTTCACGTGGAAGGGCTGTCCATGCCAGGAGAGCCGTCCCGACGACCCGGCCGTTGCTGTCTGCGGGGTCACCATGGGGTGGCGGCCGCCGTCATCGTGCGGGCCCGAGAGCCCCTTCCGTCACGCGGTACCCTCCTTCGGCGTCGCCACGGGTGCGGTGAGGTCGTCCTCTTCGGGGAGTTCGTCGACGTCGACGCCCTGGACCTGGGCCAGTTCGTGTTTGAGGGCGGCGAGTTCGGCGCCGCCGGCCATGTGGTTGGTGAGTTCTTCGAGGCTGACCTGGTCGCGGGCGGCGGAGAGTTCCAGGGTGCCCAGGCGCAGGACGCTGAAGTGGTCGCCGACCATGTAGGCGTGGTGGGGGTTGTGGGTGATGAAGATGACGCCGAGTCCGCGGTCGCGGGCGGCGGCGATGTATTTCAGGACCACGCCGGACTGTTTGACGCCGAGGGCGGCGGTGGGCTCGTCCAGGATGAGGACGCGGGCGCCGAAGTAGACGGCGCGGGCGATGGCGACGCACTGGCGCTGGCCGCCGGAGAGGGTGCCGATGGGCTGGTCGAGGTCGTCCAGGACGATGCCCATGTTGCGCAGTTCGGCGTCCGCGGTGGCCTTCATCTTGTCGATGTCCAGGCGGCGGACGGGCCAGGGGCCGCGGGTCATCTCCGAGCCGAGGAAGAAGTTGCGCCATACGGGCATCAGGGGGACGGTGGCGAGGTCCTGGTAGACGGTGGCGATGCCGGCGTCCAGGGCCTCGCGCGGGGTGGAGAAGCGGACCGGTGTGCCGTCGACGAGGAAGTCGCCCTCGGTGTGCTGGTGCAGCCCGGAGATGATCTTGATCAGGGTGGACTTGCCGGCGCCGTTGTCGCCGAGGACGCAGGTGACCTTGCCGGGGTGCACGGTCAGGTCCACGCCGTGCAGGGCACGGATGTTGCCGTACGACTTGCCCGCGCCGCGCAGTTCCACGACCGGCTTGTCGTCACCGGGCCTGCCGGGCGCCGCGTCCTTGGCCGGGTCCTTCGCGGTGCCGTCGGCGGAGGGTGCGTTGGTGTCTGTCATGGCGGGGTTCACCTCCGGGTCGCCTGGTGGCGGACCCACAGATTGACGAGGGCGGCGAGCAGGAGCATCACGCCGAGGAAGGCCTTGAACCAGTCGGGGTTCCAGCCGGCGTAGACGATGCCCTGGTTGACCATGCCGAAGATGAAGGCACCGATGACCGGGCCGATCGCCGAGCCGTAACCGCCCGTCAGCAGACAGCCGCCGATCACCGCCGCGATGATGTACAGGAACTCGTTGCCCACACCCTCGTTCGACTGCACCGTGTTGAACGAGAACAGCAGATGCATGCCGACGAACCAGGCACCGACGCCGACGCCCATGAACAGCGCGACCTTCGTGAAGTTCACCGGCACACCGACAGCCCGCGCGGAGTCCTTGTTGCCGCCGACCGCGAAGATCCAGTTGCCGAACTTCGTGCGCAGCAGCAGCCAGGTCGCGATGCCGGCGAACACCAGCCAGTAGAAGACCGTGATCTTGAAGTCGACGCCGCCGATGGAGATCTCCGAGGCGAAGACATTCTTGGCCTGCCCGAAGCCGTCCATGTCGGCGATCGAGTCGCTGGCCACGTTGCCGGTGAAGATCTTCGTCACCGCGAGGTTCGAGCCCTGGAGGATCAGGAACGAACCCAGCGTCACCAGGAAGCTCGGCAGGCCGGTTTTGATCAGCAGCCAGCCATTGAACGCCCCCACCGCCAGCGAGACGACCAGGGCGACGAACACGCCGCTCCACACGTTCAGCGTCAGCTGGAAGCTGAGGATGGCGGCCGTCAGGGCCGAGGTCGTCACCGCGACGCCGGCGGACAGGTCGAACTCGCCGCCGATCATCAGCAGCGCCACGGGCAGGGCCATGATGCCCATCACCGACGCCTGGTAGAGGACGGTGGCGAGGGCTCCGGTCTCCCGGAAGGAGGGGGCCACCGCGAAGAAGAAGACGTACACCCCGATGGCGGCGATCAGCGCGCCCACCTCGGGGCGGGCCAACAGCCGCCGCCCCAGGGAGCGTTGTACGGTCCGGCCGTCCTTCTGGCCGGCCGGCGGAGCCGGCGGCGAGGAGTTCGCCGCCGGGGCCGTTGCCTGGGTCATGGCCGGATCACCGGGTGCCCTTCGCGGCGAACGAGGCGATCTGGTCGACATTCTCCTTGTCGACGAAGGCCGGACCCGTCAGGACCGGCTGCTCGCCACCGCCGCTGTAGTTGCCGTTGTTCTTGTAGAGCCACAGCGAGTCCACCGCCAAGTAGCCCTGCAGATACGGCTGCTGGTCCACCGCGAACTCGATGTCGCCCGCCTTGATGGCGTCCGTCAGCTCCTTGTTGAGGTCGAAGGTCGCGACCTTGGCCTTACTGCCCGCGTCGTCCACCGACTGCACGGCGGTCAGCGCGATCGGGGCACCGAGGGTGACGACCTCGTCGATCGAGGTGTCCTGCTTGAGCTTGGCGGTGATGGTCGACTTCACCGAGGGCATGTCGGTGCCGTTGACGTAGAGGTTCTCGGTGTCGCCCTCGAACGTCTTCTTCACACCGGCGCAGCGCGCCTCCAGGGAGACGTTGCCCTGCTCGTGGATGACGCAGACGGCGTGCTTGGCGCCGGTCTCGTTGAGCTTCTTGCCGAAGGCCTCACCGGAGACGGTCTCGTCCTGGCCGAAGAACGAGAGCAGCCCCTGCTCCTGCCATACGTCCATACCGGAGTTGAGGCCGACGACGGGGATGCCGGCCTTCTCCGCCTTGGCGATGACGTCCTTCATCGCGTCCGGCTTGGCGAGGGTGACCGCGATGCCGTCGACCTTCTGGTCGATCGCGTTCTGGACGAGGTTGGCCTGGTTGGCCGCGTTCGGGTCGTTCGAGTAGACGAGCTTGACGTTGTCCTTGGCGGCGGCCGTCTCGGCACCCTTGCGAACGATGTCCCAGAAGGTGTCGCCCTGACCGGCGTGGGTCACCATCGCGACCGTCATCTGGGGGGTGTCTGCCTTGCCCGCGGAGGCGTTCGCCCCGCCCTCCTCGGCCTCCTTGCCTCCGGAGTCGCTGGAGCAGCCCGCTATCAGAAGGGCGGACGCGGCAGCCAACGCGAAGACGGGGACCACTCTGCGAGAGCGGCGGTGAAACGTGCGGTCCATCTTTCCTGCACCTCACTGTGCGACAGGGGGAAAGGGAACGGGACAGCGCCGGGCGGAATGCCCCGCGCGGGCCCGGACATGAAAGTCCGGATCATTGTGCCGGTAGGCCGTCGACGCTGTTTCGTTGGGACGGGATACAAACCCCTGGAACACCCACCTGTCAATACTTTGTCAGGACATCATTTCACGAGCAGGTCCAGATGTCCGTACAAAATCTCGATGGCGCCTTACTCAGGCCATACACCTGGAATACCTCCGCACTCGGGCGCCCGCATCCGCACACGACGGACTCGGGCGGTCCGTTTTCCCGAGCGAGGGGCGACACACCGCCCCGCGTCCGGCACACGTTGCGATCTCATAACCATGGCGAGCGCCGGCCTCCATGACGTCCCACCTCGGCCAATTGTCAGGACAACGCGATGACAGGGGTTCCTGTCATCCGTACGGACAGTTACCCTCATGGCGTGACCAGCGCTACCACAGGGAGTACAGAGAAGCTCGACCTCAGCGTCGACCGGAGCAGCCCGGTGCCGCTGTACTACCAGCTGGCCCGGCAGCTGGAGGCCGCGATCGAGCACGGAGTGCTGGGCCCGGGCAGCCTGCTGGGCAACGAGATCGAACTGGCCGCACGCCTCGGCCTGTCCCGCCCGACCGTCCGCCAGGCCATCCAGTCCCTCGTCGACAAGGGCCTGCTCGTACGCCGCCGGGGCGTGGGCACCCAGGTCGTCCACAGCCAGGTCAAACGCCCCCTGGAGCTGAGCAGCCTCTACGACGACCTGGAAGCCGCCGGCCAGCAGCCCACCACCCAGGTGCTGTCGAGTGAGATCGTCCCCGCCTCCGCCGATGTCGCGGCGGCCCTGGGTGTCGCCGAAGGCTCAGAGGTGCACCGCTTCGAACGGCTGCGCCTCACCCACGCCCAGCCCGTGGCGTTCCTCTGCAACCACGTCCCGGCGGGCCTGCTCGACCTCGGCACCGCCCGGCTGGAGTCGACCGGCCTGTACCGCATGATGCGCAACGCCGGCATCAGCCTGCACAGCGCCCACCAGACCGTCGGCGCCCGCAACGCCACCCCCGAGGAGGCCGAACGCCTCGGCGAACCCGAGGGCGCCGCCGTCCTCACCATGCAGCGCACGGCGTACGACGACACCGGCCGCGCCGTAGAACACGGCACCCACATCTACCGGGCATCGCGCTACTCGTTCGACTTCCAACTCCTGGTACGCAACTGAGGCTTCCGGGAAGGCAGTTCAGGGTCCAGCCCTGAGCAGGCCGAGCGAAATCGGTTACGGTCCCTTTTAGGGGCGCGGGGCTGTGTCGATATGCGGCTCCGCCGCGCGGGCGCGACAAGCCACGAAGGCGCTGCGGACGACTGACGGCCTATCGCGGCACTTCAAACGTCGTACTCAGGCACCACTATCAAAGACTCACCCACACCCCCGACTCCACAGACCGACTCATCGCATCCAGTGCCATCGCACTGTGCACGGCGTCGTCCAACGTCGTGCCGTAGGACGTGCCTTCGGCAATAGACCGCAGAAAGCGGTACGCCTCGATGACCTTGAGGTCGTCATACCCCATGGCATTGGCGGCCCCCGGCTGGAACGCGCCGTACTCACCATGACCGGGTCCGACGAACACCGTACTCACCGGCTGGTCCTGATAGACGTCCCCCCTGCTGACGCCCAACTCCCCCATACGCCGGTAGTCCCAGAGGACTGCCCCCTTGGTTCCGTGGATCTCGAAGCCGTAGTTGTTCTGCTCGCCGACGGAGACCCGGCAGGTCTCCAGGACCCCCCGGGCCCCGGAGGCGAAGCGCAGCAGGCAGCCCACGTAGTCCTCGTTCTCCACGGGGCCGAGTTCGCCGCCGGTGGCGCGGGTGTGGCCGGCGGTGGCGCCGGTGGGGCGGGCCCGCTCGGGGACGAAGATCGCGGTGTCGGCGATGAGGGCGGCGATGTCGCCGAGGAGGAAACGGGCGAGGTCGACGCCGTGCGAGGCCAGGTCGCCCAGCACCCCGCTGCCGCCGCGCTCCCGCTCGTACCGCCAGGTCAGGGCGGACTCGGGGTGGGCGGCGTAGTCGCTGAAGAGACGGATGCGGACATGGGTGACCGTGCCGATCTCACCGGAGGCGATCAGTTCGCGGGCGGCGGCGACGGCGGGCGCGTTGCGGTAGTTGAAGCCGACGGCGCCCTGGACCCCGGCCTCGGTGACGGCGTCGGCCACGGCACGGGCGTCGGCGGCGGTGAGACCGACCGGCTTCTCGATCCAGATGTGCTTGCCCGCCTCGGCCATGGCGACGCCGATCTCCCGGTGCAGGAAGTTCGGCGCGGTGATGCTGACGGCCCGGACCCGGGGGTCGGCGGCGACCTCCCGCCAGTCCCGGGCGGTCGAGGCGAAACCGAACCGCTCGGCGGCCTCCTCGGCCCGCCCCGGCACCTCCTCGGCGACGGTGATCAGCTCCGGGCGCAGAGGCAGGTGGGGGAAGTGATGGGCCACGCGCGCGTACGCCTGGGTGTGCACCCGTCCCATCCAGCCGAATCCCACGACGGCGACCCCGAGCGCACTCACCATGACTGCCCTTCTTCTTCGGCGGACCTCAGCGATCCAGTTCGGCGTACCTCACCGGCCGCCGTTTTGGACCGTTCCAGAAGCGTACGCCGCTCACCTTGAGGTGCCCCTCCGCCCCTGTCAAGCTCTTTGACAACTCAGGCCCCCTGTGGAACGGTCCACGCCATGAGACGCCCGACGATCCGCGATGTCGCCGAACGGGCCGGGGTGTCGAAGTCGCTGGTCTCCCTGGTGCTGCGCGGCTCCGACCAGGTGCGCCCGGAGAAGCGGGAGGCCGTGCTGACGGCCGTGGACGAGCTGGGCTACCGGCCGAACGCCGCCGCGCGCAGTCTGAGCGAGCGCCGCACCCGTACGGTCGGCGTACTGCTGAACGACATGCGCAACCCGTGGTTCGTGGAACTGCTGGACGGGCTGAACTCCAAGCTGCACGACAACGGCCTGCGGATGCTGCTGGCCGACGGCCATCTGAACCGGCGGCTCGGCGAGGACCTCACGCGGACGTTCACCGAACTGCGGGTGGACGGGCTGATCGCGGTCGGCACACTGCCGCCGTCCGAGGCGCTGCGCACGGCGGCCGGTCTGGTGCCGACCGTGGTCGCGGGCGCCCGTGAGCCCACGCTCCCCCATGTGGACGTGGTCGCCGGCGACGACCAGTTGGGCGCCCGGCTGGCCACCGAGCATCTGATCGGGCTGGGGCACCGGAGGATCGCGCACATCGCCGGGGACGGTGTGGTGGGCGCGCTGCGGCGGCGCAGCTTCGAGACGGTGATGCGGGAGCACGGGCTGTCCGACCTCGCGGCCGTCGAGCGCGGTGATCTGACCGAGGAGGGCGGCTACCGGGCCACGGTCCGGCTGCTGAGCGCGCCCGAACGCCCCACCGCCGTCGTGGCGTTCAACGACATGGCCTGTGTGGGCGCCCTGTCCGCCGCCGAGGAGCTGGGCCTGGACGTGCCGCGCGATCTCTCCCTCGTCGGCTACGACAACACATATCTCTCCCGGCTTCGCCATCTGTGGCTGACCACCGTGGACAACTCCAGTCATGACGTGGGCCGCCGCGCCGCCCAGTGTCTGCTCGACCGGATCGCCGACCCGGCCCGCCCCGGCAGGGTGGTCCTGACGACCCCGACCCTGGAGATCCGGGGCACCACGGCCCCACCCGCCCGAAGCTAACCGCCTGCGGCTCAGGCCTCGGTGGCGGGGCACTGCGGCCGTGAACTCCGCGCCCGGCAGCAGTCGTCGGGGGCGACGGCCGACCAGATGCGCTGCCCGATGTCCTTCAACTGCCGCTGCTGCGCCTTGGTGAGCGAGTCGAACACATAGCGCCGTACGGCCTCCACATGCCCCGGCGCGGTCTCGGCGACCTTGGCGTAGCCGGCGTCCGTGAGGATGGCCAGTGTGTAGCGCCCGTCCTCCGGGTCGGGCGTACGGCGCACCCAGCCGCTCTTCTCCAGTCGCTTGACGAGGTGGGAGAGCCGGGACAGCGAGGAGCCGGCGATCGCGGCCAGGTCGCTCATCCTGAGGGTGCGCCCGGCATGCTCGGACAGTGCCGCCATCACCATGTACTCCATGTGGCTGACGCCCGCGTCCCGCTGCAACTGGGCGTCCAGGGCGGCCGGCAGCCTGACGATCATCCCGGCCAGCGCGAACCAGGTCTGGGTCTCCTCATCGGTCAGCCAACGGGGCTGGGGCGGTGTGTCCATGACGGACACTCTACGTGCCCAAGAAAAGGATCAAGGAACCCATGACTTGACAGTTCAACCGAGGCGCCCCTACCTTGACCCCCATATAACTTTAACTTTCAATTCAAGAAGCGGGGCACCCCCCATGAACGTCACCCTGTGGATCATCGCCGGTCTGCTCGCGGCCGCCTTCCTCGCCGCCGGTCTGATGAAGGCCACACAGCCCAAGGAGAAGCTGGCCTCCTCGGGCCTGGCCTGGGTCGAGGACTTCTCCCCCAACATGGTGAGAACCATCGGTGTGCTGGAGTTCCTGGCCGGTGTCGGTCTGATCCTCCCGGCCGTCCTGGACATCGCCCCGATATTCGTGCCGCTCGCCGCGACCGGCCTGGTCCTCACCATGATCGGCGCGATGATCGTGCACGCCCGCCGCAAGGAGAACCAGGCCATCCTCCCGAACGTGGTGATCCTGATCCTGGCCGCCGTCGTGGCCTGGGGCCGCTTCGGCCCCTACTCGTTCTGACCCACTTCTTCCCGGACCACTTCTCGACGTACGTCGACCGCCGTGAGCGCGAGCGCCAGCAGCCCCGGTACGAGCACCACCAGCGGGAGCAGCATCCACGCGCACAGGGCGGCGGTCGCCAGGGCCAGCACCACCAGCCCGCTGCCGCCCGGGTCCCGTACGGCGACTCCCGCCGCGCCACGTATCGCCCCGGGCCAGTCGGCCATGGACTCGGGGCGGGCGCAGGCGCGCAGACCGACCACGGCGGCGGCCAGGGCGATGGCGCCGACGAGCAGTGCGAAGGCGGGACCGCCCGGCAGCCCGGCGTCGACGAGGGCGAGGTCGACCAGGACGAGGACCACGGCGGCGCAGACCACCAGCCCGGCGGCCACATCGCCCATGCGCAGCCGCCGTTTGAACGCGGTGAAGAAGTGCCCCGCCGTGGCCGGACGCCCCTCCCGCGCTCCCCTCAGTACCGCGCACGCCGTCGACAGCGCGGCGGGCAGGGTCACCAGCGGCAGGCTGACCACGGTCACGGCGATGCCCACGCTCAGGACGTCCGCGAACAGGGTCATCCGCGCCCCGAAGATCTCGCCCGCCTCCCGATCGGTCCGCATTCCGCTCATCCCTCGGTCCTCCCCCCCTTGATCCTCAGTCCTTGATCTTCAGCCCTTGATCTTCAGCCCTTGATCCCGGAATTGGCCATGCCCTCCACCAGAAAGCGCTGGAAGGCGAGGAAGAACAGCACGATCGGGAGCAGGGCGATCACCGACATCGCGAACATCGGGCCGAACGCCGAAGTGCTGGACGCGTCCACGAACGACCGCAGCGCCAGGGTGAGGGTGAATTTCTCGGGCGAGAACAGATAGATCAGCTGGGTGAAGAAGTCGTTCCAGGTCCAGATGAAGGTGAAGATGGCGGTGGTGATCAGGGCGGGCCTGGTCAGCGGCAGAATCACCAGGAAGAAGCTGCGGAAGGGGCCGCAGCCGTCGATCCGGGCCGCCTCCTCCAGTTCCCTCGGCAGCCCCCGCATGAACTGCACGATGAGAAAGACGAAGAAGGCCTCCGTGGCGAGGAATTTCGGCAGGATCAGCGGCCAGTAGGTGTTCACCATGCCGAGCTGGTTGAAAATGATGTACTGCGGAATCAGCACGGCGTGATGCGGCAGCATGATCGTGGCGATCATGAACGCGAACAACGGCCCCCGGAAACGGAACCGAAGGCGTGCGAAGGCGTACGCCGCGAGGGAACACGACAGGACATTGCCGATGACCGCGCCGCCCGCGATCAGCAGGGAGTTGCCGAGAAGCTGACCGACGGAGACGTCGTTGACGCCCTCCAGGGCCGTCTCGTAGTTGGACCATTCCAAACGGCCGGGCAGCAGATCGAGGCTGGCGATGACCTCGTCGGCGGGCTTCAGCGAGGTCGCGAGCAGCCAGGCCAGCGGATAGAGCATGACGAGCAGCGCGGCGAGACAGCCGATGTGCAGGGCCACACGCCGCCAGGAAAGGGGCTTGCGGGTGGTCGAGTTCGGACTGTCCGGAGCGGTTGGAACGGTCGAAGTCGAGGTCACGGTGGTCATCGATCCCCCTCGGAGGCGTAGAAGACCCAGGAGCGGGACGTACGGAAGAGCACGGCGGTGACCGCGCCGATGACGATCAGCAGGGCCCAGGCCATGGCGGAGGCATAGCCCATGTGGGAGGCGACGAAGCCCCGGTCGTAGAGGTAGAGCGTGTAGAAGAGAGTCGAGTCGGCGGGGCCGCCCTTGCCGGCGCTGATCGCGAAGGCCGGGGTGAAGACCTGGAAGGCCTGGATGGTCTGGAGCACCAGATTGAAGAAGATCACCGGGGACAGCATCGGCACGGTGATCGACAGGAACTGACGCCAGCGGCTCGCGCCGTCCACCTCGGCCGCCTCGTACAACTCCCCCGGGATCTGCTGGAGTCCGGCGAGGAAGATGACCATCGGGGCGCCGAACTGCCACACCGTCAGCAGGGCCACCGCGAGCAGCGCCCAGCCGGGCTTGTTGACCCAGCCGCCGGTGCCGAGGAGGTTGTCGACCGTGCCGCCGTCGTTGAAGATGGCCCGCCAGACCAGGGCGATCGACATGGACGCGCCGAGGAGGGAGGGGGCGTAGAAGGCGGAGCGGTAGAAGGCCTTGCCGCGCTTCATGCTCTTCAGGGCGAGCGCCACGACAAGCGCGAGGCCCAGTTGCAGCGGGACGGCGATGACGACATACGTCAGGGTCGCCACCACCGAGCGCCAGTAGCGGGGGTCCTCGGTGAACATCTGGGTGTAGTTGCGCAGGCCCACCCAGTTCGGGGAGTTGAACAGGTCGTAGTCGGTGAAGGAGAGATAGAGCGAGACGGCCATGGGGAGCAGCGTCAGGACGCAGGCCCCCAGCACCCAGGGGGAGAGGAACACCCAGGCCGCGCCCTCGCGCGTACGCCGCCGGGCGGGCCGGTCGGAGGGGGTGACTCCCTTGCCGCGTACGGGAGTCGGCGCTTGTGTCGTGGTCATGACCTCAGCTCCGCCTTCGCCTCGGTGATGTAGTTCTCGGCGGCCTCGCGGGGCGACATCCGCTCGTACGACACCTGGTCGTAGTCGCGCATGAAGGTGGTCTGCAGCGCGGTGTCGCCCGACGGGGGCGCCTGGGGCGGGGCGTCGAGTTTTCCTTCGACCGTGGCCTGGTAGTCGTAGATGGTCTTGTCGAAGTCCTTGAGGTCGGCGGCGATGTCCTCGCGGATCGACTCGTTGACGGGGATGCCCCGGGTCGCGCCGAGGAGCTTCGCGGCGTCCTTGTCGTTGAGCATGAAGTCGACGAGTTTCGCGGACTCCTCGGGATGGCCGGAGTCGGCGGCCACCCCCATGAACATGGAGGGCTTGAAGTACTGGCCGGGCGTGCCGTCCTCGCCCGAGGGCATGGGGGCGAGTGAGATCCCGGTGGGGATGAGGGCGAGGTAACCGCTGGCGGGGGCGTCCCAGTTGGCGTCCGAGGCGGCCTTTCCCCGGCCGAGCGGGGTGTTCTCGACGGTGCCGTCGAGTTGTGTGGTCTGCTCGGCGGGTGAGACGGCCCCGGCTCGGCGCAGCTTGTCGGTGAAGGTCCACCAACGGGTCAAGTCGTCCGCCGTGAACCCGAGTTCGCGGTCCTCGGTGTACAGCGCCCTGCCCTGGCCGCGCAGCCAGATCTCGAAGGCGTCCTCGCTCTGGCCGGGATCGGTGCCGCCGGGCTCACCGGTCCTCTCGGCGACCGTCCGCATGGCGTCGGCCCATTCGCTCCAGGTCCAGCCCACCTCGGGCGGCTGGAGGCCCGCCGCCTTCCACTTCTCGGTGTCGTAGACCATGGTCTCGGTGCCACGGCCCTGCGGGACGGCGTACTGCTTGCCGTCCACCTTGCCGGTGGCGAGCAGCCCCGGCTCCAACTCGCCCGTGTCCAGGGCCTTTTGCTGCTCACCGAGGTCGAGAAGCACACCTCCGGTGGCGTACTGGTCGATCATCCGGTAGTCGAGTTGCATCACATCGGGGGCGTCGCCGCCGGCGGCCTGGGTGGCGAGCTTCTGCTTGTAGGCCTCGTAGCCGGTGAAGGAGGTCTGTACGTCGATCCCCGGGTTCTTCTTCTCGAAAAGGTCCACGGCGGCCTGGGTCCTGGCCGCCCGGTCGGGATTGCCCCACCAGGTGTAGCGCAGCACGACCTCGCCGCCCACACCGCTCGCCCCGTCCCCGCCCGAGCAGCCCGCGAGAGCCGCGCACAGGGCGAGGACCACAGCCGTCGCGCAGGACTTCCTTGTCCTGTCTCCGGGCATGAGTGGATCACCTCTTTCACTGGAAAGCGCTTCCACCCCCCGCATGACCCTAGGGATGATCCGGATGACACGACAAGACCTCGCCACCGAATCCACAGGACACCTCCGCCGTGCCGCCGTCGTGGGGCTCGGCGCCCGTGCCCGGATGTTCACCGAGGCGCTCACGGGCCCCTTCGCGGACCGGATCGACCTCGTGGGCCTCTGCGACACCAACGCGCACCGCATGGCCGTGCACAACGAATGGATCGCGGCCGATCACGGGGGGCGGGCGCCCGTACCGGCTTATGGCGCCGGGGAGTTCGCGGACATGCTGCGGCAGGAGCGGGTCGATCTGGTGGTGGTGACGAGCTTGGACCGTTCCCATGACCAGTACATCGTGGGCGCGCTGGAGGCGGGCTGTGATGTGGTCACCGAGAAGCCGATGACCACGGACGCCGACCGGGCCCGGCGCATCCTCGACGCCCGGCGGCGAACCGGCCGCGATGTGCGGGTCTCCTTCAACTACCGCTACAACCCGGTGCATTCGGCCGTACGGGAATTCATCGCGTCCGGCGAGATCGGTGAGATCGGCTCGGTGCACTTCGAGTGGCTGCTCGATCTGCGGCACGGCGCCGACTACTTCCGCCGCTGGCACCGGGAGAAGGCCAACTCCGGCGGCCTCCTCGTCCACAAGTCGACTCACCACTTCGACCTGGTCAACTGGTGGCTCGGCAGCCGCCCGGAGACCGTGTTCGCCCAGGGCGGCCTCTTCTTCTACGGCGACGAGGCGGGCCGGCGCCGAGGTCTCGCCCGCGACTACGACCGCGCCCACGGCTCCCCCGCCGCCGAGGACGACCCCTTCGCACTGCACCTCAAGGACTCGTCCGTCCTCAGCGCGCTGTATCTGGACGCCGAGGGGGAGGACGGCTACCACCGGGACCAGAACGTCTTCGGCCCCGGCGTCACCATCGAGGACGACATGGCCGTCCTCGTCCGCTACGCCTCCGGGGCCACCCTGACGTACCACCTCACCGCCTACTCCCCCTGGGAGGGTTACCGCATCGCCTTCAACGGCAGCGAGGGGCGGATCGAGTTGCTGGTGGAGGAGTCGGCCTGGACCCGGCCGTATGTCCGTGCGACCGGGGCGAGTCCGGTGCTGCACGGTGCCGAGGCCGGCGTGGAGGCGGGCCGGACCGAGCTGCTGGTACGGCGCCACTGGGAACGGCCGCGCGAGGTGGAGGTGGCGACCGGCGAGGGCGGCCACGGGGGCGGGGACGTACGCATGCTCGCCGATCTGTTCGGGGAGCGGGTGCCCGACGAGTTGGGGCGGGCGGCGGACGCGGTGGACGGGGCGCGGTCGCTGGTGACGGGGCTGGCGGCGAACCGGTCACTGGAGACGGGGGTGCCGGTGGCGGCCGGCGAGGTGTTGGACGTGTGAGCCGGCGGTCGCGTCCCGTGGTGGTGTGCGCACCGGCCGGCCGCCCCCCATCGTTCACCTACGATCGTTTTCGTGGTCCTCTTCGTCCTGGAACGCCTCGCCCCGCTCCCCGCCGAACAGGCCTGGCGCCGTCTCACCGACTGGCCCCGCCACGCCGATGTCGTCCCGCTGACCCGTATCAAGGTGCGTACGCCTGAGCCGACGGGTGAGGGCACGGTGTTCGTGGCCCGCAGCGGTGTCGGTCCGCTCTCCTTCGACGACCCGATGGAGGTGGTGGTGTGGCAGCCGCCGGAGGGGAAGCGGGCCGCGGGGCGGTGCCGGCTCGTCAAGCGGGGGTCGTTCGTGACGGGTTGGGCGGAGATCGAGGTGGGCCCGTACGACACCGGCGATGACTGCGAGGCCGATGACGGCGGGCACGCCTGCCGGGTGGTGTGGCGCGAGGAGTTGCGGGTGCGATGGCTGCCCGGGGTGTTCGACGGGGTGTTGGGGTGGTCGGGGCGGTGGATGTTCGGGCGTGCGGTGGACTCGTTGCTGAGTGGGGCCGCGCCTCTCTACGGCCGCTGAATCTGGCCGCGCCCCTCGACGGCCGCTGAGCTCGGAGCCTCGTCACTGGTTGCATGTGTCGCAGTGGACATCGCTGGGCGATGTGCCGGTCAGGAGCTGCTTGAGCCATTCGATCAGGCGGACGTCGTGGACCTTGAGGTCGTAGAACCTGTCGAACTCGAAGAGTCCGTGGCCGTCGCCGGAAGCCGTGTAGCTGTGCAGGGTCACCCCGGCGGCCTCGATCGCGGTCTCGTTGGTGTCGATGACGGCCAGGAGGTTCGGTGGGTTCCCGGGCATCCATGTGGTCACCTCCACTGCGGCGTGGGGGTCGAAGGCGTGGTCGAAGCGGGACAGGACGAGTTCAGGAGCGTGATGAGCGGCCTGGACCCAGAACCTGGGGACGCCCCAGTCGCGGACGGTGAGTCCGTCGATCGCCCAGGCGGGCACGGCGTCATAGGCACCCCACGCCTTGCCGAGGACCTTGGCGTTGAAGTCGGGTTGGTCGGGCCAGGCGCCGGACTGTGCGCCGAACACGGTGACCTTGGCGTGCGGGAGCCGGTCGGCGACCAGGCCGCCGTAGAGGGGAGCGGCGATCGACCCCGCGGTCTTGCCCATGACGACGACCTGGGCGGCGCTCGGATACCGCCTGGCGAGGTGGTCGAGCGCCGCGGTGCCGTTGACATAGCCGCGGTGCTGGACGGTCAGCGTCGGTGAGTACTTCTGGGCGACGTTGCCGAGGTGCGCGTCGCCGGTGCAGGAACTCACGTAGATGATCGAGTATCCGGCGAACGGGTTGTCGGCCCGGGTCAGGTCGAAGAAGCCCGACCTCTGGTCGTACGGTCTCTCGCCACCCTGGTCGTTCCAGTCGTAGAAGTCGTTCTCGCCCGCCCGGCCGGTGCTGGTGAAGACGCACATCTCGGCGTCCCAGCAAACGCCTCCACCATTCAGGAACAGCACGACCCTGGTTGGATCGGCCCGCCGTTCCCAGAAGGAGAACCTGCCGCCGTCGGCGCACCGGCAGTCTCCTCCCGGCACGATCTGTCTCCACGCCTGCGTCGCTGTGCCGATACCTCCCGACGGCGGCGCGGTGCGCTGTTCACTGTCGGCGAGGAAGGCGAACGCCGTAGCTCCGCCCACCAGCAGCACCGGAACGGCGACGACGGTGAGCCGCCGTCCGCGCGGAACCCGCCGCCGTTCCCGCTCGTGGCCGGCCCACAGGAACGCCGCGAGCGCGGTCGCGAGGAGGACCGCCCAGCGGTGGTGCGACGCTGTCCAGCGCGGATCGGTGGGCGTGAGGATCAGTGCCACCGGGTGCGGCAGGAGCCAGGCGACGGCTGCGAGCAGCAGCACGGCCGGCGCCGCGATGACACCCGTGTTCCCGTCGGTGGTGCGCCGCTGTGCGAGGGCGGCCAGGGCGAGGGCGGCGGCCAGCAGGGTCGCCGCCTCCAGCGTCAACGCGGCGACGGGCAGATGTGCGGCGGCCGCGTGGTGGCCGGTCGTCTTCGCGAGGCCGACAGTGACCGTCCACCACAGTGCGACGGCCGGCACGGCCAGGGTGACCCGCACCAGGTTGCGGGCCAGGCGCCCGGTCGGCGCCGTGGGGGTGCTGCGGGTGGCGGGATCGTCGAGGAGGAACGCCGCGCCGAGAGCGACGCAGATCGCCGCGATGCGGGCCAGCGTGATCAGGTGGGTACCTGTCAGCTCCGCGCTCATCGCCTCGGGTACCAGCAGGATGGTCGCTCCCAGGGCCGCGCCGGCCACCATCGGCCGCCATGTGATGGCGTGCGCGGTGGACCGCAGCAGCGGGAACAGGGTCCTGGTGTTCATCAGCAGGCCGTGCTCGTGGCCGGGGCGGGTAGGCCGAGGATTCGCGCGGCCTGCGCGGCGGTTGTGCCGGGCGCGGCCAGCGTGGCCCAGGACCGCTGGACGCGGGCGGCGATGTCGGCGTGCGGGCGGGCCAGCGCCTGCGTCGCCACGGTGAGTTCGGGCGCCGGTACGTGGAGGGTGGGGAACAGCTGCGTCTCGTAGAACGAGAGGCCACCGCGTTCATCGCGCACGTCCTCGGCGAGCAGGCGCAGCCCGGTGCCGGCCTGGGTGCCGGCCTGCCCGGCGAGCCAGACGACGAGCACGCCCGCGCCGCCGCAAGCGGTGGCGCCGTCGCGTTCCTCGACGCGTGCCTCGCCGGTCTCGCCGGTGACCAGCCGGTACGCGACCTGCGCGGCGAGGTTGGCGGCGGCCTCGCTGTCACCCCAGCGGGTGTCGATGCCGATCGCCCAGGGGGTGCCGGCTGCGGCGTCGTCCGCCCGCCACACGGCGAGCAGCTCATCCGGCCCGGTCCCGCGGCCGAAGGCCGGCACCGCGATGCGTTGCCGGACGGTCAGCCGCACGGACCGGGTGGCCGTGGCGGGTACCCGGGCCACGACAGCCCGCACGACCGTGTTCCACGCGGGTATCCAGCGGCTGAATCCCGCGAACGCGCAGTAGGTGACGTGTCCGAGCTTCCGGCAGGTCTCGTGCTGGGCCGGGTGGTTCATGACCGCGGTCCGGGCCGCGGCGACGGTGCGACCCGGCGGGGACAGCTGTGCCGTGCCGCCCACCACCGTGCAGGCCAGCGCCACCGCCCCGGCCACGGCCGGCCGGACGCCACGGGCACCGGCGCGCAGCACGGCGGCGACAGCCAGCAGCCCGGCCAGGCCGAGGAGGTACCCGAGGTGGGCGGCGGCCGGGCGGGCCATCAGGGACACCGGCAGGGGCACCTCCAGAGCCGACCCGCCCTGCGGTGCCAGCCACAGGGCCTTTCCGCCGCCGGTGAGCGGCTCAAGTGCGACAAGGCCGACGAGCAGGACGAGCAGCGCCAGGGGTGCGTAGATCGCCGACCGGGTGAGCCGGCCCAGCAGTACGCCGAACGCGCCGAGCAGCAGGACGGTGGCCGGCCCGATCGCGAGCTCGTACGGGTTCGGGTGGCCCGCGGCCGGGGCGCAGATCGCGAGGACCGCCATGCGGGCGACGATCAGGACGGCGCCGACCACGGCCAGCGGGAGTACGGCGAACAGGTGCGCGAGGGTACGCGCGTGGTCCGGGAGGATGAGCACCCGGCTCAGGCCCGTGGTGCCGTCGCGGTGCGGCCGCAGCACGGCGAGGTTCCCGACGATCAGCGCGGCGCCGCCGAGCAGAATCATCATGCCTATGGCGCTGTCGCGGTCGAGGTCCTGCAGCACGGGGTAGCGGGTGGTCCCGATCGTGAACCAGGCGGACACCCAGATACCGGCCAGGAGGAGGGTCGCGGCGACGGTCACCGGGTGCCGGAGCATCCGCACCGCCTCCACCCGGGCCAGGGCCAGGACGGCCCGGCGCGGCGCGGCGGCGTCCGCCGTCGGAGTCGCCGCAGGGTCCACCGTCGGAGTGCCGGGTGGTTCGGTCGGCACCGCGGACTGAGCCTGCCGGGCCTCACGCAAGCGCTCGGTCATGCCGCACGCCCCGCCAGGTTCGCGGCGTCGATCAGCATCAGATACCCGTCCTCGATGCTCGGATCGACCAGCGGCGCGTCGGGCGGCGGGTCGCCGATGTTGTGGTAGTCACCGTTGCCGGTACGCCAGGCGGCGAGGGCGCCGTCCGCGCGGGCCGGGCTGGTCCACACCCGGCCGCGCGCCACGCCGGCCAGCGCCGCGGGCTCGCCCTCGAACCGGAGCCGGCCCTGGTTCAGGACGATGACGTGCTGGCACACGGTGGCCACGTCCTCGGTCTGGTGGGTGGACAGCAGCACGGTACGGCCCTCGCCGATCCGCGCGATGAGCTCGCGGAACCGCAGCCGCTGCTCGGGGTCCAGGCCCACTGTGGGCTCGTCGAGAATCACCAGTGCCGGGTCGTCGAGCAGCGCCGCGGCCAGCCCGACGCGCTGGCGCATACCCCCGGACAGGGTTTTGATCTTCTTGCCGCGCTGGTCGTCCAGGCCGACCGCGTGCAGCACCCGGCGTACCTCGTCGTGCCGGCCGGCCACGATCTCCTTGAGGATCGCGATGTAGTCGACGAACTCGAACGCGGTGAAGTGTGGGTGGAAGCCGGGGTTCTGCGGCAGGTACCCGAGGCGCCGCCGGACCGCCAGCCGTCCGGCGGCGTCACACGGGTCCGCGCCGAGGACGCGCAACTGTCCGTCGTCCGCCGGGATCGCGGTGGCCAGGACGCGCAGCAGTGTGGTCTTGCCCGCGCCGTTCGGCCCGAGCAGCCCGGTCACCCCGTCGCGCAGCGCGAACGACACGTCTTTCAGGGCTGTGGTGCGGCCGAAGCGCAGCGACAGTCCCTCGGCCCGTACCGTCGTCACATCGTCCTCCTCGTGCTCGGGTCGGCGACGCGACCCAGGTGGTGGGTGGTGTCGAAGGCGGCGCGGACCTTCCACAGGGCCATCGCAGCGGCGGCCGCGGCGGCCGCGAGCCCGGCCTGGCCGGGCGCGGTGAACAGGACCGACTCGCCGGTGGTGTGCCGCACGGTGGCCGCCAGCAGCGCCAGCCAGCCGAACCCCACGGCGAGGGGCGCCGTGACCGGGCCGAACCGGGGCGTCAGGGCCAGGCTCAGCAGGGTCAACGCCAGCGACGGGGCGAGCCAGCCGAGCACCACCGCGCCGTACTCCGGCACCGCGATGCTGGCCACGCCGGTCAGCGCCGTCGTCGCGGACAGCACCGCCGCGCAGCGCAGCAACAGCAGGCGGAAGGTGTGCAAGGGCGCGACGACGGCCAGCTCATGACTGGGGTCCACGCGTGGGCCGAACGAGATCGCCACACCGATCAGCGGGAGGAGCGGGGCGATCGCGAGCAGCGGCATCGGTACCGTCATCCACCGGGCCAGGTGCGCGGCGCCCGTGGTGACCGCGAGGGTGAGGCCCACCGCGGCGAGCCACGACCTGCGCAGCCCCGGTGTGCAGGCCAGCAGCCGTGCGGTGTGCGCCGCCACGCCCAGCCTCACCAGGAGCGCCTCGACCGGGCCGGGCCGGGGTGCGTCCAGCTCGGCGTCCAGCCGCGCCCAGCCGGCGCGGACCACGGCCGGGTCGACGCGCCGCACCAGCCGCCCTCGGCAGCGCGGGCAGGTTCCGAGGTGCGCCTCGGTCGACCACAGCAACGGCGGCCGCGCCGCACCTTCGGCGTATGCCCGCAAGTCGTCGTCCGCGACGTGCCAGTCACCGTCGCTCATCGCCCACCTCCCGGGGTCGTCATGTATCGCCCACCTCCCGGGGCCGTCATGTCAGGTCCTCACGCAGTTGCCGGCCGCGCCCGCATCGCCCGGGTCTTGACCGTGCCCACCGGGATACCGAGCAGGGCCGCCGCCTCGTGCGTTCTCAGCCCGTCCAGCACCGTGGCCTGCATCACCGCGCGCAGTTCCGGGGACAGGCGGGCCAGCGCGCCGGCCAGGTCGCCGTGCTCCACGCCCAGCAGCAGCTCCTCCTCCGCCGAGGGCGCGGTACTCCAGCGGCGAGTGGCCAGCAGCCGCAGCAGCCTGTCCCGGGCGCGCTGCCCGCGGATCGCGTCGACCAGCCGCCGGAAGCCGATCTGCCACAGCCAACCCGCGACGTCACCGCCCTCCCGGTACCGGGCAGAACCGCGCCATACCGCCAGGAACGTCTCCTGCACCGCGTCGTCCACCAGGGCGGGGTCCGGGCACCGGTACCGCAGCCGGGCCGCCAGCCACGGCCCGTGGCGTCGGTACAACGCCTCGAACGCGGCGCGGTCGCCGGCTGTGGTCGCGGCCAGCAACTCCGCGTCGCTCTGCTCAGGTTCGGCGCTCACACCCCATCATCGGATCGAGCCCCCTCGACGGTTCACGCTTCGGTACGCGCAATGCCGGCCGCGCCGTCCAGCAGGCGTGGGCCGCAGCCGGTGCCACCTGATCACCCGACCCTGCCAGAACGTCGAAAGTCGAGTTGTCAGACCCTCCCGTTAATGTCCACAAGCATGAGCGATCACCTTCACACCACTCGGATGTCCTACGACGCCGTCGCCTCCGACTACGAGAAACTCCTCAGGGAGGAAACGGCGAAGAACCCGTACGAACGGGCCGTGTTAGGGGTGTTCGCCGAGCTGGTACTGGGGGCCGGGGGCGGGCCCGTCGCGGATCTGGGGTGCGGGCCGGGACGGATCACCGGGCATCTGGCCTCGCTCGGCCTCGATGTGTTCGGTATCGATCTGTCGCCGGGGATGGTGACCACGGCCCGCTGGGCGCACCCGGCGCTGCGGTTCGAGGTCGGCACGATGACCGCGCTCGACCTGGAGTCCGGCTCGCTCGCGGGTGCCGTCGCCTGGTACTCCACGGTGCACACCCCGCCCGCCGAACTCCCGCTGATATTCGCCGAGTTCCACCGTGTGCTCGCCCCGGGCGGCCTCCTCCAGCTGGCCTTCAAGGTGGGCGAGGAGTCGGTCCATCTGTCCCATGCGTACGGCCACGATCTGGACCTCGACGTCTACCGCCACCCGACGGGCCTGGTCTCCGAGCTGCTGAAGGACGCCGGTTTCATCGAGTCGGCCCGGCTGGAGCGGGAGGCCGGGCCGCAGGAGGGCACGCCCCAGGGGTATGTGCTGGCGCGGAAGGCGGGGTGAGTGCCGGGGTGAGCGGTTGCGCGCTCGGGCGTCGGGTTCAGCTCCTGCCGCGGTCCGGGTTTCCGCCGCGGGCCGTGGAGAGGCCGTCCCGGCGGTCTCTGTCGCCGTCGCCGGTGGTGCTGAGGATGGTGTCGCAGATCTCGCGGAGTTTGTCGGTGGCCTGTTTGGAGAAGAGGCCGCACAGGCCCGCTATGCCGGAGAAGCCGTACGGGTTGGTGGCCCCGGCGCCGGAGCTGCCGGCGAACAGGCCGCCGCGCAGCAGCAGATAGACGAGCAGGGCCAGGGCGACACCGATACCGGCGCGCATCAGGTACCACCAGAGCCAGCTCGCGTAGAGCCGCCGGTTGCCGACGTACGTCGCGAACGACGTGGCCGCGTGGACGAAGCTGCCGAGCGCGCTGCACACCACCACGGCCAGCAGCATCGCCGTGTCCGCCGTCAGCGCCCAGCCGCCCAGCCCGAAGGGCGACCAGCGTGCGGCGGCCGTGGGTTCCGCGCCGGGCTCGACGGTCGCGAGCACCACCGGCCAGAGGGTGACCAGGGCTCCGACCACGAACACGACGTCGACCAGCAGGAAGAGGCCCAGTACGGTCGTGGCCGGGGTCGAGAGCCGTCGGCGGTCCCGTGCGGCGTCGGTTGCCCCTTCGACCGCGCCGCCGTCGGCACCGCCCGGGGCCGGCTCCGAATCCTCGGGTTCACCGGAGTGAGGCCCGCTGAAGTCCGGGTTGCCGTCGTGGTCCGTTCCGCTCGTGCGGGGGTCGCCGTCGTTGCCCCGACCGTTGTTCGCGTCCGGGCCACCGTGCCCGTCCGGTCCGCTCGTGTCCGGGGTGCCGGCTCCACCGTCGGTGCCCGTGCCGCCCGGTGGGGTCTCGTCCCGGCCGCCGCCCATGCCCCGCTCGTTCTCCGTGGTGCTCAACTGTCCGCCCCCGCTGTGATGTTGCCGTACCGCCGACGGTCGGCCCTGTCGCGCCGTCAGTCAAGGTACAAGGTCAGGAAACGCGGAGGCTCGGCAGTTCCGTGACGTCCGGGGTGTGGTCGTGGTGGATCGGGGTGTGGGCGCCGGTCAGGGAGATCCCGCTGCCTCCTCGGCGCTCGGCGACGATCTCGGCGGCGATCGACAGGGCCGTCTCCTCCGGCGTACGGGCGCCGAGGTCGAGGCCGATCGGGGAGCGGAGGCGGGCCAACTCCAGTTCGCTGACGCCGACTTGGCGGAGCCGTTCGTTGCGGTCGAGGTGGGTGCGGCGGGAGCCCATGGCACCGACGTAGGCGACCGGGAGGCGCAGGGCCAGCTGGAGCAGGGGGACGTCGAACTTGGCGTCGTGGGTCAGGACGCACAGGACGGTGCGGGCGTCGACCCGGGTCCGCTCCAGGTAGGTGTGCGGCCACTCGACGACGATCTCGTCCGCCTCGGGGAAGCGGGCCTTCGTCGCGAAGACGGGGCGTGCGTCGCAGACGGTGACGTGGTAGCCGAGGAACTTGCCGATCCTCGACAGCGCCGACGCGAAGTCGATGGCGCCGAAGACGATCATCCGGGGCGGGGGGACCGAGGACTCGACCAGCACCGTGAGCGGTGCTCCACAGCGGGAGCCCCGCTCCCCGATCTCCAGGGTGCCGGTGCGGCCGGTATCCAGGAAGGCACCGGCCTCGGCGGCGACCGTACGGTCCAGTTCGGGGTGGGCGCCGAAGCCGCCGTCGTACGAGCCGTCCGGGCGGACCAGCAGCGCCCGGCCCCGCAGGTCCCGCAGATCCGTCGGGCCACAGACGATCCGGGCGACGGCCGCCGGCTCCCCGTTCGCGGCGGCGGACAGCGCGGCGGCGACCACCAGGCGGACCGGGTCGCCAACCCGTACCGGGGTCACCACGATGTCGATGGTTCCGCCGCAGGTCAGGCCCACGGCGAAGGCGTCCTCGTCGCTGTAGCCGAAGCGTTCCAGGACGGGTTCCCCGTCGGCCAGCGCCTGTTGGCACAGTTCGTAGACGGCGCCCTCCACACAGCCGCCGGAGACCGAGCCGATCGCCGTGCCGGCGGCGTCCACCGCGAGGGCGGCACCGGGCCTGCGGGGCGCGCTGCCGCCGACGGCCACGACGGTGGCCACGGCGAAGTCGCGGTCCTGCTCGACCCACCGGTGCAGTTCTTCGGCGATGTCCAGCATCGTCGGTCTCCTTGGCGAAGGGGGGTTGTGCGGAGGGTACTTGGGGGCCGGGGCGCCTATGAGCTCGGGGGGTCGCGTTCGTTGGCGAGTGCGGGTGGGATGTGGTTGCTCGCGCAGTTCCCCGCGCCCCTAAAAGACACGGCCCTACGGGCCGAAAAGCACACGGGGGTGCGGGCCGAAAGCACACGGGGGTGCGGGCCGATGAAAAGCGGGGCGCAGCCCGTGCTTTTCAGGGGCGCGGGGAACTGCGCGACCAGCCCCCACTCACCCGCACCCGCCAAAACCATCCGCACTCCCCGAGCTCATAGGCGCCCCCAACTACCCGGTCCCCGTGAGGTGTTCCGGTCGCACCGGCGTCCTGTTCAGCTCCAACCCCGTCGCGGCGCGGATCGCCGCCAGCACCGCCGGAGTCGACGACAGGGTCGGCGCCTCCCCGGCGCCGCGCAACCCGTACGGGGCGTGTTCGTCGGCCAGTTCCAGGACGTCGACCGGGATCGTGGGCGTGTCGAGGATCGTCGGGATCAGATAGTCCGTGAACGACGGATTGCGGACCTTCGCCGTCCTCGGGTCGACGACGATCTCCTCCATCACCGCGATGCCCAGGCCCTGCGTCGTGCCGCCCTGGATCTGGCCGATCACCGACAGGGGGTTGAGGGCCTTGCCGACATCCTGGGCGCAGGCCAGCTCCACGACCTTGACCATACCCAGCTCGGTGTCGACCTCGACGACCGCCCGGTGCGCCGCGAAGGAGTACTGGACATGGCCGAAGCCCTGACCGGTGCGGAGGTCGAAGGGTTCGGTGGGGCGGTGGCGCCACTCCTCCGTGACCTCGACGGACTCGTCGCCGAGGACGTCGACCAGGTCGGCCAGCACCTCGCCCGCGTCCGTGACCACTTTCCCGCCCTCCAGCAGGAGTTCGGCGGTCGCCCAGGCGGGGTGGTACGTACCGAACTTGCGACGCCCCAGCTCCAGGACCCTCGCGCGGACGAGCTCACAGGCGTTCTTGACGGCGCCCCCGGTGACGTAGGTCTGGCGGGACGCGGATGTCGAACCGGCGGAACCCACCCGCGTGTCGGCCGGGTTGATGGTGACCTGGGTGACGCCCAGCTCGGTGCGGGCGATCTGCGCGTGGACGGTGATGCCGCCCTGGCCGACCTCCGCCATGGCCGTGTGCACGGTGGCCACCGGCTCGCCGCCGACGACCTCCATGCGCACCCGCGCCGTCGAGTAGTCGTCGAAGCCCTCGGAGAAGCCGACGTTCTTGATGCCGACCGCGTAGCCGATGCCGCGTACGACGCCCTCGCCGTGGGTGGTGTTGGACAGACCGCCCGGCAGCTGTCGTACGTCCGCCGCCTCGCCAGCGGTGAGCCACTGCTGCTCGGGGGGCAGGGGCATCGCCTTGACGCGGCGCAGGAGTTCGGCGACCGGGGCCGGGGAGTCGACGGTCTGGCCGGTGGGCATCACGGCCCCCTGGGACATGGCGTTGAGCCGCCGGAACTCCACGGGGTCCATGTCGAGTTTCGCCGCCAGCTTGTCCATCTGGGCTTCATAGGCGAAGCATGCCTGGACCGCGCCGAAGCCGCGCATGGCGCCGCAGGGCGGGTTGTTGGTGTAGAGGGCGATGGCCTCGATGTCGACGTTCTCGATGACGTACGGGCCGGCGCCGAGGGAGGCGGCGTTGCCGACGACCGCCGGGGAGGAGGAGGCGTAGGCGCCGCCGTCGAGGACGATCCGGGCCTTGAGGTGGGTGAGCCTGCCGTCCTTCGTGGCGCCGTGCTCGTAGTGGAGCTTGGCGGGGTGGCGGTGTACATGGCCGAAGAAGGACTCGAAGCGGTTGTAGACGATCTTGACGGGTTTGCCGGTGCGCAGGGCGAGCAGGCAGGCGTGGATCTGCATCGACAGGTCCTCGCGACCGCCGAAGGCCCCGCCCACCCCGGCGAGTGTCATCCGCACCTTGTCCTCGGGCAGGCCGAGCACGGGCGCGATCTGGCGGAGGTCCGCGTGCAGCCACTGGGTGGCGATGTAGAGGTCGACGCCGCCGTCCTCGGCCGGGACCGCGAGCCCGGACTCGGGGCCGAGGAAGGCCTGGTCCTGCATGCCGAAGACGTACTCGCCCTCGACGATGACGTCCGCGCGCTCACGGGCCGCCGCCACATCGCCGCGGATGATCGGCTGGCGGTGGACGATGTTGGGGTGCGGAACATGGTCCATGTGGTGGTCGGTGCGGTTCTCGTGGACGAGGACCGCGTCCGGCGCCGTCGCGGACGACTCGTCGGTGACAACCGGCAGTTCGCGGTACTCGACCCTGATTTTGGCGGCGGCGCGGCGTGCGGTCTCGGGGTGGTCGGCGGCGACGATCGCGACCGGTTCGCCGTGGTGGCGGACCTTGCCGTGGGCGAGGACCGGGGTGTCCTGGATCTCCAGGCCGTAGTGCCGCACCTCGGTCGGCAGGTCGTCGTACGTCATCACGGCGTACACACCGGGGGTGGCGAGGGCCTCGCCGGTGTCGAGGGAGACGATCTCGGCGTGGGCGACGGGGGAGCGCAGGACCTGGCCCCAGAGCATGTCCTCGTGCCACATGTCGGACGAGTACGCGAACTCGCCGGTGGTCTTGAGGATGCCGTCCGGGCGGAGGGTGGACTCGCCGATGCCGCCCTTGGTGCGGGAGCCCTGGGTGAGATGGGCGGGGAGGCCGGTCGTACCCATGGTCAGACCCCTTCCGACTGACGGGCGGCGGCCAGACGCACCGCGTCCATGATCTTCTCGTAGCCCGTGCAGCGGCACAGGTTGCCCGACAGCGCCTCGCGGATGTCCGCGTCGCTCGGGTTGGGGTGGCGCTCCAGCATCTCGTCGGCGGCGACCAGCAGACCGGGGGTGCAGAATCCGCACTGGACGGCACCCGCGTCGATGAACGCCTGCTGGATCGGTGAGAGCGTCGCATGTGGGGAGGGGATGCCCTCGCCGGTGTGCGAGTCGGTGCCCCGCGCCTGCCACCGCTGGGCCTGGTCGAGGGATGTCCCGGACGTGTCAGGGGCGTTGCCCGTGCCGCACGCCCCCGACGCGCGACCCGCGCCCTCCGCGCGCTGCTTGGCGAAGTCGGCCAGTCCCTCGACGGTGACGACCTCGCGGCCCTCCACCTGTCCGGCGGCCACCAGACACGAACAGACGGGCACGCCGTCCATGCGAACGGTGCACGAGCCGCACTCGCCCTGCTCACAGGCGTTCTTCGACCCCGGAAGCCCGAGCCGCTCCCTGAGCACGTACAGCAGGGACTCGCCCTCCCAGACGTCGTCGGCCTGCTGCGGACGGCCGTTGACCGTGAAGTTGACTCGCATTACGCGGCACTCCCCTTCTCACGCGAGGCGCGGTCGGTGCCGCGGTACGACTCCCAGCTCCACATCAGCGTCCGCCGGGCCAGGACGCCGACCGCGTGCCGGCGGTAGCTCGCCGTGCCCCGGACGTCGTCGATGGGGTTGCAGGCGGCGGCGCACAGCTCGGCGAACTGCTTGGCGACGGAAGGAGTGACGATCCTGCCGTTGTCCCAGAAGCCGCCCTCCGCGAGCGCCGCGTTCAGGAACTCCTCGGCGGCCTCGGCCCGGATCGGTGTGGGCGCGGCCGAGCCGATCCCCGTACGGACGGTCCGAGTCGACGGGTGCAGGGCGAGCCCGAACGCGCACACGGCGATGACCATGGCGTTGCGCGTACCCACCTTCGAGAACTGCTGGGGCCCGTCCGCCTTCTTGATGTGCACGGCGCGAATCAGCTCGTCGGGCGCCAGCGCGTTGCGCTTCACGCCGGTGTAGAAGTCGTCGATGGGGATGAACCGGGAGCCCCGTACGGACTCCACCTCGACCTCGGCGCCCGCCGCGAGAAGGGCCGGATGGGCGTCGCCGGCCGGGGAGGCGGTGCCGAGGTTGCCGCCGACTCCGCCACGGTTGCGGATCTGCGGGGAGGCCACCGTGTGCGAGGCCAGGGCGAGACCGGGCAGCTCGGCGCGGAGGTTCTCCATGATCGTGGTGTACGGGACGGACGCGCCCAGCCGAACCGTTTCCTCCCCGACCTCCCACTCGTACAGATCGCCGATGCGGTTGAGGTCGAGCAGATACTCGGGCCGACGGTGGTCGAAGTTGATCTCGACCATCACATCGGTGCCGCCTGCGATCGGCACAGCGGTGGGATGCTCGGCCTTCACGGCGAGCGCCTCCTCCCAGCTGGCGGGGCGAAGGAAGTCCATGGGACAGGCTCTCTTCTCAGATCCGGTGATCGTGGTGTTTGAGCCAGATCGTGTGCGGCGGGCCCGGCTCGTCCATGCGCTGTTCAAGCTCTTCCAGTCAGTACACAGGGGCTCCGCTCCACCCGGTCAGTCACGGAAAACATGAAGGAGTTGGCTGGTGAGGGGGCTCATCTTGTAGATTCGTATGAAAGGGGGCCGTCTGCAACCTCCTGGTTTTCCTCTGGAAACAAATGAGCGCAGCCCTCCGGAAACAATCAGACACAGCCCTCCGGAACAAACGAGCCCAGCCCTCCGGAAACACGACACAAGAACGGCGGCGACGAGAATGCGCCTGCGCGCACTGCTGGACACCGACGCGCTGGGACTGAGACTGCTCGGCGGCGAGGACGAGCTGGACCGCACCGTGCGGGGTGTGATGACCACCGATCTGCGGGACCCCAGCCGCTATCTCTCCGGTGGAGAGCTGGTCCTGACGGGTCTGGCCTGGCGCCGGGACGCCGCCGACTCCGAGCCCTTCGTCCGCATCCTGGTCGCGGCCGGTGTCGCGGCGCTCGCCGCGGGCGAGGCCGAACTGGGCGACATCCCCGAGGACCTGGTCGTGGCCTGCGCCCGGCACCGGCTGCCGCTGTTCGCGGTCAACGAGTCAGTGGCCTTCGCGACCATCACCGAGCATGTCGTACGGCAGGTCTCGGGCGAGCGCGCCGGAGATCTGGCGGCCGTGGTGGACCGGCACCGCCGGATGATGACCTCCGGCCCGGCGGGCGGCGGCCCCGATGTCGTCCTCGACCTCCTCGGCTCCGACCTGGACCTCAGGGCCTGGGTCCTGTCCCCCACCGGCCGGCTGATCGCGGGCCCGAAGGTCGCCGGCCCCCCGCTGCCGCCGCAGCCGTGCGCGCATCTGGCCGGGGAGCACCTGACCGCGACCCGCACGGGCCGCCGCGGCCCCTACCGGCTCACGGTCGGCCCGACGACATACTCCCTGTTCTCCATCAGCAGCGCGGGCCGCGCCGCCGACACAACCACCTCCGCCGCCGCCCGTGACGTGCGCGAGACGCTGCTGTCGGACTGGCTGCTCGCCGTCGAGGCGGACGCCGGGGACTGGCCCGCCGAACGCCTCGATCTGCTGCACGGCGTCACCCAGCTGATCGCGGTCGAGCGCGACCGCCGCGACGCGGCCCGTACGGTACGGCGCCGGCTCGCCCAGGAGGTGCTGGAGCTGGTGCAGGCGGGGGCGGCCCCCGCCGAGATCGCGGCGAGGCTGCGGGTGGCGGCGCCGGTGCTGCTGCCGGGCCTCGGGGCGGCACCGCACTGGCAGGTCGTCGTGGCGAAGGTCGAGTGGGAGGGCGCCGGACTCGACGGCGGCCCCATCGCCCAGGCCCTGCTGGAGGAGATCCTGGTGGACCCGCTGGCGACGGGCCCGGAGCACTCCGACCGGATCGCGGTGGCCCATACGGGTGAGGAGGCCATCGCCCTGGTCCCCCTCCCCGCGGTCTCCACCGAGCACGACGGCTCCGAGGCCGGCATCCACGCCGACGGCCTCCTGGCCGCCGTACGGCAGCCGCTGTCGGCCGGACTCGACGACGACGGCCGGCTCACCCTGGGCGTCAGCGCGGCCGTGCACTCGGCGGAGGGGCTGCGCGGTGCCTTGGAAGAGGCGCGGCACGCCCGCCGGGTGGCGGCGGCCCGCGTGGGCCGGGTCTGCGCGGCCGGCCACCAGGAACTGGCCTCCCACGTCCTGCTGCTCCCCTTCGTCCCCGACGACGTACGCCGCGCCTTCACCGCCCGTCTCCTCGACCCCCTGCGCGACTACGACCGCCGTCACCGCGCCGAGCTGATCCCCACCCTGGAGGCGTTCCTGGAGTGCGACGGCTCCTGGACCCGTTGCGCCGCCCGGCTCCATCTCCACGTCAACACGCTGCGGTACCGGGTGGGCCGCATCGAACAGTTGACGAGTCGGGACCTCTCCCGCCTGGAGGACAAGTTGGACTTCTTCCTGGCCCTGCGGATGAGCTGAGGGCGGCGAGGCCCGCGGGGGTGGGGGGCGGGCCGGTACGCACCCGCGCCCCCGGGGTCGCGAACCAAGATCTTTGTGCGCCCTCCGCACCCCATGACTTTGTGAATTCCTTCACCCACCCCCTTGGCCGACGCCTCCGGTTCATGTTGAGATGCCGCCACCACCAAAGCTCAACGGCGCGCTCGGGGAGGGCAACGTGGCGTATCCCGCCATGTCTGGTAACGGAACGACCGCCGGCGACGATCCACTCCAGACCGCGGTGTGGCGACTGCGCTCACGCGCCTGCTGGGCCGACGCGGCCGCGCTGCTCGAACCCGTCACCCCACAGGCCTCGCTCCAGCGGACCGCGCTGCTCGTGGAGCGCTGTCTCTACACCGAGCAGGGCTGGGAGGAGGCGGAGGACGCGCTGCGCACGGCCGAGGCGCAGGCCCGCAGCGACGACGAGCGGGGCGCGGCGGCCTGCGAGCGGGGGCAGTTGGCGTACGCGGCGACCCTGCTCGGTGTACGCGACCGCTCCGACGAGGCCCGTTCCGCCCTCGGCCGCGCCGCCGCCCTCATCGCCCCCGGAGCGCCCGGCCGGGCCCAACTCGACTTCCGCCGGGGCCTGATCGCCGAGAACCTCGCCCGATCCCCCCAGGCCGCCCGAGCCGCCTACCGCCGGGCCCACGCCGGAGCCACCGCCCACGGCGACCTCCTCCTGCAGTCCTTCACCTGGCGCCATCTCGCGGGCCTTGCCCTGCGCGAGGGCGAGTTGGCTGAGGCCCGCCACGGCTTCGCCGAATCCCTCCGCATCCGCGAGGATTTGGGCTACCTGGTGGGCACGGCCCCCGCGCTGGCCTCCCTGGCCGACACCGAACCGGAGCCGGAGGCGGCCCGCCTGCGCGAGGAGGCCCGCCGCCTCTTCCGCCTCCTGGGCGGCGTACCCACATGGCTGGCAAGGCAGTTGGCACCACCGGCGGCGACGGCGTAAGGGGGCGACGGTGCGAGGGGGCGAGCCCTTGATGGGGGCGAAGCCCCCTAAAGGGGCGCGGGGCTGCATCGATGTGCGGCTCCGCCGCGTGGGCGCGACCAGCCACGGACGGCCGGCACCCGACAACGACCCGTCACCCCTACGGCGCCAACTCGCCGCCCCTCAAACCGTCCCGCCGAAATGATTCCCCATAAGGCACTCCACGGCCGCCACATCCCCCGCCATCAACGCGTCCACCAACGCGATGTGCTCGGCGGCATCGGCCAGCAGCTCAAGCCGCGTACCGGCCGCCGACCCGGCGACGCTCAGCGGCAGCTGCGTCCGGCGATGCAGATCATCGGCGATCTGCACCAACTGCTCGTTGCCCGCGAGCGCCAGCATCCCCCGGTGAAACGCCCGATCCGCCTCCCCGTACGTGGCCCGGCACCCGGACGAGGCCGCGCGCGCGGTCTCCTCCGCCAACGGCCTCAGCTCGGCCCACCGTTCGGTCGGCAGCGTACGCGCGAGCCGCAGGACCACCGGCACTTGGAGCAACGCCCGCACCTCGGCGAGTTCGGCCAGCTCCCGCGCCCCGCGCCTGACGACCCGGAACCCCCGGTTGGGCACGACCTCGACCGCGCCCTCGATGGCGAGTTGCTGCATGGCCTCCCGTACGGGCGTGGCCGAGACGCCGAACCGCTCCCCGAGCGCGGGCGCCGAGTACACCTCGCCGGGTGTCAGCTCCCCACCCACGAGGGCTGCCCGCAGGGCGTCGAGGATCTGCCCCCGGACGGAGGCCCGCTGCACGACCGGCCGCCCCTGGGGCCGGGCCGTACGGGCAGGCTCCTCGACCCCCGTGGACCCGACCCGGGGCAGGGGAATCGGTGTCTCGCTGTGGGTGTGCTCGCCCCGGGCGCCGGCGCCGTCGGCCACGGGCGCCATGTCACGACGTACGGACCCGGCGCCCGAACCCGCGCCGTTGCCCGCACCCGCTCCCGCGCCGGTGCCCACGCCCGTTCCCCGGCCGATGCCGGTCCCCGTTCCCGCGCCGTCCGTCGCCGTGAGGCCCCGCTCCCGGTCCACGTCGGCGACCCCGGGCTGCGCGGGCACCCGGTAGGCCGCGGCAGCGGATGGGCGGGGTCCGGCGTGGGTCACGAGTCCTCCTGCGAGCCGAGTCGGGCGGGTCGAGTAGCAGGGCTGAGCGGCGCAGCCGGCAGACGGCTGTGCGGCAACGGCCGGGGCCGTCGGGTCGCACATGGGGCGCTTAGGTCACTACTGGGGTTGTTACCGGTCGTAAAGCACCATAGGCGCACATGCCCTCAGTTCAAACCTCGACAACCACGGGTAAGGTAAGCCTTACTTGGCAGCGATGGTGAAACGGCGGTTCCCGCATGCCCCCCTCAGCACCGGCCCCGGCACCCGGTTCGCGCACGTCGCCCTTGGCATCCGCGTACTCGCGCCTCACCGAGGCACTGCCGGTGATGAGCGTGACAGAACTCTCCCTCACCGATCCATTGCCAAAAGGGGAGGGGTGGGTCTCGGCGGCGGGGCTCGCCGAGGCGGGCGCCGAGTTGGACGCGTTCCTCGCGTGGGACGAGGCGCAGATGCTGCGGGACTACGGACGGCAGGGACGCCCGGACGTAGTGGCGACCTTCGGACTGCACCGTTACTCCTGGTACGCGTGTCTGCTCTTCACGGTCCCGTGGTTCCTGGAGCGCCGGGTGCCGCGCTTCCCGGTGGAGCATGTGGCGTTCCAGCGTGAGCGGAGCCGTCTGATCGTGCGCGGAGAAACGTTCAGCTGTCTGCCGGGCGATCCCGCCGCCGGGGAGCCGGGGGCCCGGGTCGTGGCGGACGAGGAGGCGTTGCGGGCCGAGGTGCGTGCGGCCTTCGCCGAGCACATAGAGCCGGTGCTCGGCGGCTTCGGGCCGAGGATGCGGCGCCGGGGGCGCGCGTTGTGGGGGATGGCGACCGACGAGGTGGTCGAGGGGATCTGGTACGTCGCCGAACTCCTCGGCGCCGATGAGAAGGAGCGCTGCCGACAAGAGCTGGAACTGCTGCTGCCGGGCTCGACACGGCCGTACGTGGGCTCGGCGGGCTTCCGTGAACTGACCGGTCCGGGCGGCGAGTCGGTGCCCACGCGGGACCGGGCGAGCTGCTGCATGTTCTACACGCTGGCCCCCGAGGACATCTGCGCGACCTGCCCGCGCACGAGCGAGGCGGAGCGGATCGCCAAGCTGACGGCGGCCTCCGCAAACTGACGGCAGGCTTGGCAGACCGGCGGCAGGCTCCGCAAGCTGACGACGGCCTCAGCAAACCGACGACGGCTTCCGCCAGTTGACGCCCCCTCGGCCCGACTCGCCCCGACCGGCCCGAGAACAGCGGCCCAGCCTCGCCGGACGACCCCCCGGAGACGGCCCGGGGCATGTGCCGTAAGATCAACTGCCGGGTGGGGCCCTCCGTCGGGTCACAAGTGGTTCACAAATTCCTCACTTGCCGCAGGAACTTTCCGTGGAACCACTCCAACGGGTAATCTCACTCGCACTCAACTCCCGTCCCTCGCGCGGTAGTTCGAGCAGAATGCCGTCATGCGTCACTCATTGCACTTCTTTGGCGGTCTCTTGCCCCGAAACCCCCTGAGGGCCGCGAGGATTGGGCCACTATGGCGGGCGTTACGCCCTATCCCAATGCAAGGGACCCCTGATGAGATTGACCGACATATCGCTGAACTGGCTGCTTCCGGGCGCCGTGCTGCTCCTGGGAATGCTGGCGGCGGTGGCGGTGCTCGCGCGCGGCAAGCGCTCCGGGGAGCACGCTAAGACCGAGGATTCGTGGGAACGCAGCGAGGAGCGCCGTAGGCGCAAGGAAGCCCTCTACGGCACCGCCTCCTACATCCTTCTCTTCTGCTGTGCCGCGGTCGCCGCCGCGCTCTCCTTCCGCGGCTTGGTCGGCTTCGGCGAACAGAACCTGGGCCTCACCAACGGGTGGCAGTACCTGGTTCCGTTCGGCCTGGACGGCGCCGCCATGTTCTGCTCGGTGCTCGCGGTGCGCGAGGCCAGCCACGGTGACGCGGCCCTCGGCTCCCGGATACTGGTGTGGACGTTCGCCGGTGCCGCCGCCTGGTTCAACTGGGTGCACGCGCCCCGGGGCCTCGGCCACGACGGCGCCCCGCAGTTCTTCGCCGGCATGTCCATGTCCGCCGCGGTGCTGTTCGACCGCGCGCTGAAGCAGACCCGCCGGGCGGCGCTGCGTGAGCAGGGTCTGGTGCCGCGTCCGCTGCCGCAGATCCGTGTGGTCCGCTGGCTGCGGGCTCCGCGTGAGACGTACAAGGCCTGGTCGCTGATGCTGCTGGAGGGCGTGCGCAGCCTGGACGAGGCCGTGGACGAGGTGCGCGAGGACAAGCGCATAAAGCAGGAGAACCGCGCGCGCAAGCGGGAGGCGGAGCGTCTGGAGCGCGCCCACCTCAAGGCGATCAGCCGTGGCCACCGGGGTCTGCCCGGCGGGGGCGGCGGCGGGGGCGGCCAGCGCCAGGTGGACACCACCGTGGAGCGCGTCCCGGCCCAAGCGGTCGCGGAGCCTGCCATATCGGCGCCGGAGCAACTGCCCGTGCGTACCCGTCCCTCCCTGCAGCCCGTGCGCAACGGCGCTGACAAGTCGATCACCGTCGACCTCACCGCCGAGGACGACACCATGGCGCTGCCGCGGCTCGACTCGCTGGAGCGCAAGCTCAAGGATCTTGAGCAGCAGTTCGGCTGAGGTGTGGTTCGCTGACGCGTGACGCGCTGACGCGGGGGTCCGGGTGGCTCCGGACCACATCATTGGACAGGGGCGCGGCTTGTAGCCGCGCCCCTGTCCGTTGTCGTTGCCCGCTGTGGGTTGCGTTTCGGGTCCGTCCGGTGAGGTGCCATCAGGCCGCCGTTTTGAGGGTTGGGCCAGGCCGCCGTCTTCAATGGTTGGGCCGGTCCGCCGTTTCAGGGGTGGGCCAGGCCGCCGTCCAGGTCGAACCAGACCGCCTTGCCCACACCGTGGGGGCGTACGCCCCAGGCGTCGGCGAGGGACTGGACGAGGAGGAGGCCGCGTCCGTGGATGCCGTCGTCGGCGGCCGGCAACTGCGGTGTGGGCCTGCGCCCCACGAAGTCCCTCACCTCCACATGGAGTCCGCCGGGGGAGACGGTGGCGGTGAGTACCGCGTCGTGGTCGGTGTGGATGAGCGCGTTGGTGACCAACTCGCTCGTGAGCAGCTCCGCTATCTCGGATCTTCCCGGCCGCCCCCACTGCCGCAGCAGCTCCCGCAGGGCTCTACGGGCCTCGGGCACCGCCTTCAGGTCCGCCCGCCCCAGTCTGCGTTTGAGCTGCCAGGCACCGGCCTGGTCCGTCACCTTGCCGGTGGCTTCCTCCGCCTCTTCCACCGAGAAGGCCCCGATCGCCGTGGGACCGCCTCCTCGTGCCTGCCTCTTCATGACCCCCGCCCGCGCGCCGATGACGATTCCCCTCCTGATCGAACACGTACACGGAGATCCCTGCCCGCGTCCGGTTCGGGACACTCATGTCGAATCGTCAACGACCCTCCGTACGCTTTCAAACGCACAGGGTCAAGCCAGCTATCGGTACCTTCCGAGAGCGCTTGCCCTCCGGTGAAACCCCCGCCCGGGCCGACGAGCCCGCCACCGCCCCGGGTACCGGCGGCCCCTCGTCGCACCCTGGCCGCCGGGCCCGATCACGCATGTGGGGCTGCCGCCCCGGCCGTATACGGATGGGACCACCCGACCGTACGCCCGGACACACCACACCCCGTCCCGACCCCTCCGCCCCGCCCCTACGCATTGGCCGGAATCCGACGCCGGGTACAGGCCAAGTCGGTGGCTGATAAGGCGATTGGGGGGCGGCCTCGCGCGTTGGGGGCTCTGCTGGGCGGGAGAGCGCGCGTCGGGGCGACGCCGCAGGGGCAAGGAGAGGGCGCGTCGGGGCGACACCACAAGGCAGGCGAGCGCGCGTCGGGGCGAGCCCGCCGCCAGCCCCGAGACCGTGTACCGAAACGATGCGCTGCGGGCACGAGGCCTCGTGTCGAAGGGACGCCGCCAGACACAAGACCGCGTGTCGGGTCGACGCCCCGGGCACAAAAACCCGCACTGGACCCACGCCGTCCAACACGAAACCTCGTGCCAGACCACGCCGCGCGGCACGCGACCTCATGACAAGCCGACGCCGCCAGACACGAGACCCCGTGTCGGGGCGACGCCTCCCGGCCCGAAATCCCGCACTGAACCGACGCCGTCGAACACAAGACCTCGTGCCAGACCACGCCGCGCAGCACGCGACCTCATGACAAGCCGACGCCGCCAGACACGAGACCCCGTGTCGGGGCGACGCCTCCCGGCCCGAAATCCCGCACTGAACCGACGCCGACGAA